>NZ_JBFAXK010000004.1:157695-403468 GCF_040680715.1 Nocardia sp. NPDC051981 | reverse complement strand
AACACCTCGCTTACCAGGAGCCCGCCTCGTTCACGGGTTGATCGCCCGGACTCTTCTGAACACGCTCCCGCTCAAGGCATCTCGGCGAGCTGGCCTTTACCGACCAAACGCTTTGTCACCAGGCTCTCAGAGGTGAATTCGACGCCCTTCGCGTGCAGGTCGTCCATGGCGGCGGCCAGGTCGTCGCACATGAGGTACAGCTCGGCGCGGCCGCTGTCCGGGGCGGCCGCGGGATGGACCGCGAGTTCGGCGGGCGGCGACTTGAAGATCAGCCATCCGTCGTGCGCGTCGACGTGGGCCAGGCCGAGGACGTCACGGAAGAAGGCCCGCGCCGCCTCGGCGTCCTCGGCATACAGGATGGTGTGTGCGCCGGTGATCATGCGCTGACGCTAACAGCGGCCGGCGCTTTCGGCCCGTAGGCGGGCGGTCATGGTGTCGGCCAGTTGCGCGGCGAATTCGGGTGCTTCGGTGCGCATTCCATTGTGGGCGCCGGGGAATTCGGTGACCTCGCGGCCGATCCGGCGGGCGATCTCCACGGCGGGGCGGTACGGCAGGCAGCCCCGCGTCTCGCGCCCGACCGCCAGGACCACCCGGTCGGCCACCGGGGCCAGCGCCTCGTAATCGGGCAGGTACGAGGTGAATTCCCGTAGTTCGTACTCCAGCATGAGCGGGCCGTTGGCCGCCAGCCGCGCCCACATCTCGGCGGCGCGCGGCGGCAGCTCGGCCGGTACGGGGGACGGCTTCATCGCATGGCCGATCCCGGCCAGGAAGCGCGCGCCCGCCGCGGCCGGACCCTCGCTGCGGAACAGTGTGTGGACCTCCTCGATCATGGCGCGCTGCTCGGCGGCATCGGGAAGCACCGCGAAGCACGGCGGTTCGTGCGCCACCAGGAGGCGCACCCGATCCGGATGCCGGGCCAGTAGATCGAGGCCGACGATCGCACCCGCACTGCCGCCGACGACGAACGCGGGCTCCTTGGTGAGATGGTCGAGCAGCCTGAACGCGTCATCGCTCTGTACCTCGACCCGCTGTGTCTGCTGCGGCCCGTCCAGCACGCTGCGCGAATACCCGCGCGGATCCAGCGACACCACCGTGAACCGATCCTCGAGCACCTCGGCGATCGGATCGACCGAGGCCGCGTCACCCCCGCCGCCGGGCAGGAACAACACCAGCGGCCCACTGCCGCGCACCTCGTAGTAGAGGGACGCGCCGGGTACGCGCAACATCTCGGATCTCATTGCGGAGTCTCCTCTTTCGAATTGGGACTGCATGGCAACCGCACGCGGCAGAACAACACCTAACCTAGGTGCCTGAGGGTAAAACCTAATATACATAGGTTCAGAGTGTTCGCCAAACCGATCACCACCCGGCCGGCGCGGGGCGCTCCGCCAGATATCGGCGCACCCCACGATAGGCGCCCTCCGGAGTGAGATCGGTGGGAATCCCTTCTGCCGCAGCCGATCCCACGACGGACAAGTAGCCCTCGTAACGTTGGGCCACCGTCTCGCGGTCTCCGTGCGCGACCTCGTCCGGGGTGAATCCGCCGACGAAGACGATGTTTTCGCGGCGATGAGTCTGTGCGAGATGACCGGCGGCTAGCCGGCCCGCGTCCACGTGGTCGGCGCCGACGACGGCGGTGTCGATGTCGTCCCGATTGTTATGGACCCAGACGATGGGAATGCGGGCCTGCCGGCACAGTTCGGCCGTGGCGCGGCCGTTGGGTCCGCCGACCACGATCAAGCCCACGGGAACTGACTCGTTCCGCCAGTCCGCGGCCTGCTCGGCCAAGCTCGACCGAGGCCGGAAAGTGCCGGTTACTGTTGTGCCGCATGGGTTCTGAACTGAACGACTATGTCGCCGGACTGCCTCGCAAGCGCATGGGTGCGGGTGCGCTGTTCGTCGACGAGCAGGATCGGGTGCTGCTGGTCGAACCGACCTACAAGCCGTACTGGGAGGTGCCCGGTGGTGTCGTCGAGGCCGGCGAATCGCCCTACCGTGCGGCCGTGCGGGAGATCCGCGAGGAGCTGGGGCTGAGTGTGCCGATCGGGCGGCTGCTGGCGGTTGACTGGGTGCCCGCCGGTCGGTATCCCGATGACGGGGTGATGATGGTGTACGACGGTGGGCTGCTGGCCGCCGAGCAGATCGACGCGATAACCCTTCCGGTGGACGAACTTCGGAGCTGGGCGTGGTGTGACACCGAGACGGCGACACGGCTGCTGCCCGCGGTTCTGGCCCGGCGCGTGGCAGCAGCACACCGGGCCAGAACCGCGGGGATCACGCTCTATCTGGAGGATGGCTTCGAGATCGGTTGACGCTCGATCCGAGCGCGGCCAAGCCCCGGAGTGCTCGCCCGGTCATGAGGCAATATCTACTACGTCCCGTCGTTTTCGGCTTAGGATGTCTTCAAGGGAGCATCCGCGAACGCGAAGGGGAGTGGAGCGCATGCGAGTAGTCACCCGAATCCTGAACTACGTCAAGGCGATGCGGCGGGCTCGCCGCAATCGGACAGATCTCGTCGGCTGGCTCATCCGGCGGCCGCAGCTGCTGGTCAGCACCATGATCCAGGAGACGATGCTGCTGTTCTCCAACCGGGTCGACCCGCATCTGAAGGACCTGGCCGAGCTGAAGGCCGCCGCTCTGGTGAACTGCCAGTTCTGCCTCGACATCGGTTCGACGCTGGCCCACTACGGCGGACTCACCGAAGCCCAGGTCACCGAGCTGCCGAAGTATCGGGACAGCCACGCGTACAGCGATCTGGAGAAACTCGTTCTCTCCTACGCCGAGGCCATGACTCTCACGCCGACCTCGCTCGATCTGAGTGAGATTCGCGCCGAGCTGCTGACCCACCTGAGCAAGACTCAGCTCGCCGAACTGGCTGCGGCCATCGCATGGGAGAACCAGCGCGCCCGCGTCAACCAGGCACTCGGCGTGCGCCCGGCCGGAATGGCCGAGGGCATGGTCTGTGCGCTGCCCGAACCCCGCCAGGCCGGCTGACATCTTCAGCTTCACACCTTTTCCATTCGCGCAGCAATGAATTCGGCGCGGTCGTACCGTCATAACCGGTGTCCATGTACTGACCACTTGGAGCAACCATGACCTCGACCGCACCCGTCACCTCCGGAACCGTCGCCGTGCCGGACGGCACCATCTACTACGAAGTCCGCGGCAGCGGCCCACTGATCGCCCTGATCGGCGCGCCGATGGATTCCGGACCGTTCGGCGCGCTGGCCGAACGGCTCGCCCCCGACTACACCGTGCTCTGCAGCGACCCGCGGGGCCACGGCCGCAGCCCGGTCAACGACACCGGCAAGGACTCGACCCCGGAACTGCGCGCCGACGACCTCGCCCGTGTGCTCACCCATGTCGGCCAGGGCCCCGCCACCGTGCTCGGGTCCAGCGGTGGTGCGATCACCGGTCTGGCGCTGGCCATCGCCCGGCCCGATCTCGTGCCGACCCTCATCGCACACGAGCCGCCGCTGCGCGAACTGCTCCCCGATCGCGACGAGCTGCGTGCTCGGACCGACGAGGTCCGGACCGTCTACGAGACCGGCGATGTGCTCGGCGCGGTCCGCAAATTCTTCGCCATGACCGGCCTGTTCATGCCCGAGGAAGTGCTGCAGGAGATGTTCGGCGGCGAGCGGGACCCGCAGTCGATCGCCTCCGACGACTTCTTCTACCGCCACGAGCTGCACACCACCTCCGGCTGGCAGCCCTCCCTCGACGCCCTCCGCGCCACCCCGACGAAGATCATCATCGGCATCGGCGACGAATCCGCCGACAAGTTCTGCGATCGCACCTCCCGGGCCCTCGGCACCGAGCTCGGCATCGGGCCGACCCTTTTCCCCGGTGGCCACGGCGGTTTCATGGAACAGCCCGACGCCTTCGCCGAGCGCCTGCGCGAAATCCTGCAGGACAACTGACCGAATTCGTCGACGACCATGCACGGGCGGCGGGACCACGCGGGTTTTGCCTGCGGCAATGCATGGTCGTCGGTAAACGTGAGGAATAGGCTTAGGACACACTGATCCGAGGGCGCGGAGGTGTGGACTATGAGGATTCGAATGGTTCGGGGCGTGGGATTCGGGGTGGTGGGGCTCGCGATATTCACGGCCGGGGTGGCGGTCTCGCCGGCGGCTCACGCCGATGGGCAGCGCTATGTGTGTGATGAGGTGCAGGTCACGATGGACGGGCACGGGCTCGGGACCGGGAATTGTGTGTCCGCGGGAGGCGGAGCGCCTGCCATGGGATTGATCACCGGCGCTTTCGATATCTCGAGGCGCTCGGACAACTACACGGTGCATTGTTCCGACAATGGCGGCACGACGGGGGAATCATGGCTCCCGGGTGAGGTGAACGGGGGCTCGACACAATGCTCTCCGACTTCCTGACCGGATTCAGTCGGGACGAATTGCCCAGCGCGCGTAGGTATTTTCGGGATTCACCGTGACGATGTCGGCGACCTGCACGATATCGTCGGGTATCAGGCCGCCGAAATGCGCGAGGCTGGGGACGATCACCGCATCGGCCTCGAGGCGGGAGATCAACGTGCGTACCCGTACGAACGGGCGATCGGTCTCGGGGCCGAAGACCAGGGTCTTGCACAGGTCGTAGCCGAGCCGGCGAGCCAGATGCTGGATCTGAGCCTCGTCCCACTGTTGCTGTGCCCCCGACACATCGTGCCGGAGGAATCCGATCGCTGATGGTTGTGGCCGCATCTCGCCGCTCTCTTGAACTGATCCGCCTGGCGCCGGTGTCAACGGTACGGCTAACCGGTGCCGAACATAGGGTGATCGGCCGAGAAACCGCTCCTCGCAAACGTGTCGCGATCGGAGTGTCCGCGGCGACGCCACCGCGATTACCACCGAAAATGCTTGGTATGCAATGCGTTACCTAATTTCGGTGAGCCTCTCTTTGCTGGCGGGAAACCCTCTGAAGCATTACCGTTCCCCTCGTGAGGGACGATTTCGACGGGTCGGTGGCGGTCGCGCAACCGACCGAACCGCATGCGGTGGGATTGGCGACGCGCCTGAATTGGCTGCGCGCAGGTGTATTGGGAGCCAACGATGGAATCGTCTCGGTGGCAGGCATTGTGGTCGGTGTGGCGGCGGCCACCAGCAACAGCACCGCGATCATGACCGCGGGCGTGGCCGGACTCGCGGCCGGCGCGGTCTCGATGGCCTTGGGCGAGTACGTGTCGGTGAGCACCCAGCGCGACAGCGAGCGCTCGCTACTGGAAATCGAGCGACGCGAATTGGCCGAGCAGCCCGAGGCCGAACTGGCGGAGCTCGCGGCCATCTATCAGGCAAAGGGCCTCTCGCCGGCCACGGCTCAGGCTGTGGCGGAAGAACTCACGGCCCGAGACGCATTCACCGCGCACGCGGAGGCCGAGCTCGGCATCGACCCGGACGAACTGACCAACCCGCTGCACGCCGCGCTGTCCTCAGCGCTGTCGTTCACGCTGGGCGCGCTACTGCCCCTGCTGGCAATCCTGACGCCCCAGGCGATCCGGGTACCACTCACCATGGGCGCGGTGCTCGCCGCACTGGCCTTGACCGGGGCCGTGGGCGCCCGGCTCGGCCAAGCGCCGGTGGCGCGGGCGACCGTGCGTGTACTCGCCGGTGGTGCGCTCGCCATGATCACCACCTATGCGATCGGGCACCTGGTCGGCGTCGCGATCTGATCGGGAATCGCTGCGGCCAACCAGCTGCCACGCGATCGGCGTCGGCGAGAGTCACCGGCCAGCAAGAGTTACGGGACCTGGTTTGGTGAAGGTCCACCGGCATCAAACGGCCGAGGGCGGTTCGACGTCTGCGGCGATGGTTGGTCTGTTCGATCCCGGTGAGGATCGCGATGCGCAATTCCTCACAGCCGCAACACGATCGGCGGTCGGTGGCCAGAAAGCACGCGGCCATGTCACCGCGGTGGGTCTCCGCGTTTTCGAACCGATCTCGACCCCGTCGACGTGGCGGTGCCTTCTTCCATTGGGTACCCGGTGGTGCGACGGCCCGGACGCTGCGGAGACGGCGTCCGGGCCGAGTTGCCCTGGCACTGCATGCGCTGCCCAGCGCAACTGCTGGGCACCGGAGGTCCTACGGCGTCACCGGTGGCGGGGAGTCTGAAGTCTGCCGCCGGTGACACGGGGGTGCATTCCCTGCGCGGTGCCGCGCGCAGCGCCGCATAGTGCCCGGATCAATGCCGGCGGGCGCGAAGTTCCGCCGGTGCCAACGAGTTTCGCGTATCCGGCTGGGCCTGGCATCTCGGGAAAGCTGGTAGGCACGCAAGGTCTCTGGCTTGGCACGACTGGTCGGTCATGTGCGGAGGACGGCCGCAGTGCACGGGGACATTCGGGCCGCGAATCCACTGGAAGACAATGCCGTGACCGGACTTTGTTTGTGATAGGTGTTCAGGAATAGACTTCGTCATTACTCTGGTCGTTAGTCCAGATTATTGGAAGTCTCCGTATCGAATCGAGTAGTGCAATACGCAGGTTGCCGAGGAAGCCGGGGGATAGGGTGGTGGCATCAACTATCCGGGCGTCTCAATAAGGGGGACCTCGATGTCTCGGGATGCCGAAACTGCTGAACTGCGCATAGCGCTCGTCTGCTATGGCGGTGTATCACTTGCCATTTACATGCATGGCATAACTAAAGAACTGCACAAACTCGTCCGCGCATCGCGTGCTCTGGATCAAATTCTGGAAAGCGACGCGCAGGTCGTGAATCCGTTCGTGGGAGCCGATGGTCAACCATCGGATACGGAAAGCGTTTACTTCGACGTCCTTTCGCGGATGCGGGCGAAGGGGCAGCCGCTGTCGGTCGGAATCGACATCATCGCCGGAACCTCCGCCGGAGGCATCAACGGCGTGGTCCTCGGCAAGGCCATCGCGCAGAACGCGGATCAGGGACCGTTGAAGCGGCTCTGGATCGACGAGGCCGACCTGGGAGTATTGGCACGCAGTGTGCATATCGGCGGGCCGAAGCTGCGCACGGCGCTGGCGTTCATCGGCAAGTTGGCGACCTTCTGGACCGATCGCGCGGTATTGAACGGCGAAGTCATGTCGCGGCTCCTCTATCAGGCGCTGGCCGGGATGGATGAGAAACGACCGGTCGCTTGGGCGGCGAATTGGCGCGGGCCCGCACCCGAAACGCTGATTTCGCGAACCGGTCAGTTGGCGCTCTTCGTGACCACGACCGATCTGAACGGATTCGACGTGGCGGTGGCGTCGAGCGACGGCGGCGTGGGTCAGCGGGACCGGGAGCATGCGCAGGTGCTCGAGTTCATCCGGGACGACAACAATATGGACGCATTCGGCCCGCAGGCGACACCGACCCTGTCCTTCGCGGCGAGGGCGACCTCCGCCTTCCCCGGTGCGTTCGAACCGGTCAATCCTGGAACCTTCCCGGCCCAGGCTCTGTTTCCTCCGGGCGCACGCGTGGATACCGATCTCTTCCACTACAGCTATCGAGAAGACGGCCGTAACGCGGACGCCGCCTGGTTCGTGGACGGTGGCGTGCTCGACAACGCGCCGTTCGACCTCGTCGTCGACGCGATCAGCCGCAGGCGGTCGTCCACCGAGGTACATCGCCGGCTCGTCTACATCGAGCCGGATCCGGGATGCGCTCTCTCGGCTCCACCTGCCGACACCAACAGCGGCAAGGCCGCGAAACGCAGTTGGGCAGCGGATGTTCAGAAGGTGCTCGTCGGAATCAGGGGCAGCCGATCACTGATCAGAGATCTGATCCGACTGCGTGACATGAACGAGAAGATCACCGAGATGGGTGCCATCGCCATGCGTCAGGAGGTCGAGGTTCTCGACCGGATCAGCGCTGCCGTCGCATCGATACCTGGTGGCGAACAGGCTGTGCCACAGCTCAATTCGCAAGATCTCGGTACGGCCATCGAGGCAATGCCCGCACTCGGGTTCTTGAAGGAGCAGGAGAAATTCCAGGAGGTTTCGGACAAAATGCACGCCGAAGCCGTAGCCGCACTCGGTTCGACCTGGAATACCTATCAACGGCTGAAAGTCGAGGCAGCCGCCCGATGCATCGCGGACGCGATCGTGCAATATTTCACGTTGCCTGGCGAATCGGGGACCGCGGTGTTCATCCGATGCGCCATGGCCGCCTGGCTGCGCCGGCAACCATGCTGGACCGCAAACGACTCCGCGGAACTGTCCACGCTCCTGCAACACATCGATACCCCGTATCGGCATCGCCGGATCATGTTCATCCTCGCCGGGCTCAACAAGCTCTATACGGCCGAGGGCGGGCCGCCGCGGGTGGATATCAACGATCTCAAGGGCCAGGCATGGTCCCAGCTGGATGCGATAACGGCTGCACCCGTTGCCGCGATTCGTGCCCTGGCCGACAAGGGGCTGCTCGACTTTCTGCGCCCACAACGGCTGCAGGCCAACTTGTTCGAGGGCGAGAGGTTCCGGACGCCGGAGGACTTCGCCGGATGCGAGGAGAATGCGACGAGTTTCACCGACCTCAAAACCGCTTACGCGGAACAGATTCAGGAAAGACTCGGAAACGGCGGACAGGCGCTCTGGGACGCGTTCGCGGAGACGACTCAGGAGTGGAACAAGCGCGATCGCATACTCCTGGCCAGCCGGTACCTGGGCTTCCCGCTCTGGGACGGACTGTTGTTCCCGACGATCTCGTTGTCGTACCTACCGCAATTCACTCCCATTCCGATGACTCAGTTCAGCCCCCTTCGCGCGACCGCACTCCAGCCGCTCGGCGCGGGCAAGCTCAAGGGTGTCGAGCTGCACCACTTCGGCGCGTTCGCCCACGCACCCGACCGGGAGAACGACTACCTGTGGGGCCGGCTCGACGCCGCCGAGCTGATACTCCGCACCCTCGACGAAACATTCCCGGACGGAACACCACTGGGCCGAACCCTGCTCTCGCAGGCGCTGTCTGCGGTGCTGACGACCGAAGATGATCTCCGGCGGATCCCGGTGCAATTGATCGAGTCCCTCCGCGCACAGATTCCGGTGCTCAGTGCGAAGATCGCCGAAGGCGGTGACGCCGCACGCTGGCCGTAGCGAAAACAGCCGGCGGCTGATCTTCAGCGTGGGACTACCAGGGTAGAGAACGACGCAGATCGCTCGATGCCTGGTCACAAGGCGCGAATGGTTACCGACGGATAGCTGTCGTCGGCCTATGTATCCGTTCGATCTCGAGGGGAGTTATGTGGTCATTCGTCCGTTACGGTGATCTTCCCACTCGAGCCATGTTCGCCGCCAAGGATTCGGAAATGAGCTCGAAGGGTGCTATTGGTTTGCTGCGCAGCGGTCGGGCGTTGGGTACGAGGACCGGCGCAGTGGTCTGGGGTTGTGTTGTCGGCGGTAGGGCTGCTGGTGAGCTCGGTGGGTCTGGTGGCAGCCCGAATTCCGAAAGGGGTAGGGCAGTGGCGATCCTCGATGATGGTGTCGTGCAACAGGTTTCGTTGTCGGCCGAATTGCTGTTGGACGATTATGGTGCCTGGTTGGCTGGGCATCCCGCTGCGCTGGAGTTGTTCTTCGCGCAGGACGCGCCGAGTGTGGGCGCGCTCGACGACCCCTGGACATTGCAGGGGCTGCAGGTTGCGGTGCAGGTGGCACGGACACGGATCGTGGATCGTCGTGGCATCCTCGCCCCTGAGAATCGCGCCATGATCGATCGGTTCGGACGGTTCGTCGGGGAAGTGTTCGTGCGTCAGTTCGACGGATCGTGGACCAACGTGCTCGACAACGCACCGCCCGACGTGCAGGTCTGGCCGATGGTCCGCTGCACCGGCTACCTCGCCTGCATCGCACCGCACAGCGCGATCGAGATAGCCATCGTCCAGGGCCGCCCGCAGGGACCCGCCGCAACACCCGACGGCATCCTCACCGATCTGTACCGGGGGGTGCAGGACAAATACCTGACCTGGATCGCCACTGACTCGACATCGCCGTACCGGGCGACAGCATGAATCGGGCCCGCCGCGAATGTCGCGGCGGGCCCGATCGATTGGCCGAGGCTCAGCGGGTCAAGGTCGAGGCATTCTTGGCCAGGTCGAGCAGGGGTTGGGGGAAGATGCCGAGGACCAGGGTGGCCGCGGCGGTGAGGGCGATGACCGTGCTGGTCAGGGTGGGGTAGACGACGATGGGCGGGGTGGCCGGCGGGTCGGTGAAGAACATCAGGACGATCACGCGGATGTAGAAGAAGGCCGCGATGGCGCTCGAGATGACACCGACGATGACCAGGGTGGCGGCATCGCCGCCGGTGGCCGCGGCGAACACGCCGAACTTGGCGATGAAGCCGCTGGTGAGCGGGATACCGGCGAAGGACAGCAGGAACAGGGAGAAGATGGTCGCCAGCCAGGGGGAGCGGCGGCCCATGCCGGCCCAGGCGGGCAACGCCGTTGCCTCGTCACCGTTCTCGTTGCGGACCAGGCTGACCACGGCGAAGCCGCCGAGGGTGCCGAGGCCGTAGACGGCGAGGTAGAACAGGACGGACGAGACGCCCGCAGTGGTCGCGGCCACCAGGGCGGTCAGGATGAATCCGGCATGTGCCACCGAGGAATACGCGAGCATGCGCTTCATGTCGGTCTGAGTGATGGCGAGGATCGCGCCGACGACCATGGTGGCGATGGCGACCGCCGCGAGCACCGGCCGCCAGTCGTTGCGCAGGTCGGGGACCGCCACGTACAGCACGCGCAGCAATGCACCGACTGCGGCGATCTTGGTGGCGGCGGCCATGAATGCGGTGATCGAGGTCGGCGCGCCCTGGTAGACGTCGGGTACCCAGGACTGGAACGGGACCGCGCCGATCTTGAACAGCAGGCCCACCGCCAGCATGGCGATACCGAGAATGGCCAGGGTGTGCGAGTTTCCGGCATCGCGGGCGACGGCTTCGGCAATGCCTGCCAGGCGGATGGTGCCAGCGTAACCGTAGAGCAGTGCCATGCCGTAGAGGAAGAAGGCCGACGAGAACGCGCCCAGCAGGAAGTATTTCAGCGCGGCCTCCTGCGACAGTAGCCGGCGACGCCGCGCCAGCCCGCACAGCAGGTACAGCGGCAGCGACAGCACTTCCAGTGCCACGAACATGGTGAGCAGGTCGTTCGAGGCCGGGAACAGCATGAGACCCGCGAGCGCGAACAGGGTGAGGGGGAAGACCTCGGTGGTGGCGACTCCGGCCTTGGTGGCGGCGACTTCGTCGACGCTGCCGGGCGTGGCCGCCGCCTGCGGGGTGAAGGCGTCCACCCCGCCGCGCGAGGCGGTCAGGCTCCAGGTGCCGGGCCCTTCCCGCCGCACCGGCATGCGGTCGGCGTGGCGTTCGGCGATGAACAGCAGTCCGAGGATGCCGACGACGAGGATGGTGCCCTGTAGGAACAGGGAAACCCCGTCAATGGCAACCGCGCCCACGACCGCCGTCTCGCGGACATCGCGCAGTCCGATCACCGCGCCGAGCGCGACGGCCAATCCGCCCAGTCCGAGCGCCAGCTGGATCCCGTATCGGAATCGCCTGGGCGCGAAGGCTTCCACCAGCACGCCCGCCACGGCGACGCCGAACACGATCAGCATCGGGGACAGGTCTCGGTATTCGATGCTCGGTGCCGGGACTGTTGCGGCGAGCAGCAGACCTCCACTCATTTGTGGGCACCTCCCGTGGTCGTTTGGGCGGCTTCCGGCTGTACGGCCGGTGCCGGGTTGTGCTGTCCGATGGTGGTGAGGGTGCGGGCGACGGCCGGATCGATCCGGTCCAGCGCCGGTTTCGGGTACGCGCCCAGGAACAGCAGGGCGAGGATGAGCGGCACCACGACCACCAATTCGCGGGGGAGCAGGTCGTAGAGCCGCTCGTTGCCCTCCTTCACCGGGCCGGTCATCATGCGCTGGTACATCCACAGCACGTACAGCGCCGCCAGCACCAGCGCGGAGGCCGCGAGGACGGCCGCCACCGGGTACCGGGTGAATGTACCGATCAGGACCAGGAATTCGCTGATGAACGGTGCGAGACCGGGCAGTGAGAGGGTCGCCAGGCCGGAGATGAGGAAGGTGCCCGCCAGGATGGGCGCGACCTTCTGGACACCGCCGAACGCGGCGATGAGCCGGGTTCCCCGGCGCGACACCAGGAATCCGGCGATCAGGAACAGCGCCGCGGTGGAGATGCCGTGGTTGACCATGTACAGCGTCGCGCCGGTACCGCCCTGGGTGGTGAGCGCGAAGATGCCGAGGATGATGAACCCGAAGTGCGAGATCGAGGTGTAGGCGATCAGTCGCATGACGTCGGTCTGGCCGATGGCCAGCAGCGCGCCGTAGATGATCCCGATCACCGCGAGCACACTGATCAGCGGCGCGTAAGTCGAAGTGGCGGAAGGGAACAGCAGCAGGCAGTAGCGCAGCATGCCGAAGGTGCCGACCTTGTCGACCACCGCCATCATGAGCACCGCGCTGGCCGGGGTGGCCGACACCGCCGCGTCGGGCAGCCAGGTGTGCAGCGGCCACAGCGGGGCCTTCACCGCGAAGGCGAACATGAAGCCCAGGAACAGCGCGTTCAGCACCGCGGGCGTCGCACCGAGGTGGCCGAAGTTGGCCGCCTCCATGACCGTCCGGAAGTCGAAGGTGCCGCCGCCATTGCTGCCGAGCTTGTCGCGGGCGGTGATGACGTACAGCCCGATGACCGCCGCCAGCATGATGAGCCCGCCGAACAGGTTGTACAGCAGGAACTTCACCGCGGCCCGCGACCGCTGCTGCCGCACCGCCGCATCCCCGGTCCGCGGCCCGAAGCCGCCGATGAGGAAGTACATCGGGATGAGCATGACCTCGAAGAACACGTAGAACAGCAGAATGTCCAACGCGGTGAACGAGATCAGCACCATGGATTCGACGACGAGGGTGAGCGCCACGTAGTAGTGCGCGACCCGCGGGCCGCTGCCGACCTCACGCTCGTCCTGCCATCCGGCGAGCAGCAGCAGCGGAACGAGCCCGGTGGTCAAAAGCACCAGGACGAGTGCGATGCCGTCCATGCCGAGGGTGTAGCCCGCCCCGAAGGCCGGGATCCACTGCTGCTTCTCGACGAACTGGTATTGCGCGCCACCGGTTTCGAACCGGGTGGCCAGCCAGATGGCGATGCCGAGGGTGCCCAGCGAGATCAGCAGCGCGAAGACCCGCACCCCGGTGCGCCGGCCCGCCGGAAACAGCAGTGCGAGTGCGGCTCCGGCGAGGGGCACCGCCCACAGCGTGGTGAGCCAGGGGAATTCCCGCACGGCGCCCAACGATGAACTAGCAAGGTCGTTCACAGGAACCTCACCGCCAGCAGGGCGGCGACCACCAGGGCCGCGCCGGTGAACATGGACAGGGCGTAGGAGCGCACGAAACCGGTTTGCACGCGCCGGATCCGGGCCGACAGGCCGCCGATGACGGCGGCCGTGGTGTTGACCAGGCCGTCGATGCCGCGGTTGTCGACGAACACCAGCGACCGGGTCAGGTGCTGGCCGGGGCGCATGAACGCGGCCTCGTTGGCGGCGTCGCCGTAGAGGTCGCGGCGGGCGGCCTCGACGAGCGGGCCTGCGGCAGGGGCGGTTTCGGGGATCTTGCCGTGTGCGTACTGGTCGTAGGCCACCCAGATGCCGGCCGCCACCACCGCCAGCGCGAAAAAGGTGATCGCCCAGGACGGGATGAACGGCTCGGCGTGGTGCTCACCGACGACCGGGGCCAGCCAGTTGGTGAGCGAGGAGCCGTAGGCGAAGAGCATGCCGGAGAACACCGAGCCGAAGGCCAGCAGGATCATCGGCCCGGTCATGGAGGCGGGCGCCTCGTGCGGGTGCACGCCTGCACGCCAGCGGCGTTCGCCGAAGAACGTGAGGATCATGACGCGGGTCATGTAGAAGGCGGTGATGCCCGCGCCGCACAGTGCGGCGAAGCCAGTGATGATGCCGCCGAATCCGCCGTGCGCGAATGCCGCCTCGATGATCCGGTCCTTGGACCAGAACCCCGCGAACGGCGGAACACCCAGGATGGCAAGGTATCCCAGCCCGAAGGTGACGTAGGTGACGGGCAGCAGTTTGCGCAGCCCGCCGTAGCGGCGCATATCGGTCTCGTCGTCCATGGCGTGCATGACCGAGCCCGCGCCGAGGAACAGCCCGGCCTTGAAGAAGCCATGCGTGAGCAGGTGCATGATGGCCGCCGCGTAGCCGATCGGGCCGAGCCCGGCGGCGAGGACCATGTAGCCGATCTGGCTCATGGTCGAGGCCGCGAGGGCCTTCTTGATGTCGTCCTTGGCGCAACCGATGATGGCGCCGAACAGCAATGTGATTGCGCCGACCGCCATTACGGCGGCCTGCGCAGCCGGAGCAAGATCGAAGATCGGGTTCGAGCGGGCGATCAGGTAGACACCGGCGGTGACCATGGTGGCCGCGTGGATGAGCGCCGACACCGGTGTCGGGCCCTCCATCGCGTCCCCGAGCCAGGACTGCAGCGGCACCTGCGCGGACTTACCGCAGGCGCCGAGGAGCAGCAGCAGCCCTATGGCGGTGAGGGTTCCGGTGCCGGCCTGCCCGGCGGCCCCGAACACGGTTCCGAAGTCGATGCTCCCGAAGGTCGCGAACATGACCATGAGCGCGATGGCCAGCCCCATGTCGCCGACCCGGTTGACCACGAACGCCTTCTTGGCCGCCGTTGCGGCGGAAGGCTTCTCGTACCAGAACCCGATCAGCAGGTAGGACGCCAGGCCGACGCCTTCCCAGCCCAGGTACAGCACCAGGTAGTTGTCGGCGAGGACCAGCACCAGCATGGCGGCCAGGAACAGGTTGAGATAGGCGAAGAAGCGCCGCCGTCCCGGATCGTGGGCCATGTAGCCGACCGAGTAGATATGGATCAGCGAGCCCACGCCGGTGATCAGCAGCGCGAAGCACATCGACAGCTGATCCAGTTGCAGGGCGAAGTCCACTTTCAGCCCGGTCACCGGCAGCCACTCGAACAGGCTGTAGTGCACGGCCCGTCGCGCATCCGTCCGATCCAGCATGTCGCTGAACGCCCAGGCCGCCACCACGAACGAGGCCAGCGCCATGAGGGTGCCCACGAGGTGACCCCACGTGTCGCTGATCCTGCCGAGCAGCAGCAGGACCACGGCGCCGGCGAGCGGGAGCGCCGGCAGCAGCCACAGCATCATCTGTGCGGTATCCATGTCAGTACCGCAGCAGGTTCGCGTCGTCGACCGAGGTCGAGCGGCGGGCACGGAAGATGCTCATGATGATGGCCAGGCCGACCACGACCTCGGCGGCTGCGACCACCATGGTGAAGAAGGCGAACACCTGGCCGTCGAGGTTGCCGTGGGTGCGGGCGAAGGTGACGAAGGCCAGGTTCACCGCGTTGAGCATGAGCTCGATGCACATGAACACCACGATGGCGTTGCGCCGCACCAGGACTCCGGCCGCGCCGATGGTGAAGAGCAGGGCCGAGAGATACAGATAGTTGTCCGGATTCACCGCAAGCCTTCCTCGGGGGAGTCGTCGCCGTTCTTGCCGCCGTTCGCGTCGGTGCCGTTGTGGCCGTTGCCGTTGCGGTGACTGTCACTGCCGTCGCCGACGGTGAGCACCACGGCTTCGGTGTGGGCCCGATTGCGCCGGTGCCGCAGGATGGTGCTGACCGACAGTTCCTCGAAGGAGCCGTCCGGCAGTCGCGCGGGGGCGTCGACCGCATTGTGGCGGGCGTACACGCCGGGCGTCGGCAGCGGCGTGACCCGGGTGCCCTGGCGGAAGCGTTCCTTCGACAGCGTGCGCTGATCGGTGGGCGGCCCGAACTTCTCGCGGTGCGCGAGCACCATGGCGCCGATGGTGGCGGTGATGAGCAGCGAGCCGGTCAGCTCGAACGCCCACACGTAGCGCACGAAGATGAGTTCGGCCAGCGCCCCGATGCTGTAGTTGCCGCCCAGGCCGGGTCCGGTCTCGGCGACGCTCTTACCGGACATCCCGTGCGCGATGCCGCCGATGAGCAGCATGCCGAAGCCGATGCCCACCACGATCACCGCGAGCCGCTGCCCGCGCAGCGTCTCCCGCAGTGACTCGGCGGAATCCACGCCGACGAGCATCAGCACGAACAGGAACAGCATCATGACCGCGCCGGTGTAGACGACGATCTGCACGATGCCCAGGAACAGCGCGCTCTGGGCGATATAGAACGCGGACAGCGTGATCATGGTGGCGGCCAGGCACAGTGCCGAGTGCACGGCCTTGCGCGCGCACACCATGCCGAGCGCGCCCAGCACCGCGACCACGGCCAGGATCCAGAACTGCACCGCCTCACCGGTGGAGGTGTGGGTGACGATCTGCTGGGCCGGCTGGGACAGGTGGTCGATCATTGCTGTGTCCCTTCCGCTCCGGCGAGTTCGCTTGCGGCGCCGGGGACTTCACCGCGGTAGTAGGAGCCCTCGTCCGCGCCGGGGTACATGGCGTGCGGCGGGGCGATCATGCCCGGCTGCATCGGCGCGAGGAGGTCCTGCTTCTCGTAGATGAGGTCGGCCCGATTGTCGTCGGCGAGCTCGTATTCGTTGGTCATGGTCAGTGCCCGGGTCGGGCAGGCCTCGATGCACAGGCCGCAGCCGATGCAGCGCAGATAGTTGATCTGGTAGACGCGGCCGTAACGCTCACCGGGGGAGAAGCGCGCCTCGTCGGTGTTGTCCGCGCCCTCGACGTAGATGGCGTCGGCGGGGCAGGCCCACGCGCACAGCTCGCAGCCGATGCACTTCTCGAGACCGTCCGGGTGCCGGTTGAGCTGGTGCCGGCCGTGATAGCGCGGCGCGGTCGGGGTTTTGACCTCGGGATACAGCTCGGTGTTCGGCTTCTTGAACATGGTCGAGGCCGTGACCAGGAAGCCGCCGAGCGGTTCCAGCAGACCGGCCTTCTCGGTGGCTGCCGGGGGCGCAGCGGGCATCGGCGGCACCGGGAAGTCCGAGTATGCCCGGGTGGAGTCCGGATCCGGCGACGCCTTGGTGCGGTCGCCGCCCGCGTGCCCGGCCCGGATGACCAGCGCGAGCAGCACGACCGCGACCACGATCCCGCCGATCACCATGCCGGGGGTTTGGATGTGGGTCCCGTTGTCCTGCAGCACCTTCAGGGTGGCGACGTACATGACCCAGGCCAGCGACACCGGGATGAGCAGCTTCCAGCCCAGGTTCATGAACTGGTCGTAGCGCAGTCGCGGCAGGGTGCCGCGCAGCCAGATGAACACGAACAGGAACGTCCACACCTTGGCGGTGAACCACAGCATGGGCCACCAGCCCGAGTTCGCGCCCGCCCACAGGCTGATCGGGAACGGCGCGTGCCAGCCGCCGAAGAACAGCGTGGTGGCCAGCGCGGAAACCGTTGCCATGTTGATGTACTCGGCCATCATGAACATGGCGAACTTGAGCGAGGAGTACTCGGTGTGGAAGCCGCCGACCAGCTCGCCTTCGGCCTCGGGGAGGTCGAAGGGCGCACGGTTGGTCTCGCCGACCATCGACACCGCGTAGATCAGGAACGACGGCAGCAGCAGGAAGACGTACCAGGTTCCGTTCTGCGCCTTGACGATGCCCGAGGTGGCCATGGTGCCCGAGAGCAGGAACACCGCCGCGAAGCACAGGGCCATGGCGATCTCGTAGGAGATGACCTGCGCGGTGGAGCGCAGACCGCCCAGCAGCGGATAGGTGGAGCCCGACGCCCAGCCCGCCAGCACGATGCCGTACACACCGACCGAGGCCATGGCCAGGATGTAGAGCACGCCCACCGGCATATCGGTCAGCTGCAGCGCCGTGCGGTGCCCGAACATGCTGACCTGCGGCCCGAACGGGATCACCGCGAACGCCATCACGGCCGGGATGAGCGAGATCACCGGCGCGAGAATGAAAATGGGCTTGTCGACGATGACCGGGACGATGTCCTCCTTGAGGAGCATCTTGACGCCGTCGGCGATGGACTGCAGGCTGCCGCGCGGGCCGACCCGGTTGGGGCCGACGCGCATCTGCATGAAGGCCACGATCTTGCGTTCGGCGTACACCGCGAGCATCGGTATCAGCAGCAGGAAGACGAAGATGCCGATCGATTTGACCAGCACCAGCCACCAGGGGTCGTGGCCGAACATGGACAGGTCACTCACGGTGGTCCTCCCGTCGGATGCGCACGAGGTGTCCGGGTGTGGTGCCGAGCTGCACCAGCACGTCGGAGCCGGGGGAATTCATGGGCAGCCACACCACGCGGTCGGGCATCTCGGTGATGACCAGGGGCAGGGTGATGTGGCCGTGATCGTTGCCGACCGTCACCGGATCGCCGGTGGTGGCGCCGATCTCGGCGGCCGTGTGCGCCGAGAGCCGCACCACCGGGGTGCGGGCGGTGCCGGCCAGGTTGGGTTCGCCGTCCTGGAGGCGGCCGCGGTCGACGAGCATGCGCCAGGAGGCGAGCACCGCGGTGCCCGCATGCGGCTGGGCGATGGGGTGCGGGCGGTGCACCGGAGTCGCGGCGGGCGGGCCTTCCCACGCGCCCAGATCCGCCAATTCGGCTCGGGCACTGGCCACGTCGGGCAGGCCGAGCCGGATCCCCATGTCCGCGGCGATGGCGTCGAGCACCCGGTATTCGGGCATCGGCGCGGCCTCGCGGCGCACGGTGGCGTCGCGCAGGGCGGCGTCGAACTGGCGGTGGCGGCCCTCCCAGGTGAGGAAGGTGCCGTTCTTCTCCATGGCCGAGGCGACGGGGAAGACGACGTCGGCGCGGTCGCTGATATCGCTGCGGCGCAGTTCCATCGATACCACGAAGCTCGCGGCATCGATGGCCGACAGGGCCGCGTGCGGGTCGGGCAGGTCGCCGACCTCCACCCCCGCGATGAGCAGCGCGCCCAGTGTCGGGGCGGCGGCCAGAATCGCACTGGTGTCGCGGCCCGGAGCCGCGGGCAGATCGGTGACGTTCCACGCGTCCCGGACCTGCTGGCGTGCAGCGGAATCCGCGACGGGGCGCCCGCCCGGCAGGAGCACCGGAAGTGCGCCGGCCTCCAGCGCGCCGCGCTCACCGGCACGGCGGGGGATCCACGCCAGGGTGGCGCCGGTCTCGTCGGCCAGGCGGGCGGCCGCGGACAGGCCACCCGGAATGCCGCTGAGACGTTCGCCGACCAGGATCAGGGCACCGGGCTCGCGCAGCAGGTCCGCGATCTCGCGCAGGCGGGTGTATCCGGCGGCGGTGGCGGCATCGGTCTCACCGGTGCGGACCGCCTCCAGCACATGCGGTTCCGAGCCGGGCGCGGTGAGCAGCAAGGTGCCCGACATGCGCTGCAGGCCGCGGGTCATGTAGGGGGCCAGCGAGTAGATCGGGGTGCCGTTCTTGCGGGCCGCCTTGCGCAGCCGCAGGTACACCATCGGCGATTCCTCTTCGGCTTCGAAGCCGGCGAGCAGCACGAACGGGGCGCGTTCGAGCGCCGCGTAGTCGACCGTGATGCCCTGTCCCGCAACGCGAGCCGCCAGGAAGTCGGCCTCCTCGCCGGAGTGCTCGCGGGCGCGGAAGTCGATATCATTGGTGTTCAACGCGATTCGCGCGAACTTGGAGTACGCGTAGGCATCCTCGAGCGTGACGCGGCCGCCGATCAGCACACCGGCATTGCCGCGTGCCGACGCCAGTCCACGCGCCGCGGCCCTGATCGCCTCGGACCAGGAGGCGGGCTGCAGCGTCCCGTCCTTCCAGCTGCGCACCATGGGCGTGGTGAGCCGGTCCGGTTCGGTGGCGTACGCGAACGCGAAACGGCCCTTGTCGCAGTTCCATTCCTCGTTGACCTGCGGGTCGTCACCGGCGAGGCGGCGCATGACCTTGCCGCGGCGGTGGTCGGTGCGCTGGGCACAGCCCGAGGCGCAGTGCTCGCACACCGCCGGGCTGGACACCAGGTCGAAGGGCCGGGCGCGGAAGCGGTAGGTCGAACCGGTGAGCGCGCCGACCGGGCAGATCTGCACGGTGTTGCCGGAGAAGTAGGAGTCCAACGGCTCCCCGGCGGCGATGCCGACCTGTTGCAGCGCACCGCGATCCATCAGTTCGATGAACGGGTCACCGGCCACCTGCTGGGAGAACCGGGTGCAGCGCGCGCACAGCACGCAGCGTTCCCGGTCCAGCAGGATGGCCGCCGACAGTGGAATCGGCTTGGGATAGGTGCGCTTCTCGCCGTCGAAGCGGGATTCGGCGCGGCCGGTGGACATGGCCTGGTTCTGCAGCGGGCATTCGCCGCCCTTGTCGCAGACCGGGCAGTCGAGGGGGTGGTTGATGAGCAGCAGCTCCATCACCCCCTCCTGCGCCTTGGCGGCGGCGGGCGAGGTCAGCTGAGTGTGGATCACCATGCCCTCGGCCACCGTCTGGGTGCAGGAGGCGACTGGCTTGCGCTGTCCCTCGATCTCGACCAGGCACTGCCGACAGGCGCCGACGGGATCGAGAAGTGGATGGTCGCAGAACCGCGGGATCTGGGTGCCGATGAGTTCGGCGGCCCGGATCACCAGGGTGCCGGCGGGCACGGAAACCGTTGTGCCATCGATGGTTACGGTCACCATGTCGGTGGGGGTCACCCCGCCGCCGGTCGTGGAGCTCACTGTCGAGGTCATCGCGCTCCTTCAGCCCAGACGGTGGACCGGGCCGGGTCGAACGGGCAGGCGCCGAGGCGGATGTGCTCGGCGTACTCGTCGCGGAAGTACTTCAGGGAGGAGAAGATCGGGCTGGCCGCACCGTCGCCGAGAGCACAGAAGGACTTGCCGTTGATGTTGTCGGCGATGTCGGCGAGCTTGTCCAGATCGGTCTCGTGGCCCCGGCCGTTCTCCAGCCGCTGGAGCAGCTGGACGAGCCAGTAGGTGCCCTCGCGGCAGGGGGTGCACTTACCGCAGGATTCGTGGGCGTAGAACTCGGTCCAGCGCAACACCGCCCGCACGACGCAGGTGGTGTCGTCGAAGATCTGGAGGGCCTTGGTGCCGAGCATGGAGCCTGCCGCCGAGACGCCCTCGTAGTCGAGAGCGATATCGAGGTGCTCGTCGGTGAAGATCGGGGTGGACGAGCCGCCCGGCGTCCAGAACTTGAGGGCGTGGCCGGTGCGGATGCCACCCGCGTAGGTCAGCAACTCCCGCAACGTGATTCCGAGCGGCGCTTCGTACTGCCCCGGTCGCGTCACGTGACCGGAGAGCGAGTAGATCGTGAAGCCCGGCGACTTCTCGGTGCCGAACGACCGGAACCAGTCCACGCCATTGGCGATGATGGACGGCACGGACGCAATGGATTCCACATTGTTGACGACGGTAGGGCAGGCGTAGAGACCCGCCACCGCCGGGAACGGGGGACGCAGGCGCGGCTGGCCGCGGCGGCCCTCGAGCGAATCCAGCAGGGCGGTCTCCTCACCGCAGATGTAGGCGCCCGCACCGGCGTGCACCACGATCTCGAGGTCGAAGCCCGAGCCCTGGATATCGCGGCCGAGGTAGCCTGCGGCATAGGCCTGCTGGACCGCCGCCTGCAGGCGGCGCAGCACGGTCACCACCTCGCCGCGCACGTAGATGAAGGCGTGCGAGGCGCGAATGGCGTAGGCGGCGATGATGACGCCCTCGACGAGGGTGTGCGGGCTCGCCAGCATGAGCGGAATGTCCTTGCAGGTACCGGGTTCCGACTCATCGGCATTGACCACCAGATAGTGCGGCTTGGTGGTGCCGTCGGGACCGGGGCCCTGCGGGATGAAGCCCCACTTCATGCCGGTGGGGAAGCCCGCGCCGCCGCGGCCGCGCAGGCCGGAGTCCTTCACCGTGGCGATGACCTCGTCCGGGTTCATGCGCAGTGCCTTCGGCAGTGCGCGGTACCCGCCCTGGCCGCGGTAGGCCGCCAGGGTCCAGCCCTCCGGGTCCGCCCAGTGCTTGGAGAGGACGGGAGTCAGAGCGGTCGTCACTGCGCGCCTCCGTCGGTCGGCTTCTGTTCCGCGACATGCAGATCCCGTTCGGCGACATGCAGGCCCGCGAGGGTGGCGGGTCCGGCGGCGCCGTCGGTGGCGCCCGGCCGCTGGTCCTCGTATCCGGCGAGAATGCGGGCGGTCTCGCGGAAGGTGCACACCGGGATGCCGCTGCGAGATCCGGTCACGGGCTCCCCGCGCCGCAGCGAATCCACCAGTCCTCTGGCCGATTCCGGGGTCTGGTTGTCGAAGAACTCCCAGTTGACCATGACGACCGGCGCGTAATCGCAGGCCGCATTGCACTCGATGTGCTCGAGGGTGACCGCGCCGTCGGCGGTGGTCTCTCCGTGCGTGATTCCCAGGTGCTGCTTCAGCTCCGCGAGGATCTGATCGCCGCCCATGACCGCACACAGTGTGTTCGTGCAGACACCGACGTGATAGTCACCGGTCGGCGTGCGCCGGTACATCGAGTAGAACGTGGCCACCGCGGTGACCTCGGCATCGGTCAATCCCAGCTGCTCGGCACAGAATTCGATGCCGGTCCCGGAGACGTACCCCTCCACCGATTGCACCAGGTGCAAAAGGGGAAGCAGTGCAGAACGCGGATGGGGGTACCGGTCGATGATCTCGCGGGCCTCGAGTTGCAGACCCTCACGCACCTTCTCCGGGTAGGGAATCGGCCGCGTGGTGAGGTTGAGCAGGATCTCGGTCATCGATCGACACCACCCATCACGGGGTCGATGGAGGCGACGGACGCGATCACGTCGGCCACCAGGCCGCCCTCGCACATCGCCGCCACCGCTTGCAGATTCGTGAAGGAGGGGTCGCGGTAGTGGACCCGGTAGGGCCGGGTGCCGCCGTCGCTGACCATGTGCACGCCCAACTCGCCGCGCGGTGATTCGACCGCCACGTACACCTGGCCCGGCGGGACACGCAGGCCCTCGGTCACCAGCTTGAAGTGGTGGATGAGCGACTCCATGGAGGTGTCCATGATCTTGCCGATGTACTGCGGCGAATTGCCGAGTCCGTCCGGCCCGAGCTGCAGATCGGCAGGCCATGCAATTTTCTTGTCCTCCACCATGACCGGGCCCGGCCGCAGCCTGTCGAGGCACTGCTCGACGATCTTGACCGACTCCTTCATCTCGTTGACGCGGATGAGGTAGCGGCCGTAACAGTCGCAGCCGGTGTCGACCTGGACGTCGAACTCGTAGTTCTCGTAACCGCAGTAGGGCTGGGACTTGCGCAGGTCGTGCGGGAGGCCGGTGGCGCGCAGTACCGGACCCGTGATGCCCAGCGCCATGCACCCGGTGAGGTCCAGGTAACCGACATTGCGGGTACGGGCCTTCCAGATGGGGTTCTGGTTGAGCAGAAGTTCCATGTCCCGCAGGCGCTTCGGCAGCAGGTCCAGCAGCTCGCGCACCTTCCGCACGCCGTCGGCCGGCAGATCCTGGGCGATACCGCCGGGCCGGATGAAGGCGTGGTTCATGCGCAGACCGGTGATGGTCTCGAACACGTCCAGGATCAGTTCGCGTTCCCGGAAGCCGAACAGCATGGGGGTGAGCGCACCCAGTTCCATGCCGCCGGTCGCCAGCGCGACCAGATGCGAGGAGATGCGGTTGAGCTCCATGAGCATCACCCGGATGACATTGGCGCGCTCGGGGATGTCGTCGGTGATGTCCAGCAGCTTCTCGACCGCCAGGCAGTACGCCGTCTCGTTGAAGAACGGCGACAGGTAGTCCATGCGGGTCACGAAGGTGGTGCCCTGCACCCAGCTGCGGTACTCGAGGTTCTTCTCGATGCCGGTGTGCAGGTAGCCGATGCCGCACCGGGCCTCGGTGACGGTCTCACCCTCGATTTCGAGAATGAGCCGCAGCACCCCGTGCGTGGAGGGGTGCTGCGGGCCCATGTTCACGACGATGCGTTCCTCGGCGACCCCGTTGAGGGCAGCGGAGATCTCGTCCCAGTCGTTTCCCACCACGGTGACCGCGTGTTCGGGTCGTTCCTCGGTGTTGCGACGGGACTTGGTGTCGATGTCGTTCATCAGCTGTACGTCCTCCGCTCGTCGGGCGGCGGGATGCGCGCACCCTTGTATTCGACCGGGATCCCGCCGAGCGGATAGTCCTTGCGCTGCGGGTGGCCACGCCAGTCGTCGGGCATGGCGATGCGGGTCAGCGAGGGGTGACCGTCGAACAGGATGCCGAAGAAGTCGTAGGTCTCCCGCTCGTGCCAGTCCACCGTCGGATAGACCGTGTACAGCGAGGGCAGGTGCGGATCGTCGTCCGGCACCGAGACTTCCAGCCGCACCCGGCGGTTGTGGGTGATGGAGTTGAGGTGATACAGCGCGTGCAACTCGCGCCCGGCGTCCTCGGGGTAGTGCGCGCCGCTGACACCCAGGCACAACTCGAAACGCAGGGCTTCGGTGTCGCGCAGTGTCTTCGCCACCAGCACCAGGTGCTCGCGGCGGATGTGCAGGGTCAGCTCGCCGCGGAACACTACGATCTTCTCCACGGCCTCGTCGAAGGTCTTCGCCAGCGCCAGGCGCAGATTCGCGATGATCTCGTCGAAGACGGGACCGTAGGGCGCGGGCGTGCCGCCGGGCATGGAGACCGTGCGGACCAGCCGGCCATAGCCGGAGGTGTCGCCGGTACCGGAGACACCGAACATGCCCTTGCGGACGCCGATCACCTCGTCGGCGGGCTCGGCGGCTTCGGTTGTCTCCGGGGTGTTCTCAGTGGGTTCCACCGCCGCCTCCGGGGGGCTCTCCGTGCCGGTAGGTGCATCGAAGGTCATCGCAGCAGCCCCTTCAACTGAATGGTCGGGGTGCTCGCGAGTGCGGCGCGCTCGGCCTCGCGCACGGCTTCCTCGCGATTGACGCCGAGCGGCATCTCCTGAATCTTCTCGTGCAGCTTCAGGATCGCGTTCAACAGCATCTCCGGCCGCGGCGGGCAGCCGGGCAGGTAGATGTCGACCGGCACGATATGGTCGACGCCCTGCACGATGGCGTAGTTGTTGAACATGCCGCCCGAGGATGCGCAGACACCCATGGCCAGCACCCATTTCGGTTCGGTCATCTGGTCGTAGACCTGGCGCAGCACCGGGGCCATCTTCTGGCTCACCCGGCCCGCGACGATCATCAGATCGGCCTGGCGCGGCGAGGCGCGGAACGCCTCCATGCCGAAGCGGGCGATATCGAATCGCCCACCGCCGGTGGCCATCATCTCGATCGCGCAGCACGCCAGGCCGAACGTCGCCGGCCAGAGCGAACTCTTGCGCAGATAGCCGGCCAAATCTTCCACCGTGCTCAGCAGGAACCCGCTGGGCAGCTTCTCCTCGAGACCCATGTCGGACTACATCTCCCGGATCGGGACACCCCGTCTCGCACGGGGTGTGTCATTGGAAATCCCCTGTGCGCCAATCAATCCCAGCTGAGACCGCCGCGCCGCCACTCGTAGGCGTAGGCGACCGAGACGTTGAAGATGAACAACGCCATGGCGGCCAGCCCGAACACTCCCAGCGCGTCGAAGTGCACAGCCCACGGGTAGAGGAACACGATCTCGATGTCGAAGATGATGAACAGCATGGCGGTGAGGTAGTACTTCACCGGAAAGCGCTGGCCCGCAGCATTTCCCGGCCCGCCCGCGACAGCGTGGGGGGTGGGTTCGATACCGCATTCATAGGCTTCGAGCTTTGCCCGGTTGTAGCGTTTGGGGCCGATCAGGGCCGCCAGGAAAATGGAGAACACCCCGAACGCGGCGGCCACCGCGCCGAGAACCAGGGTCGGTACCTCGATATTCACAACAGCACTACCCCTCCTGCGAGCTGGACGACGCAATACGGACGGCAGCTGCCGAGGCGCGGGCTGACATCGTCGTCCGCCGGCCAGTCTCGTTCCCCGGGCACCGCTCAGCGACGGCACGGACCTTCGGGGAGTGAGGCGGCGGCTTCATTGATACCGATGCCCGCGCTCGTGTGAGCTACGGCACAGCCTACAACTCGGACGAGAAGATACATCACGATTCGCAATCGCGTTTGATCGAATTCGGAACGGTCTTTTATGACCGATCGGACGCAATCGCGAATGTCACGTGACATGGGTTTGCCCTGATCACGAGGGCGAACGAAGATCAGGCCGCGAAGCTATTACCGAGCACACCCAAGACAGCCTCGGTGAGCCGGATGGGGTCGATGGGGTGGGGCACCGCGGCCTCGGCGCGCGACCAATTGGCCAGCCAGGCATCGTCCGGGCGGCCGGTCAGCACGACGATCGGCGGGCAGTCCGCGATCTCGTCCTTGAGTTGCTTGGCCAGGCCGAGACCGCCCTCCGGGGCCGACTCGCCATCGAGGATCAGCAGATCCAGATTGCCGGCGTCCACGCGCTCGACGGCGACCGGCCCGGTCGCCACCTCGAGGTATTCGATGGGCGGCAGATCCGGGTGCGGCCGTCTCCCCAGCGCCAGCATCACCTGGCTCCGGGTATCGGCGTCATTGCTGTAGACGAGGACCCGCACCGCGGCGGGACGTTTCGCATCGGCCACGTTCCGCATGCTACGTCCCTGGTGGGGGAGTGCGGGGCAGCTTCGCCCGAAGTCGCGCGCGCGTCGCGGAATCGCCTGTCGCGCACTACGTCGATGGCCGATTGTTCGTCATTCGCGACCGGTACCATCCAGCGAACGAGGGGACCCATCACGCAGCGCCGCATCGAAACCGACGCGTGGACCGACGGGTTGGTGGGGCAGGCGGGAGCCGGGTGAGATGAGCACCCGGGTCGAGGTGGTGCCGGGCAGCCACCTGGTGGCCAGCGTGGACGGCGTGGTCGCGTGGGGCAATCGATACGCAATGGGCAGCCGGCGAACGAGCCCGCAAGGCCGTGGGATGCCGCGTCCGGCAGTGCGGGCAAGAAGGCATCGCGTGCCACTCGGCTCGGGGTCGTCGTGCACGGATACGATTGCGCGCGTGGCCATCTCAACGATCCGCGCGTGCTCTGTGCGGCATTCGGATGGAGCCGTGACCTGTGTGCTCACCGGGGGCATCCGGCCGCCGCTGGGTGTGCTGCTGCTCGATGACGGGACCTCGTATGCGCTCGACAGCGATCTGGTGATCGGGCGGGAGCCGGAACGATCCGACCAGGTGCGGCGCGGTGCGCAGGCGATTCGGATCCCCGAAACCTCCGGAGGCATGTCGCGGGTGCACGCCGAGATCCGGCTCGTGGGGTGGGACGTGCTGGTGATGGACCGCGGGTCGGCCAACGGCACCCATATTCGCCCGCCGGGCCGTCCGGATTGGGTGCCCGCGGCACCCAGGCGGCCGACAGTGCCGCAACCAGGCAGTCAGCTACTTCTTGGCGGCCGGGTATTCATCTTCGATTCTTTGATCGATCCGGGCTAATAACTCCCGGAAGGACCGAGAATTTAGTCAGGTCCGGCATACTTCAGCGCAGCGACCACGGCGGATGATGCCAGTTGGCAACTATTGAGATAACCCTACTGCCGGAAGGTGGCACGCGGGTCTCGACGCCCGCGCATCCGGTTAGGCATCGAATCGCAATCTTTGCTGGTCACGCCCGGTTATCAGCGGCATCCTAGTAACCACGGATAGTCCCGAGCGTTGGGCGGTGGACACATGCGAATCTCTGAAATACTGCGCCGGAAGGGCAGCGGCGTGGTCACGATTGCACCCGATGCATCAGTGCGTGAACTGCTCAGGGTCCTGGCGACCCACAATGTGGGCGCGGTGATCGTCTCGCGGGACGGTGCCGCCATGTCAGGCATCGTCTCCGAACGAGACATCGTGCGCCGACTCCATGACCAAGGCGCCGCACTCCTCGACGCCTCCGTCTCTTCGATCATGACCGCCGCCGTGCACACCTGCTCGCCCGACGACCGCGTGGAAACCCTCAACGCCACCATGACCGAGCACCGGATCCGCCACCTCCCGGTCCTCCGCGACGGCCGGATGATCGGCATCGTCAGCATCGGAGACGTCGTCAAGAGCCAGATCTCCGAACTCGAAACCGAGCGCGAGGCCCTGGTCAAGTACCTGCAGCACGGCTGACGGATAAACACACTCGTTTCACCCGACTGCCTGCCCGATACGATCGAATCGATTCGTCGTATCGAGGAAAGGCCCTGCGCCCGTGCAGTCCGAAAACCCAACGCCTGACGACACTCTGGGCGATTTCACCAAGCGCACCATTGCACTGGAAGGCGCGGACAAGACCGTCTATGTGGCAGGCAGCGGGCCGGCGGTGATCGTCATGCCGGAGATGCCCGGCATCAGCCCCGATGTGCTGCGCTTCGCGCGGTGGGTCCGCGACGCGGGCTTCACCGTCTACGTGCCCTCACTGTTCGGTGTGGACGGCGCGTACCCGACGGTCGAACTGGGCGACCCGATCGCACGGAAGACCTGCGTCAGCAAGGAGTTTCGCGCCTTCCGCGGCGGCGGCACCAGCCCCGTCGCCGTGTGGCTGCGCGCCCTGGCCCGCCTGGCCCACGCCGAATCCGGCGGCCCCGGCGTCGGCGCGGTGGGCATGTGCTTCACCGGAAACTTCGCACTCACCATGACCCTCGAACCCGCGGTCATCGCCCCCGTCATCAACCACCCGTCCCTTCCACTCGACGACCCCGCCGGCCTCGAGCTCTCCCCGGAGGACGCGACCGCCATCGCCGCCCGCTTCGAACGCGACGACCTCCGCGCCCTCGCCTACCGTTTCGACAACGACAAATGGTGCACCGGCCAGCGTTTCGCCGCCTACACCCAACTCCTCGGCGACCGCTTCGACGGCCGAGTCCTCTCCGGCACCCACGCCAACCCCAACCCCCCACCCTTCTTCCAGCACATCGTCCAAACCCCCCACAGCGTCGTCACCGCCCACCTCGTCGACGAACAAGGCCACCCCACCCTCCAGGCCCGAGACGAAATCCTCGCCTACCTCCACACCCGCCTCCACCCCGAACCACCCGCGTAGTTTTCCCCAGCTGCGGAAGTATTCGACCCAGCCGCCTTACGCCGACAAGGGGTTCCGAACTCGTGACGATGGACCAGCCACTTCATGGTGCTGAGCCCCAGACAGCACATCGCCTATCAGGTTTCGGCCGCCTTCAGCGACTGATTCACCGGGGTCCCAGCCGCTTTCGTGTCAAACAATGGATGGCGGCGGCTCGACCCTCACCGACGTTTCTTGAGCCTTGGCGTCTTCGGTGTCTGTTCGACTTTCCGCGCATGTCGGCCCTCCGATTCGCGGTGGTGCCTCCGCAGGGCAACGTCCACTGGTTCTGCGCCGACGATACGGAGGTGCACTCCCGGTAGCCCTTTGTGCGCGCCGTGCTTGGACATGCGGGTCACCACCGCGTCCCCGACGCGCAGGGGTTTGTTGAAGTTCGTCGGGACATAGGCCAGGACCTGCATCGGAGCAGCGCCAGGTCTGTCGTAGGGCGTGAGGGAAACCACCCGAGGCAACGGCGACTTGGTCGGGCGGTCGGTGGACGCAGGTTCCCTGGTAGGACCGACGTCGGTCACCACAAACGTCCTGTCCGGCCATTTCTTCCGTCGTGTCGCCGCGTACCCGAGCGCGGCCGAATGATACGAGTGGTCAGAAACTGCGAGCTTGACGCCAATTTCATCTTCACCGCGAAGCTTCTGGCTGCTTCTACTCATTGCCCTCACCTTCCCGCGAGTCGTCTGCGGGTAACGGCGTGCCCGCAGCTGTGCTGAACCCAGTTGAGCAGGGGACGTATCCGCTGCTCAGCATGCCATCACGCAGGGCAGACCGAGGCCGAACCCCAGTAAATCCGCCCTGTGCCGGGCACCTCGCCCAATCGTGCTGACCGATCCGTTCCAGTAGGACATCGGTCAAGATCCTCGACCTCACCACCGCCGCGCCCGGCACGCTCTACGCGTGGGCGCAATGCTCCGTCGGAACCTGGATCCGTTATTAGACACGGTTTGTCACTGACCGTTTGACGGATTGGGTCGGCACATCCCGGCCTGTTCTTCAGGAATTCCATGGGGGCGGTGTACTGGGTGTTGCACCCCTCGGTAGGGCGGCGGTGGTGTCATCGAGGCGGACGGTCGGGGCCTCGCTGTTGATTCTGCGGGGACGGACTCTGCGGGAAGACCGTGGTTGGGTGGCCGGTGTGCCGTCGGGCAGCAGTGCTATCTGTTCGGTGACCGGGTCGGTGATCGGAGTGGTTTTGACCAGGTCCACCATTTCACCGCCGCCGGGAAGCTCGTCATCGAGGACCGGTTCGCCGAGCCCGATCTTCTGCTGAATCTTCTTCATCCATCCCGGTGCCCACCAACTGTCATCACCGAGCAGTTTCATGGTGGCCGGCACCAGCAGCATGCGCAGCACCGTGGCGTCGATGAACAAGGCCGAGACCATGCCGAAGGCGATGTACTGCATCATCACCAGATCGGAGAACGCGAACGCGCCGGTCACCATGAGCAGGATCAGCGCGGCCGCGGTGATGATGCGCCCCGTTTGCGCGGTCCCGATTCGGACAGCTTCGGTGGTGCTCGCGCCGCGGGTACGCGCTTCGACCATCCGGGAGAGCAGGAAAACCTCATAGTCGATCGACAGGCCGTAGATGATCGCGATGATCAGCACGAGCACCGGCGACGTGATCGGTTGCGGAGTGAAGTTGAGCAGCGACGCGCCATGACCGTCGATGAAGATCCAGGTCAGGATGCCGAGGGTGGAGCCGAGCCCGAGCGCGCTCATCAATGCGGCTTTGATCGGCAGCACGACCGAGCCGAACGTCAGGAACATCAGCAGCATCGTGATGGACACGACCAGCAGGATCATCCACGGTAGGCGCGACACCAGCGTGTCGACGCTGTCGTATTGGATCGCGGGCTGGCCACCGACCAGTACTTGCGTGCCTTCGGGGACGTCCATCGACCGGAGATACTCGATGGTCGGTCCGGCGTTGTTGCTGTCGGCGATCGCCGCGGAGGTTGTCCAGACGTTGGTGCCCTTGGGTGGGGTTTGGTCGATGGCGAAGGCGGCGCGTGGCGCGAGCCCGGGTGCCTGGTTGGCTTGGGAGATGATCGGGCCGACCTTGCTCGGGTTGTCGGTGACGATGACCAGTTCGATCGGGTAAGCCTTGCGCAGGGGAAAGGACCGGTCGAAGTCGGCTTGTGCGACTCGGGTCGGGTTGTCCGGCGGTAGGTAGGTTTCGTCGAGTCCGCCGAAGGCCAGGTCCTCGACCGGGATGACCAGAAGCAGCAGCCCGATCGTCAGCGGGAGTATGACTTTGAGCGGATGACGCATCACCCAGGCGGTGAGCCGGTCCCAGAAGCCGTTGTCGGTTTCGTGGGCGGTCTTGGTCTTGCGCAGTCGCTTCCAGCCCCATTTGTCCACGCGCGGGCCCAGCACCGACAGCATGGCGGGTAGCAGGGTGATCGCGGTGAGTGCTGCCAGCAGCACGGCCGCCATGGTCCCGTAGGCCACGGATTTGAGGAACCCCTGTGGAAACAGGAGCATGCCCGAACTGGCGGCGATGATCATCGTGGCAGACGACGCCACCGTACGCCCGGCGGTCATCACGGTGCGGCGCACCGCGGCGCGGGTGTCGTACCCGACGGCGAGTTCCTCGCGGAAGCGGCTGACGATGAACAGGCCGTAGTCGATGGCCAGTCCGAAGCCGATCATCGAAACAACGGCGCTGACAAAGGAGTTCACGTCGGTGAACTTCGTGATCACCATGACGATTCCGGTGGCGCCGACGATGGTGAGGCCACCGACGATCAGCGGAAGCGAGGCCGCGACGATGCCGCCGAAGATGACGAACAGCAGGATCGCCACCGCCGGCAACGCCAGCACTTCCATCCGCTGCTGGTCTTGGGCCATGGTGTCGAACAGTGCGCCCCCGATCGGCTGCAGGCCGGTGACCTGCACGGTGACGCCGTCGATGGCGAAGGCGTTCTTGACTTCTCGGAAGTGGCGCATGGTGGTCGTGTCGTCATCGCCTTTGATGGCGATCGCGGCGAAGGCGTGCCGCTTGTCGGGCGAGCCCATCATTTTGGGTGCGTATTCGCCGGTGTCGGTCTTCCAGTAGGCGCCGTTGATTTTGCTGATCTGGTCGGGGTGTTCGCGCGGTAACCGGTTGAGGTTGTCGACGATCTTCTGACTGAGCCCGGGATCATCGATGCTGCCGCCGTCGGGAGCGGTGTAGAGGACCAGGACATCGGAGAGATGGCTGCGTCCGTACGTGCGGTCCTCGAGTTGCGCGGCCTGGGCCGCCTGCGAGGTCGGATCGTCCAATCCGCCCGGGCTGAGGTGGTCATCCAGTCCCAGCCCGTAGGCACCGAGAGCTAGCAGGGCACCCACGACGACACCGATGACCGCCCAGCGGAATCGATAGACCGCGTCTCCCAAACGAGTGAACACCACAAATCTCCTTGTCTAACCCGCGCGCTGTCTCCATGGCTCAGCCCGAGCGACTACAGACTTCGAGATTCGGTGCGGGGGCGAAGACCAGGGCGGTGATGCGATGAGCGCGATGCTGAACCGAGCAGTCCTAGATCCGACCGTGTTGGCCATCGGCGTTGTGCCGGGCCCTCGAACGGAACGGCAGGCCGCGCAATCGAATACCGGTATGACGAGGCACAGCGTGATGAGCAGAGTGCCGCGCACCCCGGCGGCGGAATCGTCGCACCTGATCCACTGCAGACAACCAGCTCCCCCTGTTCGCCCGAAATGGCCTGTTGCGCAGCATCGCAACCCCCGCGGGCGGCAACACCGCACGGTCCCCGACGCTACTGACGAGGCATACCGAAGAACACCGCCGCCACGCGCAGACCGACCCTTTCTGTCCAGTTCATTAACGCTGCCACAGTGGTCTCTCAGAATCCGGGACCGGACCGACGCGGTGTACCTGCGGCGGCAGCCATGCCCGTGAAGCACGGGCACCCACCGCGCTGAACCACCTTTCGCGACCGGTCCCGACAGCCAAACTGTTCGATCGATCGGGATGTCGAAGACCGTCAACGCGGCCTGCTCGGATAGCCGCAGACCGGTGGCGGACCATGAGATCGCAGAACGTGGCATGCCGCGCCGCCCAACGCCCTTGGAATCCGCGGTCGGGCGCGGCCGATCGGTGTCCACTGGGCGCTGCTACGAGGTGGAGATCAGCCTGCTCCTGGAGCTTCTGTATGAAGCCCGCTACGGCTGGGTGTGGCCAGTGTGCCGAGAGTCCTGCAAGCTCGCCATGGTGACCAGCTGGGCCGAAACCGCATGCGCTGGGCTCGTTGTTCGTGCGTGGCGGTGTTGTCGGCGCAGCGGGGAGAATGGTGGTCCGCGATTGGGTGAGGTGGTGTCATGGCTCTGTGGCGATTGCGCGACTTCCGAGAAGGCGATCTTGACCAAGCGCTTCGGATATGGGATCAGAACCGGCAGATCGACGATGCCACGCCGGTGTTTTCCATCTCCGAGGCGATGGCGGCGGCCCGGGGCGGCCAGGGCGGCGTCGTGGCCGTGGTCGGCGAGGAACTCGTCGGCATCGCGGTAGCGCAGGTCCATGGGGAGCGCGCCTGGGTGCTTCTGGTGGCCCTGGCAGGACAGTGGCGCGAGCGCGGGATCGGCAGCGCGTTGCTCGCCGAGCTCGAGCGACGACTGCGTGCGCAAGGGGTGCGCCGCATCAGCGCGCTGCTGCCCTCACACAGCACCGGAACCAAGGCCCTGGAGAATTCCGGTTACCTCGCTCGTGGCGACCTCACCTACTACGAACGGCCCGAGCCGTCCGGAGTGGCCGATGCGGACCTGCTCGCGTTGCTCGGGGGGCGGATGCTGCCGGTGGGACTGTGGAACCAGATGGCTGGCATGGAGGCGGAGAAGCAGATCGTCGAACAGCGGATCGTGCTGCCGCTGGCGGAACCCGCCTTGTCCGAGCGGTACAACGTCGCCCCGCCGAAGGCTTTCATCCTGTTCGGTCCCCCCGGGACCGGCAAAACGAGCTTCGCCAAGGCGGTGGCTTCCCGACTGAAATGGCCTTTCGTGGAGTTGTTTCCCTCCCGGCTCGCCGCCGCCACCAGCGAGGGGCTGGCCGCGGCCCTGCGGGAGGCGTTCGCGGACCTCGCCGAACTGGAGGCGGTGCTGCTCTTCATCGACGAGGTCGAGGAGATCGCTGGTGTGCGTTCCGGGCAAGCAGTCGATCCCGGGCACGGGGTCACCAATGAGCTGCTCAAGCTGATCCCCGGATTCCGTGAGCACGATGACAGGCTGTTGGCCTGCGCCACCAACTCGGTCCGCTCCCTCGACCCGGCTTTCATGCGACCTGGCCGCTTCGACTACATCATCCCGATCGGCCCGCCGAACTCCGGTGCGCGCGCGGCAATCTGGTCCCGCTATCTCGGCTCCGCCGCTGAATCGGTGGATGTGGCCGCGCTGGTCGCGGCGAGTGAGCTCTTCACCCCTGCCGACATCGAGTTCGCTGCACGCAAGGGCTCGCAAGCGGCCTTCGAGCGCGAGGTCAGCCGGCGACTGGGCAAACCGGCCAGCACCGACGACTATCTTGACGCCATCGCCAACACGCGACCGACGCTCACCACGCAGGCCATCGAGGAGTTCACCGAGGACATCGAGACCTACAGCCGCCTCTGACCGGGGAGGGATCGACGCGGCCGGATCACCGAGCCACGACAGTGTCGTCGCGATGTAGGCATCGGATTTCGCAGGGTCATAACGGAAGTGGTGCTCGGGGCGATCTGGTACGCGTAGGCCGGAGACGAGGCGGGCTACCCGGCGCAAGACGTTGTAAGTGCCAGCGGTATCGCCGAGGCGGGCCAGGGCTCGGCCTTCCTGCGCAGTCGCTTGGATGAACGTTGAGGACGGCCGCCGCGATCGCTTGCGCGGCTCGTGAATGTGTCGGGGGTGCGGCGGCAGTGGGACGAAGCTCAAATTCGGGCGCTGGCTGCGCGGCTGGGTTATGACCTGCGCAGGATCGCGGTGTTCGGGCCGCATACTGATCGGCCTGTTCATCGGTTGCGGGTGTTGGTTGCGAATCCGGGGGTCGATGCTGTGATCGTGCTGGGTCTGGGGTATTTCGAGAAGGGTGAGCTGCCAGGGGATCTCGTGGGGCGGGCTGATGTGGTTACCGTGAGTCCGGAACAGATCTTCGCCCGGTGGCTCATTCCGCCCGACGCCCCGGCTGATTAGGGATCTCGGTAGCGAGGCGGTCGACACCCGGGCTCGATTGAGTGAATGAACAGTGGGTGAACCATGATCGAGTGGTGTTGTGTTGTTCGATGGGTATAGGTGGGTCGCGAACTTTGATATCTACAGCGAATAACCGGGTGGCGCACCGCATCTCGATCGGCCAAGGGGGATTGTTGTGAGACCCCGCTTCACCCGTAGCGTGTTTCTTCGGGGAGCGCTCGGAATCGCCGTCGCCGGTGTCGGTTTCGCCGGAACCACCCGACTGCCCGCCTCCGACGCCGCGCCCGCCGCAGGCTCCTCAGACGGCACCGCCGGCTCCTCGGACAGCGTATCCGGCTCCAGCACCGGCAGTGCCGACCCGAAATGGCGTGCGTTGCAGGACAAGCTGCGCGGCCGGGTGATACTGCCCGGCGATCTCGGATACCCGATGGCCAAAGAGGTCTTCAACACTCGCTTCGACGACGAGATGCCCACGGCCATCGTGCAGGTCGCGGATGCCGCCGATGTGGCCACGGCCTTCGGCTTCGCGGCCGAGAACGATCTCGAGGTCGCGGCGCGGGCGGGCGGGCATTCCTACGCCGGGGTCTCCACGGCGACCGGCACACTGATTGTCGACGTCCGGCGGCTGCGCGGCGTCCGAGTCGAGGCCGGACAGGCCGTCATATCACCGGGCCACACCCTGTACGAGGTATACGGGGAACTCGACCGGTCCGGCCAGAGTCTGCCGACGGGCATGTGTCCCAGCGTCGGCGTCGCGGGTCTCACCATGGGCGGCGGGTTCGGCTTCGAATCCCGTGCCTACGGCCTCACCTGTGATCGGCTGACCGCCGCCACCCTGGTCCAGCCCGACGGCACCATCACCGAGGTGTCCGCCACCGCCAGCCCCGACCTGTTCTGGGCGCTGCGCGGTGGCGGCTCGCTGTTCGGCATCGTCACCTCGCTGACCTTCGACACCATCCCGGCGACCGCGAAAGACGTGGTGCGCCTGACTTTCTCGGGCGAGAACGCGGATCGCGTCATCGGCGGCTGGCAGGAGTGGCTGCGCGACGCCGACCGCGACCAGTGGGCCGATGTCAGCCTGGACGCCGACGGCGAGGGTGGCCTCCGCTGCTGGATGCAACTGGTCTGCCCCGCGGGTTCGGCCGATACGGTGACGACCGCGCTCACCGATGCGATCGGCGTCGCGCCCGCCAACATCGATACCCGCACCCTCAGCCATATGGACACCGTTCTGTATCTGGCAGGCGGCACCGCGGATCAGCCGCGCGTCGCCTTCACCAACGGCTCCGACATCGTCTCGGACCTCACCCCCGACACCATCGGCCGGGTGCTCGAGGCCATCACCCGGTTCTCCAGCGTCGGCGGCACCGGCTGGGTACAGATCAACACCCTCGACGGCGCGATCCGCGATCTGTCGCCCACCGCCACCGCCTTCCCCTGGCGCAACCACGCCGCCATGGTGGAATGGGGTGCCTACGAACCGATTCCGCACGACGCCGCAATGGCCTGGCTCTCCGACGCCCACACCATCCTCGCCCCCGATTCGGTCGGCGCGTACGTCAACTACCTGGAGCCCGGCGATCCGCTGTCCCGCTATTACGGCGACAACCACACCCGCCTGTCCGAGCTCCGCAATCGTGTGGACCCGGACAATCGGATCCGTTCCGTCCTGACCTCCTGACCACGCGCCCGACGGTGACCGGGCACCGGGGAGTGCTGCCGGACGTCGCCTCGCTGAGCGGGGCGACGCTACTGGTCGAGGGCCTCGATGAGGGTGTTGAGGCCGGATCTGACGGACTCACGCTGGGCCGGAGTGAGGGATTCGAGGGCGCCGGCGAAGCGCTGGATGCGGGCGGAGGTGAGGCCGGTGACCAGGTTGTGGGCGGCGGCTGTGGCGGTGAGGAGTTGGGCCCGGCCGTCTTCCGGGTCGGCGTCCCGGGTCAGGTAGCCGCCCTTTTCCAGACCCGTCACTATGCGGGACATGGTTGGGGCGCTGACCCGTTCGATATTGGCGAGGTCGCCGAGGCGGAGGGGTCCGGAGCGGGCGACGGTCGCCAGGGCCGAGGCCGCCCCGGGGCTGAGGGCCCCGAGGTCGCCGGAGTGGCGCAACAAGCGTAGGAGGCGGCCGATCGAGTGGTACAGGTCGGCAGCTTCGGTGAGCTGGTCGGGGTCGGCGACGCTCGTGGGCTCGGGCAGCGTGATCTCCTCCGGTCAGATTCCCTCGCGGACGGCTTCCCGCAGTTCGGCAGCCTCGTCCGGGACGGTGGGGCTACCGGCGAACCACGAGGCCACCGCGCCGATCAGCATCATAATCGCGGCTCCCAGGAAGACCACGACCAGACCCGAGTGGAACGGGCCGGAGATCAAGTGCGGGAAGAACTCCTGGCCCGTGAGGACGTCCTTGTGCACGCCCGGGTGGTCCAGGATGCCGGTCGGGCCCAGCAGCGCCTCGATCGGATTCACACCGAGGAAGGCCGCGAACAGGCTGCCGACCGGCGGCAGACCGGAGATGTTCTCCGCGACATTGGCGGGCACACCCTGCGCCTGCAGACCCGAATTCATCGCGCTCGGCAGCGTATTGGACAGGCCGATGATCATGAGCGAGAAGAACACACCGATCGACAGCGCCATACCGCCATTGAGCAGCGTGCCGCGCATGCCGGACGCGACACCGCGCTGCGACGCCGGCACCGCGGACATGACCTCGGCGGTGTTGGGCGAGGCGAACATGCCCGAGCCCAGGCCGTTGAGCGCGATGACCACCGCGAACGCCCAGTAGGGGAAGTCCACCGGCAACACCACCAGCAGTACGAACGTCACCGCGGTGATCGCCATGCCGAGGGTCGCGAACAGCCGCGGGCCGTAGAGGTCGGACAGTTTGCCCGAAACCGGCCCGGCCACAAGGAATCCCACCGTCAGCGGCAGCAGGTAGATGCCCGCCCACAGCGGTGTGGACTCGTAGTCGAAGCCGTGCAGCGGCAGCCAGATGCCCTGCAGCCAGATGATCAGCATGAACTGCAGACCGCCACGACCCAGGGACGACATCAGTCCGGCCAGGTTACCGAGCCCGAACGCTCGGACCTTGAGCAGCGACAGGTGGAACATCGGCTGCTCCACCTTGGTCTCGATCCAGCAGAACAGCGCGAGCACCGCGATACCGCCGAACACCGCGGCCAGCACCCACGGGTTGGACCAGCCGGTATTCGAATCCCCGTACGGCTGAATGCCATAGGTGATGCCAGTGAGCAGGGCGGTCAGTCCGACCGCGAAGGTGACGGTGCCCGGAATGTCGAGCGAGCCCGCGTTGCGTTGACCGTTGTCGTGCAGCGACCGGTACGACCACACGGTCCCGAGAATGCCGAACGGCACGCTCACCCAGAACACGGCCTTCCAGTCCCACTGCGCGAGCAGGCCGCCCAGCAGCAGGCCCAGGAACGAACCGGCCACGGCCGCAACCTGATTGATGCCGAGCGCGAAGCCGCGCTGTGCGGCGGGGAACGCGTCGGTGAGGATGGCGGCCGCGTTGGCCATGAGCATGGCGCCGCCGATTCCCTGGAACACACGCCATCCGATGAGCCACACCGCACCGCCGCCGTGCGTGAACGGATCGAACGAGAGCGCGACCGCCGCGATCGTGAAGATCACGAACCCGTAGTTGTAGATCTTGACGCGGCCGACCATGTCGCCGAGCCGACCGAACATGACCACCAGCACCGCGGACGCGAGCAGGAAGCCCATCATCATCCACAGCAGGTAGCTGACATTGCCCGCCGCGAGCGGGTTGAGATCGATGCCCCGGAAGATGTCGGGAAGCGAGATGATCACGATCGAGGAGTTGATCGTGACCATGAGCATGCCCAGGGTCGTATTCGACAGGGCTACCCACTTGTAGTGCGGGTGGTCATGCTCGATTCGGAGTCGCCTCCGAATGGTCTGGACATCACCGGTATCCAAACCGGTGGTTGGGGCCGCAGCCATCAGAGCCTCCCGCAGGTCAACGAACGAACAGCGCCTAAATATAGTTGCATGCCGCTAACTAATGAAATCGTGTGATAGCTCACTCACCGGAATCGCCCGCCGCACCCGGCCACCCCGATACCCGCCCGTAGCCGATGAGCGCTCCGCCGCCACCGGCAGGATCGAGCGCGTCGCGTCGAGGGTGTGAGGACCGGGCGGATCGAGCTCGCGAGACGGCGCGGGCATGCGGCCGAGTGTGCGAGAAAGGTCCGACAAGGATTGCTGGACAACCCGACTGCTCAACACGTTTTCCGGACGCCCCGGAGTTGTTGCGGTGCTGCGGATTCCGCGCGGCGCCCGAACGGTACGAGAACCGATCGCTTTCCGGACGCGAGCGTGAATCAATAGGGGAGGCGGCTTCGGTATCGATGTGCGTCGGATCGACGGGATGGCCTGGTCGACACGCTTTGCTGTAACGCCGCCTGGCGGTGGCACCGATTAGGCTTGCCAAGCGGTATCCCCCCGTGCGGTTTGTTCCTGTGCTTTCGAGTTTCCTATCGTCGCGAACCGGAAGGCCCCAGGCATGCGACGTTCGTTCACCGACGCCGTGGCCGCTACGGCCGCTGCGAATCTGGCCGTGGTGGGCCTTTGTACCGGTGGCGCCGGGCTCGGCGGTGCCCAGCCGCCCGGCGCGGCGGTCTCCGGCGGGGGAGTCCATCTGACGGCGTCGGTCGACAGCATCGCGGCGAACCCGCCCGGTGACCGGACACCGAAGTTCCTCATGACGTTCTCGCATGCCGCGCAGATGTCCGGCGATTACTCGGTCACCGTCGACGGCGGCCGGATCACCTCCGGTGAGGCGGTCGCGGGATTCATCCTCGGCTGCGGGATCAGTGTGGACGGCGGCTTCGGTGTCGAGATCGGCACCAATCAACGGCTGGGCGCGAGAATTCCCGGTCGGGTCATCAGGCCCGGTGTCATCGGGACGCTGGGCGTGGGCGAAGGCGTGTTCGCGAACCTGGGACCCGGCCAGGTCACTGTCGCGAGAACGGAGACGGCCCGCCTGGACACCGGCACGACGTACCCGTATCGCATCGCGTTCAACAATGCCGCGCTCAATATCGCCCAATGCGCCTCGCCGGTGTCGGCCGTCCCTTTCGTCACCACCACGGTGAGCACCCCCGAGGGACTCGCGCAGACCACCGCCTATGGCGACCAGTTCACCTTCTGAAACCCGACCGAATCGGGTCCTACGGGCGAGATCCTGTACTGGGGGCCAGGCTCGTCCGCAGGCCCAACGGTCCCGGTAGCATGGGCTGCGCCCCCGCGTGTGATGTGCGCAGTTCGCACGATGCCGCGCTGCGGGGTGTCTGCTGCAAGTTCGGTTCTTCTCCGGATCTTCCCGACCACGTGAGGAGTTCGACGATGACGACTGTGGCACCAGCCAGTAACTGGCCTCTCATGCTCGGCAGCGCAGCGGTTTTTCCCGCCCGGGACGGCAGTCTGAGCGCACCGTTCATCTTGGTGGGCGACTCGGACATGACGGCCGCCGATCCCGGTGCTTTCGCTCGGCAACTCGACAGCCCGAGGTACTCGTTCCGGGAGGCGATCCGCGCCGCCGGCGCCGATTTGATCCTGGTGTCGCTAGGTAGTGACACTCTCGACGGCGCCGCCCACCGCAGTGTGCTCGAGGTCCTGTTCCGCGCGATCGGCGAGCGACCGGACTCGACTCCGTTCACGGTGTGCGGGATCGGGCGCGGAGCCCTGCAACTGCGCTACACCCTGGCCAGGTGCGAGTGCGACCGCATCGACCACCAGACCGGGCAGTTCGTGTCCTACTCCAGCACTACCCCGACCGCCGCAGAGGCCGACGAGCTCAACCAGGTCGGCTGCTGGCCAGTCATACCCCGCAGACTCGAGGTCGCGGGCCCCGGCATCACCGCGGACAGCTTCGACTACGAGAACAGTGCCTTCGATGACCTCATCACCGGCGCGGCAGCGAACCGGAACCCGCTGTTCACCGAAGAACTGGGCACCAACATCATCGAACAGACCATCGATCTTTAGGACATGCGCCCGCGTGTACCGGATCGGTAACCATCTGGACGGACACCGGGCCCGCTCGGCAAACGCTCGCCTTCACCACGCAAGGCGAGCGTTTGCCGTTCCCTTCCCCGCCGGACCAGAGTCTCTACCAGCAGCGATACAGGCGCCGCCTTACCCGGCCCGCGAGCGAGTGGTACTCGATCGAAGCCACTCGATCACCTGCTCGGCATGGCGATCGGGCGGGAAGACCGGGTAGAAGACATGCTCGATGACCCCGTCTCGGACGACGAGAGTCAGGCGCTTGTAGAGGTCTTGGCCGCCCGACTCGAAGGTGGGAAGCGATAGTTCGGCGGCCAGGTGGAAGGAGGTGTCGGAGAGCAATCCGAACGGAAGGTTCAGACGGTCGACGACCTCGCGCTGATATTCGGTGTCCTGACTGGACAGTCCGTATACCCGAGCGGCGCCGGCTGCCAGCAATTCAGCGTGATGGTCGCGAAACCCGCACGCCTCCGGGGTGCAGCCACGTGCGCCAGGGATCTCGTTCCACCCGAGGGGTATGTCGGCATCGGGCCGGCCGGTGAGTGGATAGAGGTAAATGATCGTCCGCCCAGCAGACAGCGCGGCCAGATCAACCTTCGTACCGTCCGTGCAGTCGAGCATGAGCGCGGGCAGTCTCGTACCGGGCAGATGTGCTGCCGCGCCGTCGTCCTTGGGCACGGGCAAGTCCGACGGCAGTGTGAAGAGGTCGGTCACAGGTCGTGCGACCCGGCTGTGGCGATAGGCGGCATCACGCAATCGAGCCGCGAGCGCGCCCCGACGTTCGGTCAATGCGGTAATGCGCGAGTCGATTTCATCGATGGCTCGCTGGTATTCCGCCAGTGATGCGGGACAGTCATCGACATGCTCGCCGCCCGAGGAGAGGCAGTCCAGAAACGGTCTGGTCTGATCCACCGCGATCCCGAGCCGACCCAATGCCCGGATCTCCCGAACCACGCGGACATCGTACTCGGAATACTCGCGATATCCGTTCGCCGATCGCCGCGGCGAAATCAACCCCATTGCCTCGTACCGTCGAATCGCTTTCGGGCTGACGCCCGCCAACCTCGCGACTTCCCCAATTCTCACACCCGGACCGTAAACCCTGCCCCAGGGGCAATGTCAATCAGCTGTAGGGGACCGGGCGCGATTTTCATCGATGAAAACTCGGCGATCGGTTTCACGCACCGCGAAAGGCCTTGTCCGCCACCCTGTCCGGATCGGTGATGTGGGACAGGAACAGGCGGGCGGCGGGGGCGGGGGTGCGGGTGGTGACGACGTGCCAGGGGCGGTTGAGGGGGGTGCCCTCGACCGCGATGACTTCGAGCAGACCGGCGGCCAGGTCGGTCGCGACGGCGTCGGAGTGGATGAGGGTGATGCCCAGTCCTTCGCGGGCGGCGGCCAGCGCGGCACCGTGGGTGCCGAGAGTCAGTGTGGGCGGGCGGATTTGGAGGCGGTCGAAGAGGGCCAGGGTGGTGTCGCGGGTGCCGGAGCCTTTGCCGCGCAGGAGCCAGGTGGCCTCGCAGGGGTCGGGCCAGGCGTCGGGTGCGCCGACCACGACGAGTTGACAGGGGCGGCGGGCGCGGGTGACCAGTCCGGCGTCGCGGGGTGGGCGGCCGGCGATCACGAGATCGGTTTCGTGGTGGGTCAATTCGAGGTAGAGCACATCGCGGGGCTGGATGGACAGGCCCAGTTCGATGTCAGGGTACCGGACGCGGAAGGACGCGAGCAGCCGGAGCAGCACGTATTCGCCGGCGGTCGCCACCACGCCGATACGCAACCGGCCGGTCTCGGCTTCCCGGACGGCGGCGTGCGCCTCCTTCATCAAGCCGAGGATGCTGCGGCAGTAGTCGGCGTAGACCCGCCCGGCCTCGGTGAGCGCGATACCCCGCCCGGATTTGGCGACGAGTTTCGCGCCGAGTTGTTTCTCGATGTGTGCTACGGCCGCGGAGGCCGCCGCCTCGGTGATGTGCAACTGCGCGGCCGCGCGGCGAATGCTGGAGTGCTTGGCAACGGCGAGAAAGGTTTCCATGCGCACCGCGCTCACCGTACCCATACTCAACGGTAGCAAACTCGACGAAAAGGTTGAGCGAGAACAGAAACAATCGAATTGTTTGTCGTTAGCGGCCCGGTCATCCTGGGAATCACAAGTCGCCCAACCCGGTTCGCAGGAGGAATGATGGCCGGATCTGTCGATGATCAGCGCAGCCGGTGGGATCCGGGTGTGCAGTCGTACGCGTCGATGGGATACTACGCTCCCGACTATCAGCCTAAGGACACCGATGTCCTGGCGGTCTTCCGGGTGACGCCCCAGCAGGGCGTCGATCCGGTGGAAGCGTCCGCGGCGGTGGCGGGTGAATCATCCACGGCCACCTGGACGGTGGTCTGGACCGATCGGCTCACCGCGCACGAGCGCTACCAGGGCAAGTGCTATCGCGTCGACGAGGTGCCGGGCCGCAAGGGCGAGTACTTCGCCTATGTCGCCTACGATCTCGATCTCTTCGAGGAGGGTTCCATCACGAACCTCACCTCCTCGGTCATCGGCAATGTATTCGGTTTCAAACCGCTGCAGGCATTGCGACTGGAGGACATGCGTATTCCCGTGGCGTATGTCAAGACCTTTCAGGGTCCGCCGCATGGAATCGTTATGGAACGGGAGTATCTGAACAAATACGGCCGCCCGCTGCTGGGCGCCACGGTGAAACCGAAACTCGGTCTGTCGGCCCGCAACTACGGCCGCGTGGTGTACGAGGCCTGCCGGGGCGGACTCGATTTCACCAAGGACGACGAGAACATCAACTCGCAGCCGTTCATGCGCTGGCGCGACCGCTACCTGTTCGCGATGGAGGGCGTCAACCGCGCCATCGCCGAAACCGGAGAAATGAAAGGGCATTATCTCAATGTCACGGCCGCCACGATGGAGGACATGTACGAGCGCGCGGAATTCGCGAAATCGCTCGGCAGCTGCATCATCATGATGGACCTGACGGTCGGCTACACCGCCATGCAGTCCATGTCGAAGTGGGCGCGGCGCAATGGCATGCTGCTGCACCTGCATCGGGCCGGGCACTCCACCTTCACCCGGCAGAAGACCCACGGCGTCAGCTTCCGGGTCCTGGCCAAGTGGTGTCGGCTGATCGGCGTGGATCACCTGCACGCGGGCACGGTTATCGGCAAGCTGGAAGGTGATCCGCACACGGTCAAGGGCTTCTATGACACGTTGCGCGACAACCACATTCCGATGAACCCGGTCAACGGCATCTTCTTCGACCAGGACTGGGCCAGCCTGCCCGGCGTCATGCCGGTCGCGTCCGGCGGCATCCACGCCGGCCAGATGCACCAGCTGCTGGACCTGTTCGGCGACGACGCCATCCTCCAGTTCGGCGGCGGCACCATCGGCCATCCGATGGGTATCGCCGCGGGCGCGGAAGCCAACCGGGTCGCCCTCGAAGCCGTGGTCAAGGCGCGCAACGAGGGTCGCGATCTGCTCAAGGAGGGCCCGGACGTGCTGCGCCGCGCCGCCGAGATCTGCCGCCCGCTCGATGTCGCGCTCGCCACCTGGGGTGATGTCACCTTCGACTACACCTCCACCGACGCCCCCGACGCCGTCCCGACGGCCTCCCGCTGAAAGTCGAGGAAGACCCATGCATCTGCGCCAAGGCACCTTCTCGCATCTGCCGGACCTCGACGACACCGAGATCGCCGCCCAGGTCCGCTACGCCCTGCTCAACAACTGGCCGGTGTCCATCGAGTACACCGACGATCCGCACCCGCGCAACAACTACTGGGAGATGTGGGGCCTGCCGCTGTTCGACCTGGACGAGCCCGACGGGGTACTCGCCGAGATCAACGCCTGCCGGGCGACGTTCCCGCGCCACTACATTCGCGTGAACGCCTACGACGCCTCCTACGGCCGGCAGACCACGGCGCTGAGTTTCCTGGTGCAGCGCCCGGCCCACGAGCCCGGTTTCCGCCTCGACCGGACCGAGTCCGACGATCGCCGTCAGCACTACGGCTTCCACGCCTACGCACTCGACGACCGTCCGGGCCAAAGGTATGGCGGCTGAACAGCTTTCGGAACGGGAGGATATCGTGAGCGCGGAACGCCCCGCGGTACCGGGCGGCCGGCAGCCTGCAGCCGGCCGCCCGGCGGGCGGGTTCCAGATGCATCGGCCCGGGGTCACGAGCCCCGCACCGGTGCGAGGTACGGCCGCCGATGGTCCTCCCCGACCGGAGGATTCGGCGGCCGACCACCTGCACCGCCCCGCTTCCGGCCCACCGGAGATCCTGGCCGACGACGCCCTGCTGGATCTGTCGACGGATGTGGCGGGCAAGGACGTCGAGGACACTCTCGCCCGCCTCGACGCGGAACTGGTGGGTCTGGCGAACGTCAAACGCCGTGTGCGGGAGATCGCGGCATTGCTGCTGATCGATCGCGCCCGTCAGCGTTTCGGGCTCCAGGCTACCCGCCCGACCATGCACATGAGCTTCACCGGCGGGCCTGGCACCGGGAAGACCACCGTCGCTCTGCGTATGGCCGAGATGCTGTACGCCCTCGGGTACATCCGGAAACCCAAGGTGCACACCGTCACCCGCGATGATCTGGTCGGCCAGTTCATCGGTCATACCGCGCCCAAGACCAAGGAGGCCCTGGCAAAGGCCGCCGGGGGAGTGCTGTTCATCGACGAGGCCTACTACCTGTTCCGTCCTGAGAACGAGCGCGACTACGGGCAGGAGGTGATCGAGATCCTGCTGCAGGAGATGGAGAACGAGCGCACCAGCCTGGTGGTCATCTTCGCCGGCTATCCGGACCGCATGGAGACCTTCTTCTCCGCCAATCCCGGCCTGTCCTCCCGGGTGGCCCACCACATCGAGTTCCCCGACTACACCCACGACGAGCTCATGGCCATCGCCGAACTCATGGTGCGCCAGGAGAACTTCCGCTTCGATCCGGAAGCCGCACAGGCCTTCTCGCGCTATCTGAAGCTGCGCATGGCCCGCCCCCGCTTCGCCAATGCCCGCAGCGTGCGCAATGCCCTCGAGCGCTGCCGGCTGCGGCAGGCCAAACGCCTGGTCGAACTGCACCGGCCGGTCGGTCGCACGGATCTGATCACCCTGACGGACAGCGATGTCCTCGGCAGCAGTGTGTTCGCGGACGCCCTCGCCGACGAGGGGGCCCCTCCATGACGAATTGAGAGCGATTGTGCCCGAAGGATTGAAGACCCTCACCCGCTACACCATCGAGCAGGAGCACCGGCATCCCGGATCGTCCGGCGAGTTCTCGGCGCTGCTCAACGTGCTCGCCACCGCAACCAAGATCATCGGGAATCAAGTGACCCGGGGAGCGATCGTCGGCTCCCTGGGCGCGTCCGATGCCGAGAATCTGCCGGTCACCGTGCACCGGAAGATGGACGCGATCGCCAACGACATCATGGTGGCCGAGAGCCAGTGGACCGGACCGCTGGCGGCGCTGGTGTCCGAGCAGATGCGCGAATGCCATCAGGTGCCGACAGAGTACCGGCGCGGGAAGTATCTGCTGGCCTTCGATCCGCTCGACGGATCCAGCAATATCGACGTGAATCTGCCGGTGGGAACGATCTTCAGCGTGCTGCGCGCTCCGGAGGACGGGCGCGAGGCGGCCGGCACCGACTTCCTCCAGCCGGGCGTCCAGCAGGTGTGCGCCGGCTTCACGCTGTACGGGCCCGCGACCATGCTGGTGCTCACCACCGGCAACGGGGTGGACGGGTTCACGCTGGACCGCGAGGTGGGCGCGTTCGTGCTCACCCATCCACGTATGCGAATCCCCGACGACACTTCCGGTTTCGCGATCAATGCCGCCAATGAGCGGTTCTGGGAGCGCCCCGTCCGCCGCTATGTCCACGAATGCCTCGAAGGCGTGGACGGCCCGCGCGGACGGGATTTCAATATGCGCTGGGTCGCCTCGCTGGTGGCCGACACCTTTCACATCCTGACCCGCGGCGGGCTCTACATGTATCCGCGCGATACCCGCAATCCCGAACGCCCGGGCCGGGTTTCGCTGCTGTACGGGGCCAATCCGATCGCCTTCATCGTTGAACAGGCCGGGGGTGCGGCCAGCACCGGGCACGAACGGGTGCTGGATGTGCGGCCCGAGGAGCTGCACCAGCGGATCCCGTTCATCTTCGGCTCCCGCAACGAGGTCGAACGGATCGAGCGCTATCACCGCGAACCGGAGGAGGGGCCCAGTTTCGACGCCTCGCTCTTCGGTTCCCGCTCCCTGTTCCGCGCGTCCCGGCACTGAAACGCCGGTTGTGAAAGCTGTTGTCCGGCAATCGAGGAGGTGCCATGTCGGTCAAACATCCCGTGGTCGCGATCACCGGGTCGTCCGGTGCGGGGACGACCAGCGTCACGCGAACCTTCCAGGAGATATTCCGCCGCGAGGGAATCAGCGCGGCGATCGTGGAAGGGGATTCGTTCCATCGCTACGACCGCAACGAGATGAAGCTGGCCATGGCAGAGGCCGAACAGCATCGCAACCTGACCTTCTCGCATTTCGGGCCGGAGGCGAACCTGCTCATCGAACTGGAGTCGCTGTTCCGCGAGTACGGGGAGACCGGTGTGGGCGCGGTGCGCCGCTACCTGCACGATGACGACGAAGCCAAACCCTTCGGGCAGCCGGCGGGCACGTTCACGCCGTGGGAGGAGCTCTCGCCGGGCAGCGATCTGCTGTTCTACGAGGGCCTGCACGGGGCGGCGGTCGGCGACGGCGTCGACGTGGCCCGCTATGCCGATCTGCTGGTGGGCGTGGTTCCCATCATCAATCTGGAGTGGATTCAGAAGGTGCACCGCGACAAGACCGAACGCGGCTACTCCAGCGAGGCCATCATCGACACCATTCTGCGGCGCATGCCCGACTACGTGAAGCACATCTGCCCGCAGTTCTCCCGGACCTACGTGAACTTCCAGCGGGTGCCCACGGTGGACACCTCGAATCCCTTCACCGCCCGGACCATTCCGACCGCGGACGAGAGTTTCGTGGTGATCCGCTTCGCCGATCCGAAGGTCATCGACTTCCCGTATCTGCTGTCCATGCTGCACGATTCGTTCATGTCGCGGCCCAACAGCATCGTGGTGCCGGGCGGGAAGATGGACCTGGCGATGCAGCTCATCTTCACACCGCTGATCCTGCGGCTGATGGACAAGCGGCCCAAGCGGCTGCGCTGATCCGGTTTGTGCGGCACGAGAAAACGGCGGCCGCCCGGGAGGGCGACCGCCGTGAGTTACGCGGATCGAAGCGGTCAGACGGCGGCGGGGACATCCTTGGCACGGCTCTTGACCATGAAGGCCGAGACCACCTCGAAGACGCCGATGGCGATCAGCCAGCAGCCGACCACCACGACCAGGGCCGTGATCGAGCGGAACGGCTCCACGATCAGCAGACCACCACCGACGATGAGCAGGATGCCGAACAGGATCTGCCAGCCCCGGCCCGGGACGGCGGCATCGGACATCGCGGCCACCAGCACCGCGGTGCCGCGGAAGATCCAGGTGATGCCGATCCACAGCGCCAGCAGGCCGATGGCCTGGAACTCGTTGCGGAAGCAGAAGAAGCCCAGAATGAACGACAGGATGGCGGTAATGAAGGACAGCACCCGCATCCAGGTGCTGATGTGTACTCCGAAGGCCGCGATCAGCTGGAAGACACCGGACACGAGCAGGTAGATGCCGAACAGGACACCGGCGACGACCAGGGTGGGTCCGGGCCACACCAGCACCAGGATGCCCAGCACCACCGAGAGAATGCCGGTGACCAGGATCGACTGCCACGCGCTGCGGGCCAGTGCATGGACCGGCCCTTCGTAAACTCCCTCTTTGCTGGTTGTCATGTTCAGCAGAATATGACCAGTTCGGGTCATTTGCGATTAATTAGCCAAGTGTTGCGCGGCTGTGACATGACTCAATCGTCGTCGGCGCTCCGGCGCGCGATGCGCCGCACCCAGCGAATATCGGCCCGCCAGGTGTATCCGGCGACCAGCAGCGAACCGACGACCGCGGCATTGAGCATCGAGGAACCGTTCACCACCAGCGACACCAGGCCACCGATGAGCGCGCCAGCGCTGAACGAAACATATTGCGTCGCATAGCCGAGCCAGTCACGGGCAGCGCCGTCACCGAAGATGTGCCGCTCGATGCCCTGCGCGAGTTTGACCAAGGTGCCGGTGACGTAGCTGACCGGAATCGAGACCTCGCCGTTCTTGACGAAGGAGGTGTTGAGCGCGCCCATGCCGAAGGCGACGAACAGGATCGGGATCAGGCCGATGGCACGCTCGCCGAACACTGCGTCCACGATGGCCGCGAGCAGCAGCGCGCCGGTGGTGAGCATGGTCGCGCCGTGCGGATGGTTGGTCCACCAGTACCGGCGGCAGATCGAGGCGATGAAGACGCCGGCCAGGAAGCAGAGGATGATCGCGGCCGCGCCGCCGGCCAGGGTCGGGTCGCCGGCGAAGTTGCCGAGAATCGTGCGTTCCGTATTGCCGGTCATGAAGGTGACGAAATAGCCCTCCGAGTGGGTGTACGCGGCCGCGCCGATGAATCCCGCCAGCGTTGACAGCACCGCGGACAGCCGCATCTCGAGATCCCAGAAGGGCTTCTGGGGTTGCTTGCCGGTCGCAGTCACAGCAACAGGCTAGCAATCTGCGGCAGGTCGCCCGGCGGTGAAAATTCGCGCCGGTGACGCCATGCTGCCGGTGCGGTACAGTGCGTATGTTAACCGGAATTCGCAGCTGGAATGACTAGTGGGAACAAGGAGAAGTCATGACCTTCGCCGTCATCGTCGACGCTGTCCGCACCCCCTCCGGGAAGGGGAAAACCGGTGGCGGCCTGTCGGAAGTGCATCCGGCGACACTGCTGTCGGGCGTGCTGGAGAGCCTGGTCGAGCGCACCGGGATCGATCCCGCGCTGGTCGATGATGTGATCGGCGGTTGCGTCACGCAGAGTGGAGAGCAGGCGTTCAATATCTCCCGCACCGCGGTGCTGGCGGCCGGCTTTCCGGAAGCGGTGCCCGCCACGACGGTGGACCGGCAGTGCGGATCCTCACAGCAGGCCGCCCATTTCGCGGCGCAGGGTGTCATCGCGGGGGCCTACGACATCGCCATCGCCTGCGGCGTGGAATCCATGTCGCGGGTGCCGATGTTCTCCAACGCCCAGGGCCGCGACGCCAATCGCGGGCCCATCGCGTACCGATACCCGGACGGGCTTGTGCAGCAGGGCATTTCCGCCGAGGTGATCTCCGCGCGCTGGAAGTTCGACCGGACCGCGCTCGACGAATTCGCGGCGCGCTCGCACCAATTGGCCGCCGCCACCGCGGCATCCGGAGGCTTCGACAACGAACTGGTCCCGGCGGGATCGCTCACCGCCGACGAGACCATCCGCCCCAGCACCACCGTCGAGGGCTTGGCCGGGCTGAAGCCCGCCTTCGTGGACGCCGAATTCAAGGCCCGGTTCCCGGAAATCGAATGGTCCATCACCCCCGGCAACTCCTCGCCCCTCACCGACGGCGCGTCGGCGGCGCTCATCATGAGCCAGGAGAAGGCCGCACAGCTCGGCCTGAAGCCGCGGGCCCGCTTCCACTCCTTCGCGGTCACCGGTGACGACCCGCTGCTCATGCTCACCGCCGTGATCCCGGCCACCCGCAAGGTGCTGGCGCGAGCGGGACTGTCCATCAACGACATCGATGTCTACGAGGTGAACGAGGCGTTCGCACCGGTGCCGCTGGTCTGGGCACACGAACTCGGCGCCGACCCGGCCAAGCTCAACCCGCGCGGTGGCGCCATCGCCCTGGGCCACCCGCTCGGCGCATCGGGCACCCGCATCCTCACCACCATGCTCAACCACCTCGAACAGACCGGCGGCCACTACGGCCTCATGACCATGTGCGAGGCGGGCGGCCTGGCCAACGCCACTATCATCGAACGCCTCTGAGTTCGCGCCTCGCATCGCGGGCACGATCGGCCGGAGGCCTCGACGAAGCGACCCCTTCGCCGCCGCCCGACAGCGCCTCGGGTGCCCATGCGCTGCACGCCGGATGGCTTCCTGGGCACGGGAAATCGCCAGCACTGTCGGGGACCGGCCGTAGGCTGGCGTCGGTTGCGCGGTCAGCGCGTGGAATGGGCGGAGGCGTTGTGCAGGTTTCGTGGGATCAGGTGTTCAGCTGGCGGGTCCAGCGGCAGTTCGTGGATCCGCGGACGAACAGCGATGCCGTGGCCGTGGTCGAGCGGCTGTGCGGGGTGCAGGCGCAGGTGACGTCGGCGGCGGAAACCGCTGTGGCGCTGCGGCGTTCGGTAGGTGAGCCCGGTGCGATAGTGGCAGCGCTGGGGGCGGGCGCGCTGATGAAGACGTGGGCGATGCGTGGCACGCTGCACGCACTGACGCCGGAGCAGGGGGCCGCGGCGTTGTCGCTCATGGCGTCCGCACGCACGTGGGAGAAGCCCGCGTGGACAAGGGCTTCCGGGGCGACACCGGATGATGTGGCGGCGCTGGTCGAGGCGGTCGGGGACATTCTCGACGGGCGTGTGCTGACTCGCGACGAACTGGTCGCGGAGCTGATCGCCGAGCGGCGATTCCAGCCGCTGGAGGACCGTCTGCGCTCCGGATGGGGTTCGATGCTGAAGCCCCTGGCCTGGCAGGGCGCGCTGTGCCACGGCCCGTCCCGCGGCACAGCGGTCACCTTCACCAATCCCGCGCACGTCATTCCCGGCTGGTCCGGCATCCCCGACCCGGATGCCGCCGCGCCCACCATCATCCGCGCCTACCTCGGTGCCTACGGCCCCGCCACCCCGGAGATCCTCAATACCTGGCTGACTCGCGGCTTCCTGAGCAAACCGACTGTGCGCCGCTGGTTTTCGGACCTCGGCAACGAGCTGACGGAGATCGACGTCGAGGGACGCCCCGGCTACTTCCTCACAGCCCACCTCGACGAACTCGCCAGGACCAAACCGACTTCCGCAGTCCACCTCCTCGGCCAGTTCGACCAGTACGTGCTGGGCCCCGGCACCGGCGACACCGCCCTCCTCCCCGGCGACCACCGTGCCAAGGTCAGCCGTACCGCAGGCTGGATCTCCCCACTCGTCCTGACCGGCGGCCGGATCACCGGAACCTGGGACCTCGACAAGGGCGACCTGACCGTCTCCATGTTCGACGGCGCACCCGTCCCCACCGCCCAGCTCACCGCCGAACTACCCCGCATCGCCAAGGCCACCGGCCGGCCCGTCACAACAGTCCGCGCTGCCTGAATCGCCCCGCACCCATCCGCGTCGAGGTCGGTCCGGAGCTGCGGTTCGTGCTCTTCGGCGACGAGGCGTTCGGAATCTTCGCCGCGCCCCGGCCAGGGCTCTACGGCCTCGGCGACCTCTGACCTCGATCGCGGGGACAAGCTCTAGGGCCTGCAACAGCCAGAACGGCGCCGCAAAAGCAATCACCTCGCATCGATCTCGAGCCCGTCGCAGATCGAAACCGGGTTTCCCGCACGGGTTTTCACCCCGCAGCGGAGTATGCCGGCCCGACGGCTGCGGCGAGCCGGCTGCATTCGTCGCGGACCGGGGAACGCGGCGAGTCACACCATCTTCTGGTGCCTCTCGCTATCGGGGGCAACCTCGGCAGGACCGCCCGCACGTGGGCGGTCCACGACCGCCTGCGGCCGGCATTCACTGGTGATCCGGCGTAGTTCCTCGGTTGGATTCTCGACGCTGCCGCGCAGACGGGCGCAGAACGCATCCAACGACCCGTACCGGGCCACAATGTCCGATACCAAGTGCGCCACCGTCCTGTTCGGCATCACTGGAACCCTTCTCTCCTCAATCGGAACTGGTCACCTCGCCACGCACCCCAAGTCGGCCAGGGCTGACGGGGAAGATCGTCGAGCAGGCCCAAACCATCGCGGACACTCGACAGTGCCACCGGATTCCGCGACGGCGAACGCCACCGTACAGACCACTGCAAGCTGTCAGCAAACCGGTCGGCGAGTCGACAATGCGCGTCGCGTCGTGACAACGCCCCGCCAGTGAACGTCCCTGCGGCCCAGCCGCATTCGGAACCGAGTCCAATCCGACACGGTCACCCGGTTCGCGGTGCAGCACGGATGCCGGCGGTCCTGCCAGGGCGATGATCAGGCGAGCGCAGGTCTCGGGTCGCCGGCAGCAGCGACATCGGTTCTTTGCGGTCCAACACAGCCGGATCCCGCAGGCGACCGACATTGTCGATCCACCGCACTCGAATGTTGGATTGCTATCGACCCAGCGGTCCTGTGAAGGGCAGGACGACCGTGCAGGAGACGGGTGTGGCGTGCGCGGGGTCGAGGGCATTGAGGACCACGCGCACGGTGACCGGATCCGCGGGCAGCTCGTAGTGCTCGGTGTAGTCGGTCGGGCAGAGGTCCTGCAGCACCACGTCGTCGACATTGGGTCCGTCCAGCAGGCCGGTGGTCCAGGGGGTGGCGATCTCGTCGTAGCGGGAGACCACGGTGGTGAACCGGATGTCCGGTGCCAGGGCCGGGTCCGCGTTCAGGTCGATGGCGACCTTCGAGCCGGGCGAGAGCTGGCACGGCCCGCACTGTGCGGCCAGTTCCGCTCCGGGCGCGGTGGATTCGAGCAGCGGCTGCAGGTTCGCGAGGCCGCTGACCGTGGAGCCGTGCAGCGGCGCGGCCAGCGCCACGTAGTGGTCGATCTTCGGGATGGCGCCGAGGTGGTTCAGGGCGTAGAACGGCACCGCGCCGCCCATCGAGTGGCCGACGAGATCGACCTTGTCCGAGCCGGTTTCGGCGCGCACCCGGTCGATGAAGTCGGAGATCTGCTGGGCGCTGGTCTCGACCGGCGTGATGGCGCCCATGACCGGGCCGAGCGCGCCGGTGCCGTAGGTCGTGGTGAACACGCAGTAGCCGGCGTTCGTGAGGACCGCGGACAAGGTGTTCCAGGTAACGGTGTCATTGGACAGCCCGTGCAGCAGCACCACCGGATTCGAGTGCGCGGCAGCAGGTTTGCAGGACCAGTCGTTCGCGCCGGGCGGCACCTGCCCGGGCGCGGTGAGCTCGGCCGCCAGTCCGCCGAAGTAGCTGTAGGAAGGATCCGGCTCGTGCGCCGCGGCCGGGCGTACGGCGAGCGCGGCGGCGAACACGAGGGCGGTGGTGAGGCAGCAGGTGGCCGATCGCATGGGTACTCCCGGGGATTCGTGCCGGTCGGCCTCGCGATGCCCCCTACGCGCCGCGTATGACCGACCGGTCGGTCATAGGTTAGCCGCTGTGTACCCTCGAGGGGAACACACAGCGCAAGAAAGGACTCCGGCCATGCCCCGACCCGCGGAACCGGGCCGCAACGCCCTGCTCGACGCCGGGGCGGAGGTCGCCGCGCGCACAGGCCTGGCCGGACTGTCGGTCAATGCCGTGGTCCAGGCCGCCGGCATGGCGAAAGGCACCTTCTACCATCACTTTCCGGATCGGCGCAGCTATGTGGTCGCGCTGCACCGCCGGTATCACGACGAGCTGACCGGTCTCGTCCTCGCCGCCGTCGGCGACCTCGCGCCCGGCCGCGAGCGACTGCGCGCCGGCCTCGCCGCCTACCTCGACGCCTGCCTGGCCACCCGGGGCACCAAAGCCTTTCTCGCCCAGTCTCGCACCGAGGCAGATCTGCTCGACGAGGTGACCGCCCGCAATCAGCTGGTCGCCGCGGCGATCGTGCCCGATATCGAACAGCTGGGCTGGGCGGACCCGCCCGCGGTGGCGCTCCTGGTCATCGCCATGGTGGCCGAGATCGCGCTCACCGAACTGTATTCCGATACGGCCCGCCCCGACCTGCGTGCCGCGCTCACCGCATTGATCGAGCGCACGCCGACCTGATTGCCGTCGCGGTCACCGCCCGTGTCGGCGAGTCCGGCCCAGACAAACATGGAGAGGTGGGCCGATCTCTTCCAGCAGGCCCCGACACCCCTCACCGAGGGCGCCTCACACCCGAATCCCGGGCAAATGCCGGATCGAGCCGACCGCACCCGTCCACCGGTATCGGCGCGGTCATCGGGCTTCAAGCGATGGGTGCCACGCCGGATGCCAGGGCACGGGCGGCGTCGGCGAAGTACTGCTCGTCGGCGCCGTCGGCGAGGCCGAGAATGACGCCCTGGCTCAGGCCGACGAACAGCGCCCTGAGAGCTATGACCAGGCGTTGCGCCTGGTGCACCGTCACGACGATCCCGTTGTGCGACCTTCCGGCGAACAGTTCGATCAGATGGTTCTCTTGTGTCCGGATGGACGCGGCGAGCTGGGTCCGCAAGTCCGGGTCGTGTATGGCCATGTCCAGCAGGGTGATCTGGAGCGAAAGGCCGGCCAGCGCATCGGGGCCATCGCAGCTACGCCGGTAGTACCGGGCAAAGGCATCGACTGCTTCCAGCAGATCCAGTCCCGTGGGAACCGCCTGTTCGATCTCTTCGTAGTGCGGTCGCAGGTAGTCAGTGACCAGGGCGACCACCAGGCCGTTCTTGCTGCCGAACAGCGAGTAGATGGCACCGGTGGTCACCTCGGCCAGCTCAGCGATCTCATCGAGCCTGGCGCTGTATCCATTTCGGGAAACGACCTGAAACGCGGCGTCCAGCAGGGCGCGCCGGTTGCGTTCCTTCGCCACTGCTCTAGTCATCCTCATAGGGAGATTATTACCGTAATCTGATTACGGAAGTAGTTGTAGCCCACACCGGCATCCGGAGGACCCATGCCTCAGACCCAGGCCATGACAACGACAGCTACGCGCCGGACGGTGGGGATCATCGCCGACGGCTCTGTCAAGGTGCTGCTCGCTGTCGCCTACACAATCGGCGCCGAGCCGCTCGGTCATCAGCTCGGCGTAGACGCCTGGCTGATGGTTGTCTGCGGCGTGGCGCTGCTGATCGGTGGTGGGATCGAGATCGGTTACGTGCGTAGCCGTTCGGTGCGCACGTATACGCGGCTCATGGTTGCTTACGACAGTGGCTGGGTGTTGGCGACGCTTGCCGGCCTGCTGCTGGCATGGCAGGGCCACAGCGCGGCCGGTGAGGTATGGATCGGATACCAGGCAGCAGCTCCCATTGTGCTCGCCGCACTGCTGGTAGCCGCCACCCCCATGCCGACCGGTACGGACACTCCCGCTGAGGATTCCGCACACTGACACCGACCGGGAAACTCGGGACGCCAGTCAGCAGCCGCCTACCTGGACAACGGGTTCTTTCGGATCACCGAATCGGCCGTCGGTGGCCGAGCCGGTAGGCGGCGTCCGGTCGCCCAGTAGGATGAAACCTCCTACGCCGCTGCTCATTCCGGCCGGTGAGAGTGACCGGCACATCCGGTCGGCGACGCGATCTGGCTGCTGTCGAATGGTTTTGTTCGTCAGTTGCTGCCGGGCAGGAGGGACGGATCGTGAGCGCCTGGGCCCAGTTGGGGGCGTAGGTCCTTGACGGTCAGGTGATCGCCGCATTCCGAGCAGACGGGCTGGACGGTCATGACTTGGCCGCAGGATTTGTGGACGGATTCGATCGGGGGGCCGTCGGGGGCGGCCCATTCGTCGCCCCATTGGCGCATGGCGGCCACGATCGTCCAGAGGGAGCGGCCCTTGTCGGTGAGCAGGTAGTCGTATCGGACCGGGTTGTCCTGGTAGGGGGTCTTGTCCAGGATGCCTTGGGCGACGAGGTGTTCCAGGCGCTGGGTGAGGACATTGCGGGCGATGCCGAGGCGGGAGCGGAAGTCGTCGAAGCGGGTGATGCCGAAGAGGGCGTCACGGACGATGAGCAGGGTCCACCATTCACCCACCACCTCCAGGCACTGGGCGATGGAGCAGTTCATGTCCTCGAAGCTGGTTCGCCGCATGACTCCAGCATAGTTGGTTGCTTGAAGAGACTCACTCGCCTATGGTCCGTCTCATGAAAAAACTCACTCGGGCCGACGGCCGGACGCATGGGGGAGAACGATGAGCACCGTTGTCGCGCAGGAGGAACGTCGGGTCGTCGATCCGCGGGTGGTGCTCGGGATCGTCGCGGTGGCGGTGCTGCTGTCCAGCCTGGACCTGTTCATCGTCAATGTGGCGCTGCCGCGGATCGCGGAGGATTTCTCGGGAGCCCGGATCGCGGGACTGTCGTGGGTGCTCAACGCGTATTCGATCGTGTTCGCGGCGCTGCTGGTTCCCGCCGGGCGGCTGGGTGACCGGAACGGGAACAAGACCGCGTTCCTGACCGGGCTGGGCGTGTTCGTGCTGGGGTCGGCGCTGTGCGCGGTGGCGTGGAATACCGGTGCGCTGGTGGCCTTCCGGGTCCTGCAGGCGGCGGGCGCGGCGTTGCTGACACCGTCCTCACTGGGCCTGCTGCTGGCCGGGACACCGGCCGAGCGACGGGCGACGGCGGTGCGGCTGTGGGTGGCGTTCGGCGGTCTGGGCGCGGCGTTGGGGCCGGTGATCGGCGGACTGCTGGTCGAACTGCATTGGCGCTGGGTGTTTCTGGTGAACGTGCCGTTGGGGATCATCGCGCTGGTGCTGGGGGCGCGGCTGTTGCCACGACCGAACGGCACGGGCGGATCGATGCCGGACGGGGTCGGCGCGCTCATGTTGATCGGGTCGGTGGCGTCGCTGATTCTGGCCGTCGTCAAGGGCGAGGACTGGGGGTGGGGATCGCCCGGTGTGATCGGTGCGTTCGCGGCGACCGCTGTGTTCGCGGTGGTGTTCGCGGTCTCGTCGCGTCGCCATCACAGTCCCGTCGTCGATCCGGGACTGCTGCGCGTGCCGAATTTCGCGCTCATGCTCGGCAATTCGCTGCTGTTCAATATCGCGTTCGCGGGGATGCTGCTATCGGCGGTGCTGTGGATGCAGAACGTGTGGGGGTGGTCGGCCTTGCAGACCGGGCTGGGCATCGCGCCCGGGCCGCTGATCGTGCCGCTGGTGGCGGTGTCGGCCGGCCGGCTGATCGCCCGGATCGGTGTCGGGCCGGTGCTCGCGCTCGGCGGAGTGGCGTTCGCTGCCGGAATCGTCTGGTGGGCGCAGGCGATCACGCTGCGGCCGGACTATCCGGCCGGGCTGCTCGGCGGCATGCTGGTGACCGGTCTGGGCGTCGGCCTGACCATGCCGACCAGTGTGGCGGCGGGGACCGCGGGGCTGCCGCCGCAGCAGTTCGCGACCGGGTCGGCGGTGCTGAGCATGGCGCGACAACTCGGAATGGCCGTTGGTGTGGCCGTTCTGGTGGCGGTGCTGGGTACGCCCGGCGGCGCGCAGGCGACCCTCGACGCCTTCCAGCACGGTTGGTACGTGATCGCCGGCGCTTCGGTGGCCGCGGGCGTGCTGGGCCTGGCAGCGCGAATGCCGAAGGCCACACGGGTATCCGGGTAGATTCTCAGGGACCGACTCAGGGGTTGTCCGGATGTCGCGGTCCGCGGCCGTCCCTACCGTCGAGATATGCGAATCGGGCTGACGGTGACAGTGCTGGCGCTGGTGGGGGCCGCGGGATGCGGGAGTATGACCACCTCGGTGCCGCAGCCGGTCTCCACCACCCCGATGGCGGTGTCGCCCAAGCGAGTCGAGCGGATTCGCGACGACATCGACGGGCTGGTGCGGGCCGGGACCACCGGGGTGATCGCGACCCTCACGGAGAACGGGCAGACCATCACCCTCACCGCCGGGGTCGGGGACCGCACCACCCGGGCACCGATTCCGATGGCCCCGCCGCAGCAGGTGCGGGTCGGCAGCATCTCCAAAACCTTTGCGGCGGCACTCATCATGCAATTGGTGTCGGAGGGGAAGGTGCGGCTCGACGAACCCGTCGACACCTATCTGCCCGGGCTCCTCAGGGGCAATGGCGTGGACGGGCGCGTGATCACGGTGCGCCAGATCCTCCAGCACCGCAGCGGACTGCCGGAACTCTCCGATGACCCCGAACTCGACGAGGTGCGCGCCGCGGCCGGGGGCCGCACCTTCACTCCCGCCGAGGAGATCGCGATCGCGCTGCGCCGGCCCGCGCAGTTCGCGCCGGGGGAGCGGTTCAAGTACACCAATACCAATTTCATCATCGCGGGCATGCTGGTCGAAAAGGTAACGGGCAGAACATATTCCGAGGAACTTACCGGCCGCATCGCCACACCGAATCAGCTCGCCGACACCTACCTGCCCGGTCCGGGCGAGACCGGCTTCCGCGGCCCGCACCCGCAGGGCTACACCCTCGTCGGCGGCGTCCCGACCAACGTCACCCGCTCCGAGCCATCGGTGGCATGGTCGGCAGGCGGACTGATCTCCACCGGCAACGACCTGAACCACTTCTTCATGGCCCTGCTCGCCGGAAAGATCGTCGCCGACGGCCAGCTGCACGACATGCTGACAACCCCACCCCGTTCCCCGGACAGCACCCTCGACTACGGCCTCGGCATCGGCGCGATCCAACTGCCCTGCGGCGCACAATACTTCGGCCACGTCGGCGAGATCGCCGGCTACCTCACCATTTCCGGCGCCACCCGAGACAGCCGCGCGGTAACCATCGCGATGAACGACTCACCGGACACCGACCCGGACATCACCGGCCTACTCAGCGACGCCCTGTGCCCATAGCCGTCACAACTGCCCCGACAGTCATCAGCGGGCATGGCATCCGAGCATCCCCAGGGTTCCGGCACCCGACGCGTACGATGACCTTGCCCTGACATCCCGTTTCGAGTGAGGTTGCCAGTGACCGAACTGCCTGTGTGGGCCGACGACCCCGGGGCGCTGGAGCTCACCGAGGAGCAGTACGACGAGCTCCCGGATGCCCTGCGCAAGCTGATCGAAGTCATCGACGGGAACATCATCCGCTGCCAGAGCGGCAGCGCGGAGCACAGCGATGTCGCTCGGCGGCTCGCCAATCATCTCGAAGCGGCGAAGCCCGACGACCCATGCATGCGGGTGTCGACCGACGTAGACGTCCACTTCACCCGGAGGAAGCGGCGCGACGGCACCTTCTCGTTCCGTCGCCCCGATGTGACGGTCTACCGCTGTGTCGAACGTGGCACCAAACTCACTACCGCCGATGCCTTGCTGGTCGTCGAAGTCGTATCGCCCGGTTCCGGATACACGGATACGGTCGACAAGCTTGCCGAATATGCGTACGAGGGGATTCCCGTCTACCTGATCGTCTATCTGGACTCGAGCCTTTACGTGAAGATGATCCAGGAGTACCGGCTCGATTGGGCTTCGCGGACGTATCGGCTCGCCGAGACCCATGAAGACGCGTTGCTGCTGGAGAGCCCTTATTCGGCAGTCGTTCCATTCAGTCGATTGGATGGTTAACGGGCGCTGCGGTTCTCGGGGGTCGGCGTGGGTGAAGTTCGGTGGCGAGTTCGAGTAGTTCGGGGACGTGGGAGCCGTCGGTGGCTGCCAGGTGGATGGCCTCGGCGAGGGGGAAGGCGCGGACTTCCAGGATTTGTTCTGCGTCATCGGGGTTGGTGGGGTGGCCGGTGAGGGTGACGTCGGCGGTGCACCAGAGCCAGGCTTTGTGGGGGTGGGGTTGCCAGGGGCGGTAGGGGGTGGGGCGGTCGGTGGTGGCGTAGTGCGCGCCGAGGTGGTGGAGGGGGCCGGACAGTTCGGCGCCGGCCTCCTCGGCGAGTTCGCGGATTACGCAGGACTCGATGGATTCTCCGGCCTCGCGGGTGCCGCCGGGGAGGATCCAGCGGTTCCGGTCGTCGCGGCAAAGGACTATGTGGTCGCCGAGGAAGCAGACGACGTGGATGTTGGTGACGAGGCGGTCCGGTGGGAGGTCGGTGGAGAACTGGACGTCGAGGCCGCCCCATTCCCACCGGGCAGGGGTGTGGAGGAGGGGGTAGCGGTCGGCGAGGGTCATGGTTCGACGGTACTGTCCCGCCGCAGAGTGACGGCCCGCCCCGCTGTCTAGAACTGGTTTCAGTATTGTTCCCCTATGGCCTTCGTCATCGACAAAAGCGTGGAGATCGACGCGCCCGCCGAGCTGGTCTGGCAGGTGCTCACCGACGTGGACAAGTACGGGGAATGGAATCCCTTCTGCCTGGAGTGCAAGACCACCCTCGAACCGGGGTCGCCGATCGATATGAAGGTGCGGCTGGTCGGGCCGAAGCCCAAGCAGCAGCGCGAGTTCATCCGTTCCCACACACCGGGCAAGGAGTTCAGCTACAACATGAAGCCCGCGCCGCTGGGCCTGCTCAGCAGCGAGCGCTCGCACACCCTGACCCCGCTCGAGGACGGCCGCACCCGCTACTTCTCGCACTTCCAGCTCAACGGGCCGCTGGCCCCGGTGGTAGCCGGGCTGCTGGGCGGCGCGCTGACCACCGGGTTCGAGGGCATGACCGACGCGGTCAAGACGCGGGCCGAGGCTCTGAAAGCCGTGCGCGACTAGCGCTCACGCCTCGAACGGCAGCACATTGCCGGCGGCGTCGCGGCCACCGCTCTCGTTCTCGATGGCGGTGGCCAGATCCTGCACGCTGGTCCAGCTGCGTGGTTCCTCGTCCTCCAGATTGCCGATGGTGTACCAGGTGGCGGTGCCGCGATAACGCACCAGCCCGTGGCCCGAATGATCCAGCGTCACATCGAGATCCCCGGAGACCGTTCCCTCTTCCCGGGTCATGACGGCTGCCTCGCTGCGGATTTCGACGACGGCGACTATGTGAACTCTCCCTTGCTGACACAGTCCTTCACCGCGGCCTGCAGTGCGGTCTGCTCCTTGGCATCGACGTTCAATCCGTACTTTACTTTCACCTGGATGTAGTGCCCGATATAGGCGCACCGGAAAGTCCCGGGCGGCAGATAGCTGGACGGATCCTGGTCGCCCTTGGAGCGGTTGGCGGTGGGATCGGAAATCACCAGGTTCAGCGCGTCATTGGCGATATGGCGACGGGTGTCGTCGTCGAGGTTCGCAGCGCCTGAACGCCACGCCTCGGCCAGCGCCACGATGTGGTCGATGTCCAGGGCCGACGAATCGGTGGTCCACTTGTAGGGCTTGAGGGCATTGGTCTTCTTGTCCATGACCCCGTACTGGTCGCGCCAGCCGCCATTGGTGCCGACGCTCAGTTTGCAGCTGCTCGGATCCAGCTTCACCGGCCCGGTCGCGTCGCGTAGTAGCACCACGTCACGGGTGGTGCAGCGACTGTATTGCGCGAAGGCGTCACCGAATCCGTGTTCGGGTTTGTCGGTGTCCCAGTGCGGGAATCGGTCGCGGGAGTAACCGGTCATCGGCAGTTCGTCGGCCACCTTCAGTTTACCCAGCAGACTGCTGATCTCCTTGGCCGATCCCGCCGGTTGAGCGCCGCGATCCGGAATCGGCGGGCCGCTCGCGTCCGATTTATCGGTGCCGACATGCTTTTCGAGGACGGCGGCCACGATGGCCAGCACGATCACGAACAGCAGCGACACCGCCGCTTTCAAGACGCGGCGCAGGGTGGGGGAGGAACGGATCTTCGACCATGTCACCGCGCATCACCGCCCGCGGCGGCCGGGGACAGGTGCTTCGACAGGCGTGACGGCTTCGTGTGCAACATATCCCGCAAACCTTGGCAATCAGCGACCCGAAACGGCAAGCCGCACGAGGGTTTCGGAGACGGGTGTCACATCGCGCCCCGAGAATCGGCGTCCGGAACCGGACTCGCGGCACACCCGCCGCGATTCCGTACTGAGTCGCCCCGAGATCGAAAACAATGACGGTGCAGTGATTTCCACTCGGTTTCCGGCGCGTCGACCGTGTCGCGCTAGATCTGATGCCACCAGGCTATGAAGAACATCGCGCCACCCGCGCACAACGCGATGGCCACCGGTACCGGCCACCACGGCCCGCTGCGGCCCAGCAACCGCTGGGCGAGACGCTGTTCGAGCATTCCGAACCCGGCGATGAGCAGAACCCACAGGGGGAGCGGCAGCGCGCCCCCGGCGAAATGCACCGCCCACGCCCCGGCCAATGTCGGACCGCCCCAGGAATGTTCGAAATCGTGCGCTGCCACCAGGGGATAGAAGATGCCGCGCACCGCGGCGAGCACCATCAGGAACGCGGCGAACCAGGCGACCAGTCCAATCGCGACCGCCAGCACCGTGTGCCCGGCGGTGCGCCACGGTCCCGGTTCCCGCAGCTCGAACGGCGCCCGGAACACTCGCCGCACCACCCGGGCCCGAACCCCCGTGGGCGCGAAGGCAACCGGCACCGAGAGCAGCGCGTAGTACGCGGCCCGCAGCACCCGCTCGACCTTCCCCATGGGGACAACCCTAGCGCCGGCCGATGGTCCGGCCCGGCCAGCCCGCGACCTGGTGCCGCGTCCGCCGGAAATGCGTCGGCGCGCCGGGCAGCCCCTACCCGACGCGCCGAATCGCCTGAGCATCAGGCGGTGTCGATGTCCTGAGAATCAGGCGTTGTTGAGCTTGTTCAGTCGCTCGCAGGACTCCAGGTACTCGGTGATGAGACGCTGCACCACGTCGGCGGAGCGCTCCATCTTGTTCATCATGCCGACGACCTGGCCGACCGGGTTGAAGTTCACGTCCTTGGCCTGCTCCGGGTACCGGTGACCGCGCTTGACGCCGTCGAGGGCGACCATCATCTGCAGCGGCATGCCCAGCGGCTTCGGGTTTTCCGGCTGCTCCCAGGCCTCGGTCCAGTCGTTCTTGAGCATGCGGCACGGCTTGCCGGTCCACGAGCGCGAGCGGACGGTATCGGAGCTGGTGGCGTCGATGTAGGTCTGCATCTGGGCGGGCGGCACATTGGCCTCCTCCACGGTCAGCCACAGCGAGCCGGTCCACGCGCCCGCCGCACCCATGGCGAGGGCGGCCGCGACCTGGCGGCCATTGCCGATACCACCGGCCGCGAGCGCCGGCATGTCGCCGATGGCGTCGATGACCTGCGGCCACAGCACCATGGAGGCGATCTCACCGCAGTGACCGCCGCCCTCGGTGCCCTGCATGACCACGAAGTCCAGCCCGGCGTTCTTGTGGTTGAGCGCGTGCTTGACCGAACCGCACAGCGCGCCGATGAGGCGGCCGGAGTCCTGGATCTGCTTGATCACGTCGTCGGGCGGGGTGCCCAGCGCGTTGGCGACCAGTTTCGCCTTGGGGTGCGTCAGGATCACCTCGATCTGCGGGGCGACCGTGGTGGCGGTCCAGCCCAGCAGCTGGTTGTGGTGCTCCTCCGGCGGCAGGTGCGGCACGCCGTGGTCGTTGAGGATCTTCTCGGCGAAGTCGCGGTGCTCCTGCGGAACCAGCTTGGCCAGTTGGGCTTCCAGCTCCTCGGGGCTCAGGCCCTCGACACCCTTGCCCTCGTACTTGGAGGGGATGACCAGGTCCACGCCGTAGACGCCCTGCACGTGCTCGTCGAGCCACTGCAGCTCGACCTCGAGCTGTTCGGCGGTGAACCCGACCGCGCCGAGCACACCAAGTCCGCCCGCATTGCTGACCGCGGCGGCCACGTCCCGGCAGTGGGTGAAGGCGAAGATGGGTACGTCGATGCCGAGGCGATCACAGATCTCGGTACGCATGGTGTGGTGGGCTCCTCTGAACTTTCCGGCACTGGAAATGTTGTGCTCACCACACTAGAACATGTTCTACATTCGGACCAGTCTCTCGATGCCTACCCGTAGGTCACTGTCAACAACATGTTCTAGTTGCCGGGAGCGGTCAGCCGTGTGCGAGTAGGCCGTCGGCGTGCAGATCGTCGAAAAGGAGCTGGTCCACGGGCGGGACGTGCGGCCGATCGGCGTAGGTGAACCAGGCGATCTCGTCGATCTCGCTGCTGGCCGCGAGGGCGCCGGTGTACTCGGCGGTATAGCAGGCCATGCGCACGACGGCATCGGGAATCAGGGCCTCGTAGGTGCCGACGTGAGCGACGGTGTCCGGCACGAGTTCGACCGTGAGCTCCTCGCGGATCTCGCGGATGAGGGTTTGCAGATCGGTTTCGGCGCCCTCGCGTTTGCCGCCGGGGATATAGAAGACGTCCTTGCCGCGCGGCCGCGCGCACAGGATGCGACCGTCCTCGATCCGCACCCAGGCCACCGTGTCGATCAGCCGCTGTTCCCGCTCCGTCCGCATGGGGCGCAGCCTAGCGGGCGTCAGTCCGCGGGCTCCCAGGCGGCGACGAGCTCGAGCAGGCCGGGGAAGCGGGCTTCGATGTCGTCGATGCGGACCTGGCTGCGGCGTTCGAGGCCGTACTGACGCTGGCGGGTGACACCGGCTTCGCGCAGCGCCTTGAAGTGGTGCGTCAGCGACGATTTCGGGCGGTCGATGCCGAACCAGCCGCAGGAATGGTCGTAGGCCTCGGATTCGAGCAGCAGCTTCTGGACGATGTGCAGCCGCAGCGGGTCGCTCAGCGCGCCCATGACGGTCTCGAGTCGCAGTTCGTCGAGTCCGGGTTCCGGCAACGGATCCGGCACCACGGTCGGTTCCGCGGGGAGCGTGAACTTCGGCGCGGGGCGCTGCTTGGCCGGCATCGTTGAACTCCTCACTGTCGGCACCTGTACGACTTTCATCGTACAGCATGCTATGTTCGACTCCGTTCGTACTAGTTCGAGTCTATTCGAACTTTGAGTGGAGGTAGTGGAAGTGGTTGCGACACAATCTCGTCCGGCACAGACCGCGGAGCCGATCGATCTCGGAATCGCATCTCGCGTCGCCCCGACGTGGTGGATTTGGCTTGCGGCGTGGCCAGTGACCGCGGTCTTCGTGCTCTCGAACGCGGCGACGCCGCTGTATGTGCTGTGGCAGCGCGACTTCGGGTTCTCCAAGGGCACGATGACCGTGGTCTTCGCCTTCTACATCGTCGGTTTGCTCGGATCGCTGCTGGTGTCCGGCATCGCCTCGGACCGGCTCGGCCGCAAGGCCGTGCTGATCCCGGCGCTGATCCTCGCGGCGGCCGCGTGTCTGATCTTCGCCACCGCGCCGAGTGTGATCGCGCTGATGATCGCTCGCCTGCTGACCGGCGCCGCGGTGGGCGCTGCGGTGTCGGCGGGCATGGCCGCCGTGACCGATGTCGCCGGACCTGGGCGCAAGCATCTGGGCGCGCTCTTCGCCTCGACGGCGATGGTGCTGGGCGCGGGCGTCGGCCCGCTGCTGTCCGGCGTCCTGTCCGAAACCGCTCCGGCCCCGACCGTCACCGTCTTCCTGGTCGAGATCGCGCTGCTGGCAACCGCTTTCGTCACGGTGCTGCGGATGCCCGTCGGCCGTCCGGTGCACCGGGGTGCGGGTTCATGGATCCGGGTACCCCGGGTGCCCCACGCGAACCGCCGCCAGCTCTTCCTCGGCATCGCGGTGTTCGCGCCCGGAATCACGGCCACCTCCTTCGTGCTGTCCCTGGGCCCGGCCCTGCTGTCCGGCCTGCTCGGCACGACGAGCCGAATCGTCGCCGGCGCCATGGCCTTCGCGATGTTCTTCACCGCCACCGCCGTCCAGTTCGCCGCCCGATCCCTGCCGCGCCCGGCGACCATGGCGATCTCCGCCGCCGCGACCACCCTCGCGATGCTCACCCTCGTGATCGCCGTCCACACCCAGTCACCGACCTCCCTGATCGCCTCGGCGCTGCTCGCCGGGGCGGGCCAGGGCTTGGGCCAGCTGGGTGGGCTGTCGCTGCTCAACCACGCCGTCCCGGCCGCTCGATTGGCAGAGGCCAACGCGGCGTTCAATATCGGCGGCTACATCCCCGCCGGTCTGCTGCCCGTCAGCGCCGGGTATCTGAGCGACGTCGTCGGCCTCTCGACCGGCGCGACGACCTTCGCGCTGACCCTGCTGGCGCTGTCGGTGCTGGCCGGTGGCGCAATCCTGCGCAATCGCCCCGCCCTCACGCCCGCCTGATCCGCCGGCATGCCTTGGCGCAGTAACCTTTCCGGTGGCTGCGGCAAGGCATGTTCGCCGTTCATGCGGGTGTGGGGATGGCTTGGGCTATGAGGAGGTTCACGGCGCGGTGGACCCGGGTGGTGTCGCCCGTGACCCACCAGTCCTGGATCAGGCCGCGCATACCCGAGATGAGCAGGGTGGCGGAGGCCTCGGGGTCGGGGATGGTGGGGTCGATTCGGTTGAGGGACTGGGTCATTGCGGTGATGAGCACCAGGATGGCGTCGGTCGCGTAGGACTTGAACGGGCTGTTGGGGACAGTGGCCGCTCCGAGAACCTGAAGCAGTACCGGGAGGCTGTTCGCGAACTGACCTGCGGTGTTGATCGCGAAGGACGCCGACAGTCGCTCACGGAGGACCTCCGCGGAGTCGATGCCCGAGAATAGCGCGGCGATATCGGGGCGCTGGGTTTCCAAGGCGGCGACCAGCATTGCCTCTTTCGTTCCGAAGTAGTGGATCAGCATGCGGGAGCTGGTGCCCAGATATTCCGCCAGCGGGCGCAGGGAGAGTTCGGCGAGGCCGTACTCGGCGATATAGGCGATGACGCCTTCGAGAAGCTGGGCGCGGCGGGCGTGGTCGAGTGGGCGGGGCACGGGTTGACTGTAGCGGGTGGTACAGGTATTTATGTCAGCATGAGTGTAACGACTGGTACAGAAACTCGCCGGGGCGTCGTGGTGACGGCAATGGCGGCAACCACCTGCCTGGGGGCCGATCTCGACACCACCTGGTCGCGACTGCTGGCGGGGGACAGCGGGATCGGCACGCTCACAGACGATTTCGTCACCGACAACGACCTGCCGGTGCGCATCGGCGGGCGACTCGTCGAGCAGCCGGGGGAGCAGTTGACCCGGATCGAGCAGCGGCGGATGTCGTTCGTGCAGCAGCTGGCACTGGTACTGAGCCGGCAGGTCTGGCGGGCGGCGGGGACGCCCGCCGTCGAGGCGGAGCGGCTGGCGGTCGCCGTGGGCACCGGGCTCGGCGGGGGCGAGGCACTGGTCAATGCCGTAGACCTGATGAAGGCCGGGGGCTACCGGAAGGTGCCGCCCATGACGGTGCCCATGGTCATGCCCAACGGTTCGGCGGCCACCGTCGGATTGGAGATCGGCGCGAAAGGCGGTGTGTACGCGCCGGTTTCGGCCTGCGCCTCGGGCGCGGAGGCCATCGCGCACGGCTGGCGGCTGATCGCCACCGGTGAGGCCGACGTGGTGGTGGCGGGCGGCGTCGAGGGGCACATCGACGCGGTGCCGATCGCCAGTTTCGCCATGATGCGGGCCATGAGCACCCGCAATGACGAACCCGAGCGCGCCTCACGGCCTTTCGACAGGGACCGGGACGGGTTCGTGTTCGGCGAGGCGGGCGCATTGCTGGTGCTGGAGTCGGAAGCGCATGCGCGGGCGCGGGGTGCGCGGATGCTCGGCCGGGTCCTCGGCGCGGGCATCACCTCCGACGGCTACCACATCACCGGCACCGCGCCCGACGGTGACGGCGCGGCCCGCGCCATGCGCAAGGCCCTCGCCACGGCCGGTCTGACCGGCGTGGACATCGACCACGTCAATGCCCACGCCACCGGCACCCAGGTCGGTGACGCCTCCGAGGCGAAGGCGATCATGACGGTCGCGCCGCATGCCTCGGTGTACGCGCCCAAGTCGGCCCTGGGCCACTCCATCGGCGCGGTCGGCGCCCTCGAAGCCATGCTCACCCTGCGCACGCTCAACGAGCAGATCGTCCCGCCCACACTGAATTTCGAGACCCCGGACCCGGATACCGAGCTGGATGTGGTGGCCGACAAGCCGCGCCATCAGGAGCTCCGGTACGCGCTGAGCAACTCCTTCGGCTTCGGCGGCCACAATGTCACCCTCGCGCTGGGACGCGCCTGACCGGTAGCCCTTGGGCCACAGCCGGACTCGAATGCTCAGGGCAACTTGTCCGTCTGGACACGCGGGTCCAACTTGCGCAGCATATCGGGGCGGTCGGTCAGGCACGGCCAATCCCGGCTCACCGCTTCGAGAGTCGCGTGACCCGCCGGAATGAGTGCGTCGGCGTCGGGGCGATCGGCGAGGGTGTCGCCCAGATGATCACTGGCCGGGCGGTCGAGGGGCTGGATGACGGTATTCGGCAGATCCAGCAGCACCGAGAGGATGTCCAGGCGGCCCGGTGGAATCAGCGCGCGGGCCGCGGCGAGTGCGGTGGCCGGGACGATGATGGTGTGGCCCGCGTCCGCGGTCGCCCACACCACCGATTGCACGTATGCCACGCGATGTGCCCAGGCAGTCAGCGCTGCGGTGTCGAACACGACGCCACCCAGCGTCGGGGCGGCGGGGGTCATGCCGCGCCGGCGTGATCGCCGGGATCCTCCTTATCCGATAAGGGCGGCAACCCCTGCACGGCACGGGCGCGATTGATCAGATCCAGCGGCGGGCGGCCGCCGAGCGCGTTCTCCAGGCGGGCCAGCGATTCGGCCCGATCGACCCGGGCCTTCACGGATTCGGCGACGAACGCGGAAATCGAGGCGATGCGGCCGGTGCTGCGCCAATCGTCGAGGGTGGCAGCGATCTCCTCGGGCATCGTCACGGTGATCTTGCGGGTACGACGCGGTCTCGCCATACCGCGATGGTATCCCACGCATTCCGGGAAACTCCTGGCGACCGGACGGAATTCACACTTTGGCCTGCAATTTCGGTGAAATCCGTACTGCCCGCGCTTGCCCCGGATTACACCGGTTCGCCCGCGATTTCGACCCGAAACTCGGAGCGATTTTGGATCGTACCGCCCGCAACTACCCGGGCCGATTGGGGTCGGATCGCCCGATTCGAACCGTTGCGGAGTGCAAGTGCTGTGTCTAACTGTAGCGCTTGCCGGCCGTTCTCGGGCGCAGTCGAACCAGTGCCGACCAGGTCGCCAGTCGGCGTGTCGCGCTACCGACACGTGGGCAGATTTTGGAGCCTCGCAATCAATCAGCAACCACTCGTACAAGGCTGCATCGACGAGTGGACCGAACTCGTGAGCCCCCGACACATACGCGTATGCCGATAGTGTGGTGACCCCGGCGAACCCTACTGCGGCAAACCGGCCGGTCGCAGGCTCACCGAAACCGAGCTGAACAGCTCCGTCCCCCGCTGCGCCGAGTGCCGGACACTGCACGACGGCCTGCGCTATCGCGAGCAGTACGCCGCCCACCAGGCATGGGAGGCCGCGCGACGACGCACCGGCGCTCCGATCACGTGATCGACTGGGGCACATGGTGAAATCCCTGCGCGTGGTTCATGCGGTCGGCTGCCCGGACGGACATCCGGGTTGGCGGGATCCGGCGCTGAACGGTCTGCGCGGCAGTCGCGTATCCTCGCCGCCGTCATCAATGCCGCGTTCCGCAACGCGCTGGTACGACGAAAGCCGGTCCGAATTCCCCCATTCCTGGACCGGCTTTCGTCGTTTCCGGCGGTAGCAACGCGAGATGGACGAAAAGGACTCGGCCCGAGCTCGTTTGGCGTATGCACTTCCAAGCCGATAGGTTGACCGTGCGGATATGGACATCCGTTGATGTGTCTCTCCAGTTAGCTGGTCGCCGCCGGTACGCCCCGCCATCGAATGCACGGCGGCCGACCATGAGGGCCACTTCTCCGCTGAGACACCCCGGCTACAGCATTTCGGCGTACATGTGGCCGTCGAGGATTCCGAACTCGATCCGGCAGGGGAACGCCGACGGGTGCCCGGCGGCAACAGCGTGCAGGTTCCCACCGATGACGGTGGTCGCCCAGTTTCGCAGCTGCTCGGGTAGCTGATACCGCGCGCCGTTTGTTGCCCGAAGGTAGAGCGTGTCGGCGCCGGCGGGGTCGTGGATGCCGACGGCGGCGACGTCGAGGATCATCCCTGTCTGCTGCGGCGAGGCGACTATGGGCGGTTCAAGTGGTGTCATGCCAGGAAGATAATGCTGGCAGCGGGCACTGGGGACCGCTCTGATCGATACGGCCCGATACGTCCGGGTAGGTCTCGGTTCCCGTCAAATGGACGCCATCCAAATGTCCAACGAGACAGCACGACCGGATCGCAGCGCACTACTGTTGTCCACGGATGGATGGTCGCAGTAACACAGCCGAGCACCCACCCGGATGGGTGCTGGGTCCCCGCCGGCACCCACCACCCCAAGGCTGGATCGCATCCAACGTGGTGTTGCCATCTTGACTGCGGCGGTCGACCTGCTCATCAGCATGCCGTGGCAACGAGTTTCGGCGTGGAAGCCGCTTGGCCCAGATCTGGCGACAAGGGTATGCATCAAGCTGCGCGGCGGCGACACCTACGGAGTGACCAACCTGGAGAACTCGATCGACTCGATCGAGGCGCAGGCGAAGGGCGCGGGCGACGCGATCACACGAGCCCGCCAATACCGACCCCAACTCCGTACCGAACTAACTGTCGGAACCGTTCCCGTCCGACATCCGGACGGTCATTCGAAGGAGACCCGAATGCGCGACGCCGACAGCCATCCCATCTTCTCTCGATGCCTCGCCTGCACCAATCGCATCCACTGGGTGGAATGCCCGACCGGCGGGTGGTGGAAGCACGACAAGCATCCCGGCGACGACCACGACGCGGTCTCGCCGCTGCGCGTGTTGGAAGAGAGGGACGAGAGCGGCGACTGCGTTGTCGTGGGAACCACCATATGACCGCGACCCTCCGCTGAGCACCGCCTGGGTCATCTCCGAACCCCGGGGGCTGAGTGCTGTAAAAGCCCTGTTCGCATCGAATTTGGCGGTGTGCTTGTGATCGACAGGGGCGTGTTCACTGAGGAGCGCAGCGGTACGACTTCCGGCTGGTCCACGATCCGCACTTGTGAACGCATGGAAAGGGCCGGGGGAGGGGGTTTCCGCTCTCCCCAGCCTTCTTGGTTAGCTCTGGTCGTCTCGGTCGAGCATGGCCCGAGCTCCGGTGAACCGGGTGAGCGCTGCGTCGGTGAGGACCCCGTAGATCGGGTCACCCTTCCGGTGGGCCGTCCTGTGACATCGCCATGAGGCGCGCTACCCGTTCCCGGGGCATCCCGCACGAATACCGGCCATTCGGATTGCGCTGATCCGAAACCTGCCGGTCAGGCGCGGATCCGAGTTCGATACGGTGGAGTGTGCCCACGGCCGTGGGCGTCGCCGCAATTCTCCAGTCAAGAGGACAGAACTAGATGGATCAGAGTTCGATCGCGTGGGCCGACGGTGCGCTCGTCACCATCGACCAGCGGGCGCTGCCGCACGAGGTGCGGGAGCTTCGGATCACGACGGTCGACGAGGTCATCGATGCGATCAAGACTCTGGCCGTGCGTGGCGCCCCTGCGATCGGCGTGTGCGGCGCGTTCGGTGTGGTGATCGCGGCCCGTGCCGCCAGCACCGACGGCGTGGTCGACGCCGGGCGCGTCGAGGCCGAGGCCGCGCGGATCGCGGATGCCCGGCCGACCGCGGTGAATCTGGCCTGGGGTGTGCAGCGCACGCTGGCCAAGCTTCCCGAGGGACTGCGGGCCATGCTCGACGAAGCCCTCGACATGCTGGCCGAGGACGGGCGGGTGAATCTGGCCGCCGCCACCGCGGCCGCCGATCTGATCCAGCGCCTGTGCGCGGACCGCCCGCTCCGCTTGCTCACCCACTGCAACACCGGCCGCCTGGCCACCACCGCCTGGGGTACCGCCATCGGCGCACTGCGGGTGCTGCATCAGCGGGGCGCGCTCGCCGAGGTGATCGTGGACGAGACCCGCCCGCTGCTGCAGGGCGCGCGCCTGACCGCGTGGGAGATGGCCGAAGCCGGTATCCCGCACCGGCTCACCATCGATTCCGCCGCCGCGTGGGCCATGGCCACCGAACAGGTGGACGCCGTGGTCGTGGGCGCGGACCGGATCACCGCCGACGGGGCGGTCGCCAACAAGATCGGCACCTACATGCTGGCCATCGCGGCGCAGCACCACGGCATTCCGTTCATCGTGGTCGCACCCGAGTCGACGCGGGACATCTCCACCGCGAAGGGATCCGACATCGTGGTGGAGCAGCGTGCCGCGGCCGAGGTGACCGGATTCGGCGGCGTCGCAACGGCTCCCGAGGGCACGAAGACGTTCAACCCGGCCTTCGACGTCACCCCGGCCGAGCTGGTGACCGCGGTGGTCACCGAGTTCGGGGTGCTCGAGGACCCGGCGGCCGCGCGGACTTCCGCCTCGGCGGCCACCGCCCCGAAGTCTGCGGCGGGCGCGGAGATCGCGGAGATCGCGCGCGGCCTGTACGCCAGCGGCTGGATGCCGGGCACCGCGGGCAATATCTCGGTGCGCCAGGGCGATACGGCCCTCGTCACCGCCAGCGGATTGTCGAAGGGCGAGCTCACCGCCTCCGACATGGTGACCGTCGCCGTGGTCGACTCCAAGCCCGTCGACGCTTCCGGCCGCAGGCCCTCGGCGGAGACCACCATCCACACCGCCGTCTACCGCACCCGCGGCGCCGACGCGGTGGTGCACGTGCACCCGCCGCACGCCACGGCCGTCTCGATCACGACCGCCGGATCAGGCGTCACCACAGCGCGTTTCGCGGGCTACGAGCTGATCAAGGGCCTCGGTTCGGCCCGCCCGGATGTCATCGACATCCCCGTGTTCCCGAACCACGCCGATGTCCCGCAGATCGGCGCGGATATCGAGAAGTACCTGACCGAGCATCCGGAGGCCCCGCCTGTGCTGTTCATCGCCGGGCACGGCATCACCGCCTGGGGTCCGAGCCTGGCGCAGGCGCGCGATCGCGCGGAGTGCCTCGAGGCCATGTGCCAGCTGACCACCTTGACCGGACACCGCGAGATCCCGGTGGGCGACCATGTATGAACTGAATACAGCGTTCCGAGAAAGGAACCTCCTATGACCCTGTTGCAGATCATGTCCGACAAGGACGCCGGTGATGTGGTGCTGCGCACCGACGATGACGCGGTGATCGCCGCCGAGCTGGCCAAGCGCGGCATCACCTTCGAGCGCTGGCCGCTGCTGGAGGGTTTCAGCGCCGCCACCACCACCGAGCAGCTGCTGGCCGAATACCAGAGCCGCATCGACGAATTGAATGCCGAAGGCCGCTACAAGTTCATCGACGTGGCGCGCATCCACCCAGACGACAGCGATCCGGAGTGGCCCGCCAAGGCGGTCGCCGCCCGCACCAAGTTCCTGGACGAGCACCGCCACGCCGAGGACGAGGTCCGCTTCTTCGCGGCCGGCGCGGGCTGCTTCTATCTGCACCTCGGCGACGAGGTGCTGGCGACCGTGTGCACCGCGGGCGATCTGGTCTCGGTGCCGGCGGGCACCCTGCACTGGTTCGACATGGGCACCCGGCCGGAGTTCGTGGCCGTGCGCTTCTTCGAGGAAGAGGACGGCTGGATCGGCGATTTCACCGGCGACGAGATCTCGTCCGGCTTCCCGACCCTCGACGAACTGCTGGCCCCGGCATGATCAAGGCGGTCGTGCTCGATATCGAGGGAACCACCAGCCCGACCAGTTCGGTACGGGAGGACCTCTACGGCTACACCCGCGACCGGCTCCCGGCCTGGCTGGCCGAGAACACCGGCGGCGCAGCGGATCCCATTCTAGAGGCCACCCGCGCCCAGGCGAACCGCCCCGGCGCCGACGCCGCCGAGGTGGCCCGGATCCTCATCGGGTGGCTCGATACCGACGTGAAGTTCGAGCCGCTCAAGGCCGCCCAGGGCATCATCTGCGCCGAGGGCTTCCGCAACGGGTCCCTGCACGGCGAGTTCTTCCCCGACGTGCCGCCGGTGCTGCGCGCCTGGCGCGAATCCGGTCTGGAACTCTACATCTACTCCTCGGGTTCGGTTCGCAACCAGAAGGATTGGTTCGCGTTCGCTCGGGGCGGCGATCTGTCCCCGCTGATCAGCGGGCACTTCGACCTGTCCACCGCGGGACCGAAGCGCGAAGCCTCCTCCTACGAGAAGATCGCGAGCGCCATCGGCGTCCCCGCCGACCAGATCCTGTTCTTGTCCGACCACCCCGACGAGGTCGACGCCGCCACGACGGCCGGCTGGCAGGCCATCGGCGTCACCCGCCCGGGCGAACCGAACAGCCCGCGCGGTCCGCACCGCTGGATCGGCGACTTCGCCGACGTCGTGCCCAACTGACCTGCCGCACAAGCGAAGACGAGGCGAGCCCGCCCGGATTTCTCCGGGCGGGCTCGCCTCGCGTTCGGGTCAGCTGTCAGCGCACGCCGGCGGTGGCAGCCCGGTCGATGAGGTACTCGACCAGCGTCATCAGCACGTTCTTGCACGAGCCGCGGTCGCGGGCGTCGCACAGCAGCACCGGGATACGCTCGTCCAGGTCGAGCGCGTCGCGGACCTCGGCCGGAGTGTACAGGGGCGCGCCCTCGAAACAGTTGACGGCCACCGTGAAAGCGACGCCGCGGCGTTCGAAGAAGTCGATCGCCGCGAACGAGCCCTCCAGGCGGCGGGTGTCGGCCAGTACGACCGCGCCCAGCGCACCGCGGGCCAGTTCGTCCCACAGGAACCAGAAGCGGTCCTGGCCGGGCGTGCCGAACAGGTAGAGCACCAGGTTCTGGTCGATGGTGATACGACCGAAGTCCAGCGCCACCGTGGTGGTGGTCTTGCCCTCGACGCCGCGCAGATCGTCGACGCCGGCGGACAATTCGGTAATGAGTTCTTCGGTGCGGAGCGGAGTGATCTCACTGATCGCCCCCACCATCGTTGTCTTACCCACGCCGAAGCCGCCCGCGATGAGGATTTTCACCGAGGCGGCCATGGGCTGGGCGGTATCAGAGTTTTCGAATGCCATCGAGTACCGCTCGCAGAATGTTGAGGTCACCGGGCGCGGCCTCGGGGGAGGCCGGGGCCCGGAAGTTGAGGATGTTGTCTGAAATCAGGTCCCCCACCAGGATTTTGGTCACCGCCAGCGGCAGCCGCAGGGCGGCCGAGACCTCGGCCACCGACAGCGGCAGCCGGCACAACCGGACGATTTCCGCGTACTCCGGTTCGACACGACGCAGCGGTGGGGCGGCATTGGGTACCACCACCACCGTGAGCATGTCCAGATCGTGCCCCGCACCCATGGTTCGGCCACCGGTCCGTGCGTAGGGACGCACGAGCGGACCGGCCGCGTCATCGAACCACTGTTCCCCCGGCCCCGGCCTCATGACAGTCGGGGATTGCCTTGTCCGGCCAGATTGTGGCGCGGGGTGGTGGACAGGTAGTTGCCTACGCGCTGCACGGTCAGGTTCATCTCGTAGGCGACCATGCCGAGGTTGGCCTGTTCGGTGGCCTGCAGCGCGAGGCAGGCATGGCTGCCGGCGGCGGTCACGAACAGCACCGCGCGCTCGAGTTCGATGACCGCCTGGCGGACGCCGCCGCCATCGAATCTGCCTCCGGCGCTGCGCGCCAGGCCGTAGAGGGTGGAGGACATGGCACCGAAGTGCTCCGCGTCCTCGCGGCTCATGGCGGAGGAGCGGCCCAGCAGCAGCCCGTCGGTGGAGTGCACCACCGCGTGACGGACGCCTGCGAGCCGGTCGACCAGATCATCGAGTAGCCAGTTGAGATCACCAGCGTTTGAGGTGGTCACCGTCGCCTTCCTGTCGTTCCGACTGTGTGCCTTCAAAGAAGGCCTGGGACTCAGGCCCGAACGAACCGGGGTCGGCCTGGCGGCCCTGCCTGGTTCCGTTTTCGATGGCGGAGAAAAGGTCTCGGGCCTGCTCGGCCGTGCGGGTGGCCTGGACCGCCGACTCGGGGGCCGACTGCTCCTGCGCCAATTCCGGTGCGAGACTTGCCTGCCGGCGCCTACGCGGGAGCGCGGGCCGGGCGTCGGAGCCAGTGTAATGGGAGCGCCCGAATTCGCGAGACCGGAAACCGTTTTCCACCGGCGGGATGGGTTCGGCCGGTGGATTCGGATTCTGCCGCGGGTTGGTCGGCGGGTCGAACGGCGTTGCGGCTCCGAAGGACATGACCGGCGGTACCAGCGAGCCGGTGGACGGCCCGAACGGCTCGCGCTGGGGCGTGACCGGGGCCGCCGGCGCGCTGGGCGCGACGGGCGGTTCCGGTGCGGCCGGGGGCGTATAGGCCTCGTAGCCGACGATGGGCAGCTCGTAGCTCGAGATCGTCGACGCGGGGACCGCCGGCGCCGCGGGCAGCTGGGGCAGCGCGGCCACCGCCAGCGAGGCCGCGGACGGCTCGGCGGCGTCCAGCTGCCGCGGCACGACCGGGATCTCGCCGGTGCGGCCCGAGGGCTGCACGACCACGCTGTTGGGCACCAGCACGATGGCCCGGACGCCGCCGTAGTCGGATTCGGTGAGTCGCACCGAAATACCGTTGCGGGCCGCCAGCTGGGCGACCACGAAGCGGCCGAGGCGGAAGTCGTCGGGCAGCATGGCGACACCGAAATCGGGTGCGTCGCGCAGGATCTCGTTGATCCGCGCCAGCTCCTCCTCGGGCATGCCCATACCCTGGTCGATCACCTCGATGGCGACGCCCTTGCCGACCACGTTGCCGCGTACCTCGACCTGCGACTGGGGCGGCGAGAAGTGGGCGGCGTTGTCGACGAGTTCGGCGAGCAGGTGCACGAGGTCGGCGACCGCGCTGCCCGCGATGGACACGTCGGGCAGCCGCGCGATCTTGACGCGGGTGTAGTCGATGGTCTCGCCAACGGCCGAGCGCACGATCTCGAGCAGCTGCACGGGATTACGCCACTGCCGGCCGGGCTGACCGCCAGCGAGAATGATGAGGTTCTCGGCGTTGCGGCGTTCGCGGGTGGCCAGGTGGTCGAGGCGGAAGTAGATGTCCAGCAGCGCCGGATCCTCCTGCGACGACTCCGCGGCGTCGAGGATCTCCAGCTGGCGGTGCACGATGACCTGGCTGCGGTGGGCGATATTGAGGAACATCGCCTTGACGCCCTCACGGGTGCGGGCCTCGGTGACGGCGGCGCTCACGGCGGCGGCGTGGGCGTGGGTGAACGCCTTTGCCACCTGGCCGATCTCGTCGTGGCCGAAGTCCAGCACCGCGGCCTCGGCGGCGATGTCGACCGGCTGACCCGTGCGCAGCTTGGCCATGATCTCGGGCAGCCGCTCGTCGGCCAGCACCAGCGTCTCGTTGCGCAGGCCCTTGAGGCGGCGGATGATCCGGTTCGCGAGCACCAGCGACACCAGGAAGGCGAGCCCGGACACCGCCAGCATGCCGCCACCGGCCAGCGCGGAGTTGCGGGAATTGCTGTCGGCCACATCGGCGGCCATCTTCTCGTTGTGGCGGCTCATCTTCTCCCACAGGTGCAGGATCTGGGTGTTGAGCCGGGCAACGGTGTCGCGCCACTCCTGCGCGGTGAAGGTCAGCGGTGCGACCTGCGGAGCGGCACCGGGTTTCGCGGGCGGCACGGTCATGGGATCGAGTGCCCGCGAGAGCAGCACGTTCTCCATCATGACGATCTTCGTCCAGTCCGGATCGTTCATGAGGGCCTGCATATCGACGTCACCGTTGGTACCGTCGCCGCCGGCCAGCACGCCCAGGTTCACCCGGTAGGTGCCTGCCACGCGGGAGAATTCGATGGCCAGCTCGGGCGGCAGGGTGCCGCCGGCGAGCAGGACCTCGCCGACCGCGGCCTCACGGGAGAGCATCTCGGCGGCCTGCACGACCTGCAGGCCGTTGGCGACCTCCAGGGCCACTTCGGAACTGGGCGCGGTGTCGGCGACGACGCGGGTGCCGATCCAGACGAACTCGAGCAGCTTGCCGTAGAAGTAGTAGACATCGGAGATCGACACCGCGTTGGTGTCGATCTGGGTGCGCAGACCTGCCAGCTGGCGGGTCAGGGTGAGCAGCCCGCCGACGTCCCCGGTGACGGATTTCGGGCCGAGGTTCTCCATGGCGGCACTGACCGGGGCCATGCCCTGCAATGCGCTGTCGAGACGGGTGCGCGCCTGCGCCAACGACTTCGGACTCGCGTCATCGCCGCCACCCATCTGGGCGAGGGAGAGCTGGCGCTCCTGCTCCACCGCGGCGATCACTTCTCCGGTGGGCGGTCCCGCGGCGGACAACGCATCCGCCCAATCCCGCGCGTGCTTGCCCTCGACCACCAGGTACCCCGCGCCACCCACGCCGATCACGAGCAGCGCCAGGCTCGGGACGAGTGCGATGGCGAGCACGCGGGTCCGGACCCCGAGCCTCGCTCTGAACATCGGGCAAAGGTAACGGGGCGTAAGTCACATATACCCCACCGATCCCGTTGAGCGGGACTAAGATTGACTTTATCATTCATGCATGCTTGTACATCGCAAATAATGCCATCATTCAGCTATCTTCTGGCAATCGGATTCCGGGGAAGCACAGCACAATTCGCGACCCTCAAGCACGCTGGCGCGGTGCGGCGGAGAGGAAGGATCCGACCCGCTGCACGGTCAGGTTCATCTCGTAGGCGACCATGCCGAGGTTCGCGTCGGCCGCGGCCTGCAGCGCCAGGCAGGCATTGGCACCCGCCGCGGTGACGAACAGGACAGCGCGGTCGAGTTCGATCACGGCCTGCCGCACCCCGCCCGCGTCGAATCGGCGCCCGGCACCGCGGGGCAGCCCGAACAGGGTCGAGGACATGGCACAGAAGTGCTCCGCGTCCTCCCGGCTCATCCGCTCCGACCGGCCGAGCAGCAAGCCGTCGGTGGAATGCACCACCGCATGCCGCACGCCCGCGAGTTTGTCGACGAGATCGTCGAGGAGCCAGTCGAGATCACCAGCGGGGGAGGTGTTCACCATCGCCTTCCTGTCGGGGGGCGGGCGGCGGGCCGGGATCGGTCTGCCGCCCCTGTCGGGTGCCGTTCTCGATGGCCGAGAACAACTCTCGCGCCTGCTCGGCGCTGCGTTCGCCCGGCGCCGGGGCGGGTGAGTGTTCGGGCACCGGGTGCTCGGCCAGCTCGGGCGCGAGATGCTCCTGGCGGCGGCGCCGCGGCAGCTCGGGCCGGAGATCGGCGGTGACCTGCGTATCCGGTGCGGAGAAGTCCGGTTCGGGCTGGCCCGGATGCCACGCATCGAATGATGCTGCCGCCGCCCGGAATTCCGGCGACGCGGTCGCCGCCTGCGCGAGTTCGGCGCGGCGCTGCGGGGGCATGGCCTCCGGCCGTGGTTCCGCAGCGCCCAGCTCGCCCTCGATCAGCCCGGACGGGATGAGGACGATGGCGCGCGTGCCGCCGTAATCGGAATCGGACAGGCGCACCGAGATGCCGTGCCGGGCGGTCAGCCGCGACACCACGAACAGGCCCAGGCGGGAATCCGAGGACAGGCTGGTGACGGCGAAATCCGGTGGCCCGGCCAGCAGCTCGTTGAGCCGGGCCAGGTCGGGCTCGGGAATACCCATGCCCTGATCGCTGATCTCGACCGCCGCCCCGCGGCCCACCGAGACGCCGGAGATCTCGACGCGGGACTGCGGCGGGGAGAAGGAGGCGGCGTTGTCGATCAGCTCGGCCAGCAGGTGGATGAGGTCGGCGACGGACCGGCCGGCAATGAAAGCCGCAGGCAGGCGGCCGGTCTGGACCCGGGTGTAGTCGGCGGTCTCGCCGACCGCGGACCGCACCAGTTCCAGTAGCGGGACCGGATTGCGCCACTGTTCAGCTGCCGTTCGGCCTGCACGGCCTCGATCAGCTCGCGGGTGGGCACGATGCCCGCCCGCATCTCGTCGGCCCAGGTGCGGGCCTGGTGTGAGCGGTCGATCAGGGTGCCGGCGACGCCGAGGCCGATGGCCGCCAACGCCACGCTCGGTACCAGCGCGATGGCCAGGATCCGGGTGCGGACCCCGAGCGTCGGAAAGCGCATCGCTGCAACGTAACTGCGCGGCGATGCGCTCGGCGGGTCGAGTCCTTTGTGCGGGACGGGATTTGACACTGGCGAGACGAGTCCCGTAAGCCGGGAGGTTGCCGAACCCGCTGCAATTTCTTTGGAATTCGTTTACCTTCGAGCCAGCTGTGAGCTTCCCGTGAGACCAGAGTGGGCAAACTTTCAGCACTAGCTTCGTCCGCGCCCGGGACAGCGGGCCGCGCCCGGGACAGCGGGCCGCGCCCGGGACAGCGGGCCGCGCCCGGGACAGCGGGCCGCGCCCGGTGATGCGGGCGCGCGGACGGAGGAGACGAAGTGCAGCACAGGAAGCGCGGATGGCCGGTCGCCATCGCGGCCGCCACGGCCACGGTGTCGGCGGCGACAGTCATCGCCGCATGCGGATCGGACAGCAAGGCCGACAACGAAGTCCACAACATCATCTATCTGCTCGGCGACGGCATCGACGACCCGGCCGAGGTGAAGGACGGCTCTCCCGAGGCGAGCCTGTGGCTGACCTACCTGTCCGGCAACCACACCGGCGCGGACGTGCAGATCTACGCCTACGGCCCCGGCACGCAGGTGTTCGCGGCGAATCAGGACAACACCTCGCTGTACACCAAGATGCACAGGGCGCTGCTGCCGTGAGGCGGCGACCGGGTCTCCTGATGATGGGTCTGCTGATGGCGGCCGCGAGCGCGGGTTGTTCGACCGCTCCGCACGCCGCCGACCCGGCACCTGCATTCGCCCCGAGGGCGGCACCGAAGCCCGCTTCAGCGCCTGTCTCGGCGGTCACGGTCTCGCCCGGTGAGGTGCGGCTGAGCCCGGGCCCCTTCACCGATCGGGTCCAGCTGAATGGGATTCGGCTCGAAGGTGCTTCGGTGCGCGGCACTCTCGCCATCACCGCCGATATCAGTGATGTGCTGGCACTGGAGGTGCACGCGGCCTTCTACGACGCGACCGGTCATGTGGTGGGTGCGGGGGCCTTCCGGCACGCCGACGCGGAACCCGGCGGTGGCGCGCACGCACCGAACCCGGAGGGCATCCCCTTCACGGTCACCGCGTCCCCGGCCGATGCGCCGATCTCCGCCGCGGTGCTCTCGATTCCGGTATTGGTCAACGAATAGCCCGTTCCCGCATCGCTTTTCATGATCCCGCGCACGCACCTCTCGTGCGTGCGCGGGATCGGGCCCAATAGCCGGTGCTGCCTCACCGGCGATGGATCCCTGCCCGGATACTGCTGGCTGTTTGTTCGTTCCGCGTTCATGGTCGGTTACAGATTTCGCAGGTAGCAGCCAAAATCGGGGCAATCACGACATTTCAGCCCGGCTGACCATCCGGCCGGAACCCGATCCGAGCGGGCGGAATCCCGCAGTCCCGACCGGGCGCGGGAGTGGCGGAGTAGATTGTGCGTATCCGCAAGTTACTCGCAAGTAGGAGGCAATGATGCCGGTACCGGCTGCCGCGGTGTTCGAACGGTTGCGTACGTTCGCGGCCGTGGATACCACCCGGGACCATGCGACCCGAGCGATCACCGAGGTGTTCACCGGCGAGACCCTGGGCTCGGTGCCGGTCGGGACCGCCGCCGATGTCACGGCCGCCATCGCCAAAGCGCGCATCGCGCAGGCCGAATGGGCCGCGCGCACGCCCAAGCAGCGAGCCGAGGTGCTGGATCGCTACCGGGCGCTCGTGGTCGAGAACCGCGATTATCTGATGGACATCATCCAGGCCGAGACCGGCAAGGCGCGGTGGGCGGCTCAGGAGGAGGTCATCGGGCTGATGTTCGCGGCCCGCTACTTCTCCCGCGTGGCTCCGCAGTTGCTCGCCCCGCACCGTGCGGCCGGCGCGTTCCCGGTGCTGAACCGAGCCTCGGTGCGCGCGGTGCCCAAGGGCGTGGTCGGGGTGATCGCGCCCTGGAACTACCCGATGCTGCTCTCGGTGGGCGACTCGATTCCGGCGCTGCTGGCCGGTAATGCCGTGGTGGTCAAGCCCGACAGCCAGACCCCGTACTCCTCGCTGGTCAACGCCGAGCTGTTCGCGCGCGCCGGGCTGCCGCGCGATCTGTTCGCGGTGGTCCCGGGACCCGGCACGGTGGTCGGCACGGCCATCGTCGAGGACTGCGACTACCTGATGTTCACCGGTTCCTCCGCCACCGGCCGCACCCTGGCCGAGCAGTGCGGTCGCCGCCTCATCGGCTTCTCGGCCGAGCTCGGGGGCAAGAACCCGATGATCGTCACCCGCGGCGCCGATCTGAACAAGGCCGCCAAGGCCGCGGTCCGCGCCTGCTTCTCCAATGCGGGCCAGTTGTGCATTTCCATAGAGCGGCTCTATGTAGAGCGTGAGGTCGCCGACCAGTTCACCGCGAAGTTCGTCGCGGCGGTGCGGGCGGCGAAACTCGGTGCCACGTACGACTTCTCGCAGGACATCGGCAGCCTCATCTCCGAGGCCCAGCTGGAGACGGTCACCAAGCATGTGGCCGACGCGGTGTCCAAGGGGGCGAAGGTGCTCGCCGGCGGCAATGCCCGCCCGGACCTGGGCCCGCTGTTCTTCGAACCGACCGTCCTGTCCGACGTCACCGACGCGATGGAGTGCGGCCGCAACGAGACCTTCGGCCCGCTGGTGTCGATCTACCCGGTCGACTCGGTGCAGGAGGCCATCACCCGCGCCAATGACACCGAGTACGGCCTGAATGCCAGCGTGTGGGCGGGCAGCAAGGCCGAGGGCGAGCACATCGCGGAGCAGTTGCACGCGGGCACGGTGAACGTCGACGAGGGCTATGCCCCGGCCTGGGGCACCACCGGTGCGCCGATGGGCGGCATGGGTATCTCCGGCGTCGGCCGCCGCCACGGTCCCGACGGTCTGCTCAAGTTCACCGAACCCCAGTCCATCGTGGTCACGCGGTTCCTGAACCTGGACGCCCCGCCCTTCATCCCGCAGAACAGGTGGCAGCCGTTCCTCATGGCCATCGCCCGCGGCATCCGGTTCCTGCCGGGTCGCTGATCCTCCCGCTGGACCACCCGTCCGGCGTGCGTACACTGTACCCGTCGGAAGGGTGGTCGAATGCCGGAGAATCCGCTTGCCGCGCCGGGCGCGTGGGACCAGGTCGCTGAGAGTTACGACGACGTCGTATCGGACATGATGCGGCCGTTCGCGATTCGCGCATTGGAATCGGCCGAACTGAGCGGCCGGTCCCGGGTCATCGATGTGGCCACCGGGCCCGGCGTGCTGGCGTTGCTGGCCGCGCCGCGGGTCGCGGAGGTGGTCGCGGTCGACTTCTCCGAGGCCATGATCCGGCGGCTACGGCGCACCATCATGCAGGCCGGGGTCGGCAATGTGCTCACCGGCGTCGGCGACGGGCAGGATTTGCGCTACGCCAGTAACACTTTCGACGCCGCGTTCTCGATGTTCGGGCTCATGTTCTTCCCGGACCGGGCCAGCGGGTTCGCCGAGCTGCACCGGGTGCTGCGGCCGGGCGGCATCGCGGTGGTGTCGAGCTGGGCCCCGATCACGGACTCGCCACTGATGACATTGCTCTTCGAGGCGTTCCAGGCCGGGATTCCGGGATTCCCCGCGCCCCAGCCGAATCCGGAGAGCCTGGAGAATCCGAATCTGTTCGAGAAGGAGCTGCTCGCGGCCGGTTTCACCGAGGTGGTGCTGCGGCCGCACGCGGAATCGTTCAGCTACGACAGCGCCGAGCAGATGTGGGACCGGCTGACCCGGGGCAGCGCACCACTGCAGGTGACCCGCCGGCGCACCGACAAGGCCACCTGGGCAGCCCAGGAAAAGGTCATGATCGACTATCTGCGCGAGCACTACGTGCCGGGCACACCGCTGTCGACGACCGCGTGGCTGGGCACCGGTCGCGTTCCGCGATAAGGACTTTCCGGTTCGGAGCTGTCCGAAGGCTCTGGAGGTTTACGATGGCGCGGCCGACCCGGAGAAACCGGCCGCGCCACCTTCCTTCATCCGGCCAGCTCGTTGCCGCGCAGCGGAGCGGGCGCCGCTTCCAACGCCGCTGTCTCGGCATCGGTGAACAGGCGTGACCGGATGACGAATCGGACTCCCTCGGGGGCCTCGAGGGAGAAACCACCGCCGCGGCCGGGGACCACGTCGACGGTCAGATGGGTGTGGCGCCAGTACTCGTACTGGTCGGCGCTGATCCAGAACGCCGTGTCCGGGAAGACGCGGCCGAGCAGCACATCGGCCGCGCCCACCCGGAATTCGCCCAGGGGGTAACACATCGGGGAGCTGCCGTCGCAGCAGCCGCCCGACTGGTGGAACATCACCGGACCATGGTGATCGATGAGGTCCTGCAGCACGTGTGCGGCGGCCTCGGTGATGGTCACCCGGGATACGGAACCTGCTTTCATCACGCTCCTCGCAGACCGTCCGGCCCGTCCGACTCCGAATTACCGACAAGTTCCCAATGAACCGAATTGCTTGCGGTTCAGAAGAATCCGAGCTTGTTCGGGGAGTAGGAGACGAGCAGGTTCTTGGTCTGCTGATAGTGGTCGAGCATCATACGGTGGTTTTCCCGGCCGATGCCGGACTTCTTGTAGCCGCCGAACGCCGCGTGTGCGGGATAGGCGTGGTAGCAGTTGGTCCACACCCGGCCGGCCTTGACGGCACGGCCCACCCGGTACGCGGTGCTGCCGTCACGGGTCCACAGGCCCGCGCCGAGGCCGTAGAGCGTGTCATTGGCGATGGTTACCGCTTCGACCTCGTTGTCGAAGCGGGCCACCGCTACCACCGGACCGAAGATTTCCTCCTGGAAGATCCGCATGTCATTGCGGCCCTCGAAGATCGTCGGTTCGATGTAGTACCCATTGGGGAAGCCCTCCACCTTGCGCATCTCGCCGCCGGTGAGGACCGTCGCGCCCTCTTTGCGGCCGATGTCGATGTAGGACAGTATCTTTTCGTACTGGTCGTTACTGGCCTGCGCGCCGATCATGGTCGTGTCGTCGAGCGGATTGCCGCCCTTGATGGCCTTGGTGCGTTCGAGGCAGCGGGCCATGAACTCGTCGTAGATCGACGAGTGGATCAGCGCCCGCGACGGGCAGGTGCACACCTCGCCCTGGTTGAGCGCGAACATCACGAAGCCCTCGACGGCCTTGTCCAGGAAGGCGTCGTCGGCGGCCATGACATCGGGAAAGAAGATGTTGGGGCTCTTGCCTCCGAGTTCCAGGGTGACCGGGATGATGTTCTCGCTGGCGTACTGCATGATGAGCCGGCCCGTGGTGGTCTCGCCGGTGAAGGCGACCTTGGCGACGCGCGGGCTGGAAGCCAGCGGCTTGCCCGCCTCGACGCCGAAACCGTTGACCACGTTGACGACTCCGGGCGGCAACAGGTCGGCGATGAGCTCGATGACCAGCAGCAGCGAGGCCGGGGTCTGCTCGGCGGGCTTGATGACCACGCAGTTGCCGGCCGCGAGTGCGGGGGCCAGCTTCCAGGCGGCCATGAGGATCGGGAAGTTCCACGGAATGATCTGCCCGACCACACCCAGCGGTTCCTGGAAGTGATAGGCGACGGTGTCGGCGTCGATCTGGGAGAGATGGCCCTCCTGCGCGCGCACCGCGCCAGCGAAGTAACGGAAGTGGTCGACCGTCAAAGGCAGGTCGGCGGCGAGGGTTTCGCGGACCGGCTTGCCGTTCTCCCAGGTTTCGGCGACAGCGAGCCGCTCCAGGTTCGCCTCGATCCGGTCGGCGATCCTGTTGAGGATGTTGGCACGATCCGTCACCGACGTGGCACCCCAGGCGTCGGCCGCCCGGTGCGCCGCCTCCAGGGCCATATCGATGTCCGCGGCACTCGAACGTGCCACCTGGCAGAAGGTTTCACCGTCGATCGGGGAGGGATTGTCGAAGTATCTGCCCTCGATCGGGGCTTTCCACTCGCCGCCGATGAAGTTGTCATAGCGGCGGTTGAAGCTGACGATGCTCCCGTCGGTGCCGGGTTTTGCGTAGATCATGGCGCGGCTCCTGATCCCGTATCTGCGGTGACGGGGGCCACTATGAACCGCGAAGGTTGGCGGGAGGTTGGCGTGGGGTTGGCGAAACGTTGCTGAGTCACTGCCGTCGAATACAACTGCGGTGACGGACATTCCGGACAAGGCCGACATACTCGTGGCACGGCGCGCACCTGTGCACGCGCTGCGACATCGACTACGCGCGCAAGGCGGTGTGTAGGCGTGCGGTCGCCAGCGCGCGGCGGCTGTCGCCGTGCGGGAGCAGGTGCAGGGCGTGCTCGTGGATCTCGATGTCGTCCGGGCAGCGCTGGCCGAAACGCAGGGCGTGCTCGGGGTTGTGGTCGGCCAGCACGGCGGTGCGTAGGCAGACGTCGAGGTGTTCGCGCCACTGCACGATGCCCGGAACGTCCGAGTCGGGCAGCAGCGGACCGCGATACAGCCGGACGGCAGTGGTGAGGTCACCCGCTTCGAGGGCGGCGAGCAGCTCGACCGCGTCGCAGGCGAGGGGTTCGGTGAGCATGTACCGACGGTCGGCGATGCGGCCGTCGGTGGCGGCGCGCAGGCGGGAGACGTCGGCCTTGAGGGTGCTGGAGGACACCAACCGGTCGCCATAGACGGCCTCGTGCAAGCGTTCCGGCGTGAATCCCTCGGGCTCCAGGGCGAGCAGGGTCAGGATCTCCAGCTGCCGGGGTCGCATCGCCATCTGCTTGCCCTGCTTGTAGAGGCGCGGTACCCCCAGCGACTCCAGCCGGGTATCACCGGCGGGGCGGGACTGTTCGGCATGCACTCGGGCTTCGATGGCTGTCACCAGGGCTCGGACCGTTGTGAGGATGAGCGGATGTGAGCGATCCCAATACGTCGACAAATCCAGCACGCCGAGCTGACGACCGTCGGCGGCGCGGATGGGCGCACAGTAACAGACCCAGCCGTGCAGCGCCTCCACCAGATGCTCGGCGGCCCAGACCGAGGTGGGTCGGCCGGTGTGCAGCGACAGCGCGACACCGCTGGTGCCCATGTACGGCTCGTCCCAGCAGCCGCCCGGCGCGAGATTGACAGATTCCGCCCGCCGCCGGACCGAGCGATCGCCACAGCTGAAGAGCACGGTCCCCGTGTCGTCGGTGACCACCGCGACCATGCCCGAATCCTCCGACAGCGCCCGGAGCTCACCGGCCATCTCGGTGATGGGCGTGCGCAACGGCGATTCGGCCCAGCGCGAACCCAATTCGTCCCGATCGGTTCCGGGCGCCACCGCGCGCGTCGGATCCACGGTGCGCAGCGACCGCGCCCACGACTCCGCCACCTCGTTGCGCAACACCACCTCGGTGCCGGGCGGGCGGCCCGAGGAGGCCGTGGTCCACCGCACCCATGCCTTCTCCAACTCCGCACGCTGGTGCGAAGCGACTGGCAGCTGTGTCATGGCGCAAACTCCTCGCGGTGCGACCGGACCGAGCGATATCCCATGATGGCGCGCGGTCGCATCGCGCGGGCCGCATTCACCGCAGTCCGTGCGCTAGTTCGTTCCGGGCGGCTTCGCAGCCTTCGCCGCCCCGGTTCCGCGCCCTCGAACGGTTCCGGATTCCACTGGTAGACAAGAAGTCATGGTCCTCCCTTTCCGCTTCGGCGTGAACCTGCTGACCCCCGTATCCCGCCCCGAATGGATCGAGAAGTGCCGTCGCGCCGAGGGACTCGGCTACGACGTCATCGGCGTGCCCGACCATCTCGGGCTGCCCGCGCCGTTCCCGGCGCTCATGCTGGCCGCGGATGTCACCGAACGGCCGCGGCTGAACACCTTCGTGCTCAATACGCCCTTCTACAACCCGGTTCTGCTGGCCCGGGACGTGGCCGGTCTGGATCAGCTCACCGGAGGGCGGTTCGAGCTGGGGTTGGGGGCCGGGTACGTGCGCGCCGAATTCGAGGCCGCCGGAATGCCGTTCCCGTCGGCGGGCCGCCGCGTCGCACACCTCGAGGAGACGGTCACGACGCTGCGCCGCCTCTACGCCGATCCGGCGTATCAGCCCCGTCCGGCGCAGCCTTCCGGGCCGCCGCTGCTCGTGGCCGGCTGGGGTGAGCGGGCGCTGCGGCTGGCCGCCGAGTACGCCGACATCGTCGCCTTCACCGGCGCGAGCTCGGCCGACAGCGGGCTGCTCACGCTCGCGGACGCCGACTCGACCGCGAAGAAGACGGACTATGTGCGCGGGCTGCTCGGAAACCGCGCCGGCGCCGTCGAATTCAACCTGCTCGTCCAGGGCATCGCCGCACCCGCCGATCGCGAGGCCACGGTCGCCTACCTCACCGAGCACCTGCCCTTCGGCTACACCGGCGCGCTCGAGGACCTGCCCGTGCTGCTGGTCGGCACCGCCGCGCAGATGGCCGAGGCCCTGCGTGAACGCCGGGAACGCTTCGGGTTCAACTACATCACCGTGCTCGAGCACAACATGGACCGGTTCGCGCCGCTCATCGAGCTGCTGAAGGGGGAGTGATCCCCGCAGGACTCAGGTGCCCGGGACCGCGTCGGGGGCGATGAACATGTAGCTCCGCTCCTCCACCCGCTGCTTGATGCGCCATTCGCCGTCCACGCGCACGAAGGTGTCGTGATACCAGAGCCCGCACAGCATGAGCTGCCGCGTGCCGTCGGCGGCGGTGACCAGCATGGGGTTGTGGCACATGGTGCGGGCGGTGGCGTTATCGCCCTCCACGCGGATGGAGGAGTTACTGATCATGTGCTGGAAGGCTGAGAAATTCGGCATGACGGTGGCGAGGAACTTCTTGGTGGATTCGACGTCACCGGCCGGGCCGCCCATGGCGGTGTAGTCGATGTGCGCGTCGGGGGTGAAGATTTCGTCCAGCAGCTCCCATTGGTGGGTGTCCACGGCGTGGGAATAGCGGACCATGAGGTCCTCTATTTCCAGACGGTCCGAAATCTCCTGCAGGGACAGCATGGTGCCTCCGAGTGGTGCCGATAACTGTTCAGGGACGGTGGGCCAGCGTACGGCGAGGCGGACGTCGATCTTGCCGTTTCCGAAAGATATTGCAGGCGAATGGGAACCGTCGAGGCCAGCGGCCCGGCAATGGTCCGGAGCAGCGGGTTTGCTCACCGCTGACCTACCGGTCGCTACCGCGAACTACCGGCGTCTACCGATTTCTGCCCCTCAAAAGAGGAGGCAATCGTGGAGCGCATCTACCGCGAACTACCGCCCACTACTGCCGCTTTCGGCCCGACCCTCGACCACCAGCAGCGCTTGTGCAGGTGGCGAACTCGGTCGGCTGACCATATCTCGAGCGGCCCGTATCTGGCGTTTGCAGAACAGCGTCGCTGGCGTGTCGCCGGTCCGACGCGCCAGCAAGATTCCCGGGTTAGCAATCAGACAGCAACCCCATCGAGTTGGAGTGCGTCGATGGGAGGACGGAACTCGTGAGCGCCCGGTGCACGCGCGATGCCGATGGTGCGGTGACCGATTCCGGGTCGAGTCCCCGGACTCGCTGGCCCCGTACTGCAAACGCACCCACAATGCGCCGCCGGATCTCTCGCCGCGGTGTCGGTACTGGTCGCGCCAGATTCAGCGCGGCTGGCTGCCCAATCGGTCGATTTCGCCGCTGGGCTACCACATCTCCACCCTCTGGTTCGGGGTTTACATCTGGGAGTGCGTGAACGTGCTGTACCCGCTCATCGAGGAGCGCCGGCGGGCGCTGGGAGGCGCGGCATGACGATCACTGAGGGCTCCCTGCTGCTGTGGTTCGCCAAGTTCGGCCACCTCACGTTTCAGCAATGCGAGAAGTGCATCCGCGCTCAAGACGAACGCGACCCTCTCGGCACACGCCATCGTGCCCTAGGGCGGATACTCGCCGCCCGCATCAAACCGCTCTGGCCTGTACCGGACGACGATGGGGACCTACCGCGCTGGGTGTGTATCGACTGCCCCGCCTGCGGCCAACACGTGCGTGCGGATGACGGCGAGGAGTGGTGTTTCATTTGCCGCTGGCAGTTGAAACAGGTTGAGGATCATGTGGGCCCACCAGTGGAGACCGGGTTCAAGATCGACGACAGACTCAACAGCCGATCGCTGCTGCTACACCACGCTATTGGACGCAACCGGGCGAACGGTATTCGAAGCGGACGCATTGGCCCAGGCTCTTGAAATCCAACCCCTTCCTTTTCGGAAGTTCTCCATCCTCGGCTACTTTGGCCACTTGGACAACATCTTTCGTGATGGTTACGGCATCGAGGTCACACTGCGGGGAGGATGGCTGGACCAGATCGACGCCGCACGTCGTGTGATTCATCGGCAATGCAATGGGTACCGCATTCGCGGGCTTGAGATGAGGTTCCCTGGAATAGCCGGAGGACGCGTCGCCTCTGCCCGCCCACGGCGCGACGCCGCCGGTCCGAGCTAGACGCGGAATAACCGTCGCCCCTCCGAAAACGAAGCTGCCCCAGCCAAGTTCGGCTGGGGCAGCTTTCGGCGTTTGAGGGAGCCTACATATTCACGACCAGCATGATCAGGATCCCGATGAGGAACCCGATCAGCGCAATAAGCATCGTTGCGTAGATGATTCCGCGCATGACGGCAGTAGCGATCTGATCCATCGGCACCCGAACCACATAACCGGTTGCACGGTTGGAGGCAGGTGCGCTTTGCGCCTCCCGGGATTATTGCTGCACGTTCGCAGTACAGGCCGACTTGCCGACTTGCGGAAGGTCGAGCGGGCCCAGAATGTCGTGGCTGGGGCCCAGGGTGGTCACGGCGTTGCGTTCGGCATCGGCGCGGGTGGGGCCGACCGCCCACACCGACGGATATCCCTGATACCTGGCGACAGCGGCACATTCATCCTGGAACCGCAGCACGACCACGCAGTTCGAGGACCCACAATCGTTCAACGCGGAGGCATCCGCGTTGCCCTGGTCGGAAGCGACTCCCCACCCGTACCGCACCATTTGACCAGTCGCTCTGTCGATGGAGGCCGCCAGGGCGCCGAACGACGTCGGCGCCGGACCCGGCCCCTCCTCGTCCGCGTGTGCGATCGTGACAGTGCTCGCTGCGAGCCCCGCGAATGCGACTACTCCGAATCCGATCCTGTGCGACAAAGACATTCGATAACTCCCTGGTATTACTTTCCTGCACCGGCAACCCAGCACCGGACCCTCGGCTGATATCGGTCCGCAGCGAAACCCTCTGCTCGCCACGAAAATTGGCACAAGCAACGTGCCGGTCGAATTTGTACCATCTGGATGGGATCAGCCGAACCCATCCGAATAGGTCGCCGAATCGGTCGTTGCCCGGACGCGACATCGCGTCCGCCGCAGGCGAATCAGGTCAGTTCTTGGGGAAGTTCAGTTTGCTGAGCTCGATACGGTACCGCCCCGGCGGGATGGCCGCCTTCAACCCGTGTGACGGAGCGGTGCTGACGCTGCAAACGCCCGTGCCGCCTCACGAACGCGCGCCAGGCATCGGAGCGACGGTGCCGTGCGCTGCGGTGGTGGTCGCAGGAACAAGCCCCGCCATCGGTGCCAGAGTTGTGACCGGAGCCGACGCAATCGACGTTGTCGCCGCGGTGTTCTTGGTCCCGGCACCGAGCGCGCTACCGAGCACTCCGACCGCGAGAAGTCCTCCGACTACGAACACCCAGACGGGGATCTTCTTCTTCGGCGGAACCGGCGGCATGGGCGTGCCGTGCAGACTGGGCACGAAAGGCCGCTGCGGTTACTGCTGCGGCGGATACTGTTGCTGCGGAGGCTGATACGCCATCGGCGACCTTCGATGTTTGTGGGCGCGCGGTGTGCGCGGCCCCTTGGTAGGTTGAATCGGCGCGCTGCTCCCCGCGCGCCGTGGCGCAGATGCTGCCCGAGAGTCAGCGACTTCGCAGCAATGGCACGCAGATTGGCACGATACGTCTGTTTGGACCTGCGCCGCGGCGCGGATTGTCGGCCCGCGGCAACAGTTCGTGGCAACGTCGTGGCCGCGCTTATTCCGGCCGGCGTCCGGCCCGACTGTAGGCTCGATAGCTTCGTCGAATTTGGACGAAGCTATTTGCCCACGGCCGTGTTCCTTACGACGCCCTAGTAGCCCATTCTCCGGGTCCATGCGATCGCTGCGCCGTTATCACCTGAAGCGACTGAACGGGTGTAACGCAGCGGCGGAGCCCACCGGTGGCGGCGGATTCCGATCCGGGGCCGGATGACCCAGCCGCCGTACTCCTGCCGCGTCACGGTCCCGCTGCCGTTGTCTCCGGGTTCACGCCGCTGGGGAGTGAGCACGCGGACCAGGTGATAGCGGGTCCAGAACAGGCGGTGGTTCACGGGTGTTGTCGCTCTCACTCGCAGCTGCGTATTCATGGGACACAAGCGAGGGGTCGGTGCGCTACTGCGGGTCGACGATGTTGGTGCCGTCGGCGAGATGGATTACGACGACGGGTCTTTCGGGGTCTTCGTCTTTCTTACCGAGCCGGGCGCGGACAGCGGCCAGGACGAGACCGTCGGCGGCGACCTCGACGCGGTCGGTACCCAAGCTGGAGGCTACGGTGACGGCGATTGCGTCCTCGGCGGCGTATCCGGTCAGCCCGAACCAGCCGATCTCGGTGTCGGTCCGTCCGGAGTGCTTGGTGCGTTTACCGTCGAGTGGACGGCCGGGCGCGGTAGTCGTCGCACGTGCGGGTTGCCGGTAGGTCGACCCGTTCATGACGCCGGGCAACCGCCATTCCTCACCGTCGTGTTCGACGAACACAAGCACGCGGGCTTCGCTGTCGCTGTCGAACGGGCTGGCGGTGGCGATCAACACGGCCACAGTGTCGTCGCGATCGATGGCGGCGACCAGGCGGGCCGCCTTGCCGTCCGCGGAGAACGCACCGACGGCGAGGTCGATGGCCGGGTGCGGCAAGGTTTCCATATCGGCCTTTCGTCAGTGTGGTTGCTCGGCACCGGAACTTGGGTGGCGAGCAACCACACGTCGCCTGCGCGTATTCCGGTCGGCCCTCTAGTAGCCCATTCTCCGGGTCCATGCGATCGCTGCGCCATCGTCACCTGGTGCGACTGAACGGGTGTAGCGCAGCGGGGGAGCCCACCGGTGCCGGCGGATTCCGCTCCGGGGCCGGATGACCCAGCCGCGGTACTCGCGCCGCGTCACGGTCCCGGTGCCTTTGTCCTCGGGGTCACGCCGCTGGGGGGTGAGCACGCGGGTCAGGTGGTAGCGGGTCCAGAACAGACGGTGCGAGAGGCTGGTTCGGGCCGACTCGATCGTGTGGTTCACAGCGTTGTCGCTCTCACTCGCAGCTGCCGGTGTTGAGGATGTCAGTGTACTTGTCGACCGGTGGGAAAGTGCCCTGGTAGCTGACCCAGAGGATCGCGTGGCCACGGTAGGACGACATGGTTTTGCATTCCAGGTCGCGGGCGCCGATGTTGAGGAACGGGTCCGGCCGGGTGCTGTCGCCCGCAGTAGCGGTCGTCACCCAGTTCGCGCCGTCGTAGTACTCGACGCGCAGGTCGATGTGGAAGGTGTCCGGCTTGGGCATACAGGTCACCTGTCCACCGGTGACGACCGCGCCGTGCTGGACATAGATCCCGTTGGCGAAGGTGAAATAGCACGGGTTGTCGATCTTGTGAGCGGAGGCGTCGGTGGCCGGGAGCATGAGTGCCCCCGTGGCGACGCTGACACAGGTGAGAGCGATGCGGGTAAGCGTGTGCCGCACGGGATTTCCTTCTCTTGTGGTTGTCAACTGTTCTTGGCGCGGTGTGTGGCCAGGTATTCGCGGGCAGTCGTCACGCGCGGGCACGGCGGATCGCAGGTGGCGTGGATCTTCGCGATCCCCTCGGCGAGTCGTTCAGTGATGTCGAAGATGAATCCGCGCTCGCACCAGTCGTTGACCCATCCAGGCTGATTCATGCCGTCACCTCCGACGCTCGGCGCAGTGCGGCGTGGAATTGCTTGCAGGTGTGACCGTGTCCGGCGTGGTCGGTGAGAACGAACCGCGCCTCGTCAAGGCTTTCGATCGATGCCGGTTCGTCGGTGCAGAACAGGTGGCGTGTCCGCCACAGGTCTGCCATCTTGGCGTTCATCGCGTCCTCGGCTTGATGGCACCGGTGCCGGTGAGGGTGTCGAACGCGGCTGCCTTGCGTGCGCATTCCGCTGTGCTGCATTCGATGTGGAGTTGCATGGTCGCGTGGGCTTTGATGGCGCTGAGTGCGCTCGTGGGCGCGTCATGGATCGACGCTGCGAGCCACGCTGTGGCGGTGTCGGGGGAGTTGGGCGTTTGCCAGTGTCTGCCAGCGGCTTTGGGGTCGCGCAGCGGCAGCAAAAACAGGCACGCGGTCGCTACTGTGAGTGCTGCGGTCAGGCCGATCAACACTGCGCTCGTCAACATCGGAACCTCGAGGGCTGTTCGGTTTCGGTGGGGTTGCGTTCGAATGCCGGAGACGTCGCCGGCCGATGCGTGGGTATGGCTACGAACGCAATCGAACCGGCGACGTCATCCCCCTTGCGGGGTCTGGGGCTACCCGGCAACTGGGAGCTGTGTCTCCACCATCTCACTAATTGATGTCCCAAAACAGGCCATTCAAGGGGACATCGTGTAGACATTTTTTGTCTCCAAGGGGACATATGCGCCCAAGTAGGGGGTAAGCTTGTAACCATGACGTCCCCGCCGCCCCCGCTTCGCATCGCGCGCATGAGCCTCGGCTACCGGTCCCAGGAGGATCTGGCGAAGGCACTCAACGAAATTGCTCGAAGCATCGGCCTGCGCATCTCGGTCACCAAAAAGACCATCGGCCGCTGGGAATCGGACGCACCGCCGTGGCCGCAGGCCGATCACGCCCAAGCGTTGGAGGCACTGTTCAATCGCCCGATTACTGAGCTCGGGTTCAGCTCATCGCGCAGGTCTGGCTCCGAATCGGCTCGCCCGCAGGCGATAAAAAGTCGTGAGACGTGGGCTTCTCGCCATGCTGGCGCTGCGCCTGGGATGCTGCCCCCATCGGTGGCATCGGATTTCATGTCCTCGGCGGCCGCGTACCGCCATATGTATTGGTCGGTGCCGGCCGACCGTCTCCAGCGGCTCGTGGCCGAGCACGCCGCGCTCGGATGGGACCATCTGGATCAGACTCCTGGCGCTGCGCGCTCGCTGATGGCGCGGGCCGTCGCGGAGACCAGTCTCCTCTCAGGTCGGCTGGAGTTCTTCGATCTGCAGCAACCCGAACTGGCGAAGCCGTCTTTCGCGCTAGCGCTCCAGGCCGCGAGCCGCGCCGATGACGCGTTGCTGGGTGCTGCAGCGTTGGCGCACATGGCATTCGCGCCCGCCTTCTCCGGCGACACCGATCGCATCGAGGAAGCGCGTGAAAGCCTGCGCGCCGCAAGGATCTTCGCCGACCGCGGCGATGCTAGCGCGGAGATGATCGCCTGGCTCGACGCGGTCGAGGCCGAAGTGGAAACCAGGATCGGCAACATCGACCGGGCACTCGAACTGCTCGAGCATGCCGAGCAGATGTACGCCGAGCACGACGAGGACGAGACCCCAAGCCCCGTGTGGCTGGACTGGTTCTCACCCGCGAGGCTCGCAGGCTTCAAGGGCAACACGCAGATCGCCGCAGGCCAAGCCGCGGCCGCGCGCGAAACGCTCGAGCAGACACTGGGGGGTCTGCCCATCGAGGCGATCAAACAGCGTGCCGTGGTCTACGCCGATCTCGCCGCCGCAGCGGTGCTCGATCGCAACCCGGAGCAGGCGTGCGAGTACCTCGGAGAGTCGCTCGAGCTGCTCGGGCAGCATTGGTACGCCACAGCGATGGATCGTGTGAAGGCCGTGCGGCAGACGCTGCGCGAATGGGATTCGCTGCCGAAGGTCCGCGAGCTCGACGACAAGCTCTACACCTGGCACACCATGATCAGGTCGCGGACCGCCTAACCGTTCTCTGCGGCAACGATTTCCGGCAGCTCGTGGAGGTCGTGGATCTTCCAATCGGACAACTCGGCAACCTCCGGCTTGTCTCGCTGAATCCAACCCCACGGGCCACGCTGGATGTACGCGGTCCGCATACCTGCCGCCTTTGCTGGGGCGATGTCGTTCTCTACTCGGTCGCCCACATAGATGATCTCGTCAGCCGGACAGGGCGCAGCCTCGACGACCCTTTCGAAGAACGCGACCGACGGCTTCTCGACACCCCAATCATCCGAGGTAGCAATGAAATCCGTCGGCAGATTCAAACCGCGCAGGATCTTCCCCGAGCGAACAGTCTGGTTGCCGACGATTCCGACCCACACTCCCATCCCCTGCAGCTTCGACAGCGCCGGCCGCACGTCGGGGTAGAGGTCGTCCTCGCCATAGGTCTCCGGTTGACCGGCCTCCGCTCGTGCTTCGCGTTCCGCGGTCAGGTCGAATCCGGGGCGGAAGACCTGAAACGCCTCGCGGTAGTCACGCCCGAGGGCGATGACCGCACCGAACACCGACACAAAGGTGTGGCGGGGGACCCCGAGCCAATCTGCCCATGTCCCGTACTCGCGCGTCTCGTCAACGAGTGTTTCCCCAACATCGAACACGACTGCCCCAATCATGGAGGTCACGCTACCGTGGGTGGGTCAGTGCGCCGGTCCGCAGGGCGGTGGCGGGTGCCCACGCGGGAAGGATGCGCCCGCTGGTCATTAACCCGATACAGAAGTGGGCGTGACTCGCATTGGCGTTACCGGGCATATGAACATCACCGCAGGATCGGTCCCGCTGGTCTACTGGGCGATCGCCAGCGTCCTCGCTGAAGCAAGCGACCCAGCCGATCTTGTGGGCATCAGCTGTATCGCCCGCGGTGCCGACAGCGTGTTCGCGCAGGCCGTCCTCGCTGCGGCCGGCCAACTCGAGGTCGTTCTGCCTTCCAGGAACTACCGCGAACGAAAGGTGAAGCCGGACCACGCAGACCTGTTCGGCAAGCTGATTGCCCGGGCCGCCACGGTACGGGTCATGGAGTTCGACGATACGGGTAGGGAAGCATATGAAGTCGCGAACGAGGCGGTCGTGGCCACCCGCGACCGCCTGATCGCAGTGTGGAACGGCATGCCCAGCGAGAAAGGCGGCACGGGCACGGTGGTCGATTTGGCCATTGAGAAGGGTGTTCCGGTCGACATCGTGTGGCCGGATGCCGCAGCGCGCGGCTGATCTGGAGAACACGTAGCGAGCACGTAATTGCTTCGTCCCCCGCCTTGAGGATGAAGTGGTCTGACCGCGCCGCGTTCACCCGGGAATGACGGTGCCGTCTCGGCCATAGGGCCGGGGCGGCGTTTGTCGTTTGTTCGGATGCCGCCGAGGTGCCGGCCATGTCGCTGATCGAATTGAATCGGGACGGTCAGTTGCGCAAGACATTTGTCTCATGCACATGCGCTAGTCTGTCCGGCTTGGGAAATCGTGAGGATCTGCTCGCCGACACGCGGCAGTGCCTGTTCGACAAGGGTTATGCCCGTACCACCGTGCGCGATATCGGGGGTGAGCATGGCCGCCATCGGCTACCACTTCGGGACCAAGGAGGCGCTGCTCACCGCTGCCCTCGTCGAAGCCACCCGGGAGTGGGGCGACGAACTCGCGAGCACGCTGGGCGACGCGGCCAACCCGGACCCGGATCCACTGCGGCACTTCGCCTCTCGTTGGGACGCGGTCCGTGAGTCCATCACCGCGCACCGCGGGCTGTGGGGAGCGACCTTCGACGCGCTCTCCCATCCCGAGACCCGGGCCCAGCTGGCCGAGCAGACCGACGAGTCGCGGTCGGGGCTGGCCCGGCTCTTCGGCGACACCGGTGCGGGCGACACCGGCCGGACTGTCGGCGCGTTCTATCAGGCGCTGCTGGTGGGGCTCGCGGCGCAGGCGCTCATCGACCCCGAAACCGCCCCCACGGGAGCGGAACTCGCCGAGGGGCTGCGCCGGATCGCCGGGCTGCCGTGGGCAGTAGGCGACCCCGCGCCCCGTCGCCGATCCGGAGTGGGGCAGGGTGAGGCGGTGCCCAGCATTGTATTGGACCGGGTCAGTCTCGGCCACGGATCGACCTCGGTACTCGTCGAGGTCGATGCCACCTTCGCGGCCGGGCGCTGCACGGCCGTGGTCGGACCGAGCGGGGCAGGCAAGACGACCCTGCTGCGGCTGCTGAATCGGTTCGGGGAGCCCGACAGCGGCAGGGTGCTGCTGGACGGGATCCCGGTGACCGACCTGGATGTGCTGGCGCTACGGCGGCAGGTGGGGTTGGTGCCGCAGCGTCCGGTGCTGCTCACCGACACGGTCGCCGAGGAGGTGCGCGTGGGGCGGGCCATCGATTCCGAGCGGGTGGGCGAATTGCTCGGGGCGGTCGGCTTGCCCGACGGGTTCGCGGCCCGCCGCTGCGCCGAGCTGTCCGGGGGTGAGGCGCAACGGGTTTGCCTGGCGCGGGCGCTGGCGGTGGAGCCGCGGGTGCTGCTGCTCGACGAGCCGACCTCGGCGCTGGACGGGGCGTCGGCGGTGGCGATCGGTGCGTTGATCCGAGCGCATGTGGCGACCGGCGGCAGCGTGGTGCTGGTCAGCCATGATCCGGGATTCGTGGCCGAGGTGGCAGACGAGGTGTGGACGCTGGCCGGCGGTCGGCTCACGCGCGGCGCGGAAGCGGGGAATCAGCCATGACCCAGGGACTTTCGGTACCCGACTGGACGGGCGTCGGCGCGTCGCTGGTCCTGGTCGCGCTGGCGGCGGCCATCGCCTACCGGCAGCAGCTGCATCTGACCCGCGAACTGCTGATCGCGGCGGCCCGGGCCGGGGTGCAGCTCGTCGCGGTGGGCGCGATTCTGCTGATCCTGTTCCGCCACACCGGATTGCCGGGCGCGCTGGGCTGGGTGGTCCTGATGATCGTCATCGCCGGGCAGGTGGCCGGGCGACGCGGGGCGGGGCTGCCGCACGCGACGCGCTCGGCGACCATCGGCGTGGCGTTCGGCGCGTCCATCACCCTGGGCGCGCTGATCGCGCTCGGCATCATCTCCACGCAGGCGCGGGTGGTGGTGCCGGTGGGCGGCATGATCGTGTCGTCCGCGATGCAGTCGACCGGAATCGCTCTGCGCCGCCTGGTCGAGGACGCGCGCCGGGCCCGCGATGCCGTGGAAGCGCGGCTGGCACTGGGCCTTTCGGCGTACCAGTCGTTCCTGCCGAATCAGCGTTCGGCGCTGCGCACCGCGCTGATCCCGGCCATCGACTCGACCAAGGTGGTCGGTCTGATCAGTCTGCCGGGCGCGATGACGGGTTTGATCCTGGCGGGCGTGGATCCGCTGACGGCCATCCGCTATCAGATCGTCGTGATGTACATGCTGCTCGCGGCCACGACCCTGGCCGCGCTGGCGGCCACACGGGTGGCCGAGCGGACCCTCTTCGACGGTGCGCAGCGCCTGGTCCGGCTGCCCGACTGACCACCGTCAAGTCCGCAAAATCCTAATGAGTGAGATTTCAAATGCGAGCTCAAACGTCCGAAATGCCGTTATCGTTACGATGTCGTCGGTAAATGCTTGGGGGATAGGTAGTTTCGTATGGAAGCGATCGAGTTCTTCATGCCGTTCGACGCCGCAGGGGTCAATCCCGCGGAGCCGGAAGCCGAAGCGGGGATGTGGTCCTGGCTGGAGGCCTACGGGCTGGTTCCCACCGAGCCCACCCGGCGGCGCATGGAACGCACCCGTCCGGCGCGCATGTACGCCCTCTGGTGTCCGAGTGCCGACGCCGACGAGCTCACGCTGCTGAGTCAGTACACCGCATGGGCTTTCATCGTGGACGATCAGTTCGACATCGAAATTCCCGATCCGCGCCGATGTCTGGAGGCCATTACCGCCATCGAGGCCGTACTGGACGGTACGACAACACCTTCCGGCGTGCTGGCGGTCGCCTTGGCCGAGCTGTGGCCGCGGCTGTGCCATGGCCGGTCGGCGGCCTGGCGGCGGAGCGTACGCCGGGAGATCCACGACTGGCTGTGGACCTACTACACCGAGAGCGTAGGCCGGCTATCGGGCAATCTGCCCGATCTCGAGACCTACCGCGCGCATCGGCGAGACGGCGTGGCACTGTTCGTGTTTCTCGATATCAGCGAACGCGCCGAGGGCGTGGACCTGTCCGCCGCCGTCCGCCACCTGCCCGCCATGCGCAGCCTGCGGATGGCGGCCGTCGAACACATGGGCCTGTTCAATGATGTGCTGTCGGTTGCCTCGGACGAGGCATCCGGCTACCTCTACAACTCGGTACTGCTCGCGCAGTATCACCACGGACACAATAGAGCTCAGGCCCGGCAACTGGTCAACGGCATGCTCTCCGAATGCGTCGAGCGCATGATCGAGGCGGTGCAACGCCTGCCGACCGAGCTCGACGATGCCGGCCTCACCGGCCGCGAACGCGCGGACGCCCTGGTCACCGCCCATAATTACACCGTCTATGTGCGTGCCAACCACGACTACCACTACCAGGCGGCCCGCTACACGAGCGCACCCGCGGAGGCGCTCGAGCACGGCCTGCCCCTGACCTGAAGCAGGAAACCATCCGGCGTTGCCGAAATGAAATCCGCGGGCAACCCTCAGGCTTCAGACTGTGATGCGACCATGAGCTTCTTCTGAGCATGGCTGCCCAGCCGCCATCGGGTGGCTGCGGCAACCGTGTCCGAGCGAGCGGGGCCGATTATGCGAGCGTCGAAACCGATCCGATTCACCGCAGGACAGCACGCCGAGGGCAAGCGCCGGTGGGGCCTGCCCCGTCCGGCCGCGGCCGCACTCGCCGACCGTGACGAAACCTGCGCCCGCGCACCCGAATCCCTCTCCCGCCCGGTCGACGTGGACACCGAGCGAAGAGCTCGCAAACGCCTGTCCGAGGCCCGGGTCGCCATCGATCCGGTGCTGCGCTCGGCGGTCGGCGCGCTGGCCGAGCCCCTGGATGTGATGGCCGGGTACCACTTCGGGTGGTGTGATCCCGAGGGACGGACCGTCACCGGCGCGCAGGGCAAGGCGCTGCGCCCGGCCCTCACCTTCGCGGCGGCCGCGGCCTGCGGCGGCGCGGTCGAGGAGTCGGTGCATGCCGCCGCGGCCGTCGAACTGCTGCACAACTTCTCGCTCGTCCACGACGACGTCATGGACACCGATCCGTTCCGGCACGGCCGGCCGACGGTCTGGCGCATCTGGGGCGAGACCAATGCGACGCTGCTCGGCGACGCGCTGCAGGCGGTCGCGCTCGGCGTGCTGTGTGACGGCGCGCCCGAGACCGTCGCCTCCGAGGCCGTCATCCGGCTGGCCAAGGCCACGGTCACGCTGTGCCGGGGCCAGTACGCGGACTGCGCCTTCGAAACCCGGCCCACCGTCAGTGTCGACGAGTACCTGGCCATGGCCGCCGGGAAGACCGGCGCGTTACTCGGCTGCGCCTGCGCGCTGGGTGCGCTGTGCGCCGGCGCCGACCACCGCGTGGTGTCGGCCATGCACACCTTCGGCATCGAGGTCGGGCTCGTGTTCCAGCTCGTCGACGATTTCATCGACATCTGGGGCGATCCGAAGATCACCGGAAAACCGGCGCACAGCGACCTGATTCACCGCAAACAGTCCTTCCCGGTGGTGTGCGCCCTGGAATCGGATACCGCGGCCGGCCGCGAGCTGGCCCGCCTCTACCACGCCCGCCATCCCATGACCGCGGCCCGCGCGGCCCGGGCGGCGGAGCTGATCGAGCAGGCGGGCGGCCGCCAGCGCACCCTGCGCCGCGCGGCCGCCGCCCTGGACGCCGCGTTCGCGGCCCTGCCCGCCGATCTCGCCTCGGACGATCTCACCGCCCTCGCCCAGCTGATGGCACACCGCGATCACTAGGCCGCCGGGAGCGCCAACCCGATGTCACCGGGGTGGTGGCGGTGCTGTCGGAGGTACCGAACCATTGGAGCGACGGGCGAGTGCCGGCCCCACCCCGTTCGGCCCGTCGCGAACGAATGCGCTGATGCCAGGACGGATCCGTACCCTCTGGCGGATGAGCACACCCTCGGCGACCTCACCGTGGACACCCTTGCGCATCAACACTTTTCGCGCCCTGTGGATCGCCTCGATCGCTTCCAACGTCGGATCCTGGATGCACCTGGTCAGCGCCTCCTGGCTGATGACCACGCTGACCGGATCGGCCGCGCTGGTGGCATTGCTGTCCACCGCCAATGCCCTGCCCAGTTTCGTGCTGGCCCTGCCGGCGGGCGCGCTCGCCGACATCCTCGACCGTCGCCGCCTGATCCTGTTCACCCAGGCGTGGCAGCTGGTGGTGGCTGCGCTGCTCGGCGCACTCACGCTGTCGCACAGCGTGAATCCGACGCTGCTGCTGACCGCGACGCTGCTGCTGGGCACCGGCGCGACGCTCGGCATGCCGGCATTCAGCTCGATCACCTCCGAGCTGGTGCCCGCCGCGCAGCTGCCCGCCGCGATCAGCCTCAACTCGGTGGCGATGACGGCGTCCCAGGCGATCGGACCAGCCATCGGCGGCGTGCTGGTGGCCGCGGTCGGCTCCGGCGGTGTCTTCCTGCTGAATGCCGCGTCGTTCCTGGGAGTGCTTGCGGTGGTGTATGTCTGGCGCCGCCGACCCACCGCGACAGCACTGCCGCCCGAGCATCTCACCACCGCCATGCGCACCGGCCTGCGCTATGTGGCCAATGCGCCCGAACTGCGCGCGGTGCTGGTCCGCGCCGCCGCCTTCGTGCTCTGCTACGGCGCGCTGCCATCCCTGCTGGCCGTGGTGACCCGGGTGCGTCTGCATCAGACGGCGACCACCTACGGTCTGCTGCTCGGTGTACTCGGTGTTGGTGGCGTGTGCGGCGCACTGGTGCTGCCGCGCATCCGGCACCGCTATTCCCCCGATCGGATCGCGCTGGCCTGCAGTCTGCTCTACGCCACCTGCCTGCTGATGCTCGCGCAGCTGACCGCCTTCCCACCCGCGCTGCCGGTGCTGTTCCTCGCCGGCATGGCGGGCATGGGTGTGATGTCGACGCTCAATATCGCGGCACAATCGGTGCTGCCCAGCTGGATTCGCGGTCGTGGACTGGCGGTGTTCCAGCTGGTGTTCCAGCTCGGCTTCGCGGTGAGCGCGGCCGGCTGGGGTGCGGTGGCCGGCACCGCGGGACTGCCCACGGCACTCACCGCGGCGGGGGTGGCGCTCGCGGCGCAGACGGTGCTGGGCCTGTGGTTCCGGCTCGCGGCCGCCGAGCAGGTCGATGTGCAGGCCGCGCACGTGCTGGAACCGTACGTGCCGCTGTCCCTGGCCCCCGATGACGGCCCGATCATGCTCACCGTCGAGTACCGCATCCCCGCCGAGCACCTGGCCGACTTCCACGCCGCCATTCCCGACCTGCGGCGTTCCCGCCGCCGTGACGGGGCCATGCACTGGGCGATGTACTCCGATCCGGTCGACCCGGACCGTCACGTCGAGACCTTCATGAGCCCGTCGTGGGTGGAGCACGAGCGCCTGAGCCAGCGGGTCACCGGGACGGATGCACTTGCGGTGCAACGGATTCGGTCCTTGCACGTGGGCGAGGAGGATCCGGCGCTGCGGGCGCTGGTGAGCGACCGGGTGCATCGGGGCTGAGGACAGCGGCGGGGCAAAAATAAAGTACGTGTAACCCTGGGATACACGTACTTTATTTTTCGGAAGAATCTTTGATGAGGTAGGCGAACTGTATCAGAGCCTCCGGATGCGTGCCATCCAAGCCGCAACATCCACCAGGCCCGCGGGGGACACCTCGAGGCCGACCACCTGATCAGCGACGGTGGCGATGACCCGGCCGCGGTAGCGGGTCGGTTCCAGGCTCTCCAGTTCCCAGCCGGCGCCGAAGGATTCCCGGATCACCGTGTCGCTGATGCGGGGGCCGAAGCCGGGTTCGGCGTCGGAGAGCGCCAGGAGGTGGACCACGCCGCCGGGCTTGCAGATCGCGTGCAGGCTGCGGACGTAGGCGGCGCGGGCCTCGGGCTCGGTGCCGAAGACGTGGAACAGCGCGCTGTCGACCACGGTGTCGAAGGCGGGCGCGGAGCCCGGAGGATCACCCGCGAAGTCGGCATTGCCGCCGAGGGCCAGGGCGTCGGCGACCTCCAAGCGGACGGCCGGGACGCCCTGGGCGGCGGCATTCGCGCGAGCGTATTCGATTGCGCTGGGCGAGAAGTCGACGCCCAGGACATCGTAGCCGAGGCGGGTGAGCAGGATGGTGTGTTCGCCCGCACCGCAGCCCGGCTCGAGGACGCGGCCGCGGATCTCACCGGCGCGTTCCAGTGCCACGATGGCGGGTTGCGGTTCGCCGATCACCCAGGGCGCGGTGTCCTCGTCGTAGACGGAGTTCCAGATTTCTACCGGTCGAGTCATGGTTCCACCCTGCAACCTCGAGCGCACTCGAGGTCAATCCCCGGATAGCCCCCAACCGGAGCGCGCCGACCGCCCACAATGTGGACATGCCCAAGTCTTGCCTGCTGCTGCAGCTGCGACCCGAGCAAGCGGCCTCCGACCAGGAATACGAAGCGATCCTCGACGCGGGAGGGCTCGCGGCCACGGACGTGGTGCGCGTCGAGATGAATCGCGGCATGCCCGATCTCGAGCTCGAGGATCACTGGGCGGTGATCGTCGGCGGCGGGCCGAGCAACCTCAGCTACCCCGAGGCCAAGAAATACGACTATCAGCGGGTCTTCGAACCCGAGCTGAAGAAGCTGCTCATCGAGATCGTGCGCCGCGACATGCCGTACCTGGGCGCGTGCTACGGCTTGAGCATGCTCGCCGACGTGCTGGGCGGGCCGGTCGGCACCGAGCGCTACGGCGAGACCCCCGGCGCGACGACCATCGAACTCACCCAGGACGCGGCGAAAGACCCACTGCTGCACGGACTTCCGGAGACATTCCGGGCGTTCGTCGGGCACAAGGAGTCCTGCCAGGATGTTCCCCCGGGTGCGGTGCTACTCGCGAGTTCGGCCGTCTGCCCGGTACAGGCGGTGCGGGTCGGGGAGAACGTCTACGCCACCCAGTTCCATCCCGAACTCGACGGCCGGGGCCTGGCGCTGCGCATCGAAATCTATCGGCACGAAGGCTATTTCGACCCGAGCGAGGCAGACTCCCTGACCGAACTCGGGCACCGCGAGCACATCACGGTGCCGCAGGAGATTCTGCGGCGCTTCGTCGCCCGGTACCGGGCGTGAGGACAGGGCGGACAGGCGCGGAACCGCGCCGTGTCAGCACGGCGGTGGCGGCGAAGAGGGCGAGCGTGAGCCAGATGTAGGCGTTGTGGTCCAGGACCGCGAAGGGGCCGCGGCTCGGGAGGTCGAAAACGCTGCCATAGTGGAGGTCCAGCAGCTCGAAGACGCCGCCCGAGCTGACGAGGAAGACGGCGAGCAGGCCCGCCACGGTCGGCAGGGAGCGCTGGCGCAGGGCGAGATCGGCCAGGTAGATGAGCAGGGGAGCCAGCCAGACCCAGTGATGGATCCAGCTGTACGGCGAGACGACCGTGCTGGTCAGACCACACAGGACCACGGCGGGAAGTTCACGGCCGGTGACCGAGAGACGGCGGGCCAGGACCAGACAGACCATCGCGATGACGAGAGCGGCTGCGGCCCACAGCAATTGGATGCTGCCGGCCGCGCCCAGGGTACGGGCGAGCATGCCGCGCAGGGATTCGTTCTGCGGGTTCTCGGGGACACCGACCCGGGCCGGGTCGGCGAAGGCGCCGCTCCAGAACGTCAGCGAATCCTTCGGCAGCACAGCCAGGCCGATCACCATGGTGGCGACCAGCGCGCCGGTGGCGGTGGCGGCCGCCCGGAATCGACGAGTCACCAGGAGGTAGACGATGAAGAACGCCGGGGTCAGCTTGATGCCGGCCGCGATACCGGTCAGCGCGCCTTTGCAGCGGGAGGAATCTGGCAGCGCCATATCGGCCAGCACCAGGAGCAGCAGCAGGATATTGACCTGCCCGAAGGCCTCGGTCTCCCGGATCGGCTCACAGAACAGCAGCAGAGCGGCGGCGGCAGGGCCCACGATCAGGATGCGGCGGTCGCGCCGATAACCGAGCACCGACAGTGCCGCCCAAACAGATCCGGTCAGCATCGCGAAATTCGCGAGTCCCCCGGCCCAGGTGAAGACCGGTCCGTGCAACCACGCCAGCGGCACGAACATCAGCGCCGCGAACGGCGTGTACACGAACTCCCACACCCCGCGCGTGTGCCCGCGCAACGGGGTGTCGTACACCGAAACATCGTGCACCACACGGTCTGCCGCGATCTGATACACGCCGAGATCGACCAGGTGCAGCATCGCGCGGGGCGCGGCCAGCAGCTGACCGAGGTAGTACCACCCGGCCAGTCCACCCAGCGTCGCTACCAGCCACACCACGACCAGCGGAATCGAGCGCCGTTGCGGCGCAACCTGATTCGTGGCCATCACCTGTTCGGCCGTCGACAACGGCATCCACACACCCCCGCTTCCGGGCTTCCGATTGCCCGCCCCACCGTAGTGACGGGCCCACCCGATCGCCAGCCGGCCCCGGCGCGTGTTGACCGTGCGGGAGTGTCGAAACTGCCGGTTGCGACCGGTCGGTGTGCGGCTATGGGTCGTGCCGATCGGCGGCTGACCTTGGCCGAGGTGCACCGATGACACCCTGGCCAACCGCTCGATGGCGTCGCGGGGCATTGTCTCCGACGCGCCACTGTCGCCCGCCCGACGCGGCGTGACGAACATCGTTGTTGTGGCGGGCGTGAAGCGCCCGGCCCGGCGTCTTCAGCGCCGCCCGCAGCTTGTCCTCGAATGCGTGCAGTGCGGCCGTCGAGACCGGCAGGGTAGGCGGTTTTTGCGTCGGCGCGGGGTCAGCGCCCGCGACCGCTCCTGAGGGAGTCGAGGGACTGGCTCAGGCACGGAGAAGGACCTTCAGGGAACGACGGTCATCCATGGCACGGTAGGCGTCGGGGGCGTCATCGAGGGGGAGTTCGGTATCGAAGACCCTGCCGGGGTTGACGGTCCCGTCGAGGACCGCCGGGAGCAGGGTTTCGATGTAGGCGCGGGCGGGTGCGGGGCCGCCGGTGAGAGTGATGTTGGGGCCGAAGAGGTCCCAGCCGACCGGGGCGTTGTCGTATTGCGGAAGGCCCACGCGGCTGATCACGCCGCCCGGGCGGACCACGCCCAGGGCCTGTTCGTAGGCGGGCATGTGGCCGACCGCTTCGATGACGACGTGGGTGCCGTCGCCCCGGGTCAATTCGCGCACCGCGGCGACGCCCTCGGCGCCGCGCTCGGCGACCACGTCGGTGGCGCCGAATTCGCGCCCCAGATCGGTGCGCTCCTGGTGGCGGCCCATGAGGATGATCCGGGATGCACCCAGCTGCCGCGCGGACAGGACACCCATGAGGCCGACCGCGCCGTCACCGATCACGGTGACCGTGGTGTCCGCGGTGACTCTTGCCTTCACGGCTGCGTGGTAGCCGGTGCCGTACACGTCCGACAGTGTCAGCAGCGACGGGACCAGCGGCGATTTCTCTTCGACCGGTACCGGGACGAGGGTGCCGTCGGCGAGCGGCACCCGCACGGCCTCGGCCTGGCCACCGCGCACGTCGCCCGCGTTCCAGAAACCGCCATGGCGGCAAGAGGTTTGCAGGCCCTCACGGCAGAAGTCGCACGTGCCGTCCGACCAGGCGAAGGGGGCGATCACGAAATCACCCTTCCCGACCGTGCGGACCTCGCTTCCGACGTCCTCGACGACGCCGACGAACTCGTGCCCCATCGATTCGCCCTGCTCCGACACGGGCATGTTGTGGTAAGGGTGCAGATCGGAACCGCATACGCAGCTGCGGACGACGCGGACCAGGGCGTCGGTGGGGTGTTGAACCACGGGATCGGGAACGTCGATGACGCGGACGTCACCGGCACCGTACATGTAGGTCGCTCGCATGAGACTCCCTCGCTCGATACCGATGCCGGTCAGGGTTGCGGGAAGTGCGCGGCAGCAGTCCGGCCCTTCCCGATGGGCGGGTTGTTCAGGCGTTCCATGCGGTCTCCTCCGATCGGAGGTGACGTCATAGCCAATTATTTGCCACCTGCCGATTCCGCTGCCGGCCGACCCGGTCTGTCCCGATGGTTCGCGGTTCAGGGCCGCTCGTAGCGGCCGGTGAGTCTGCCGCGAGCGATCACGTGCCCGGTGACGGCTGCGAGCACGGCGGGCAACGTTGCGCCATCAGTCAATCCGCTCGGTTGGTCGAGCGCCAGGAACTGGAAGACGTAGCGGTGCGGTCCGTGACCGGGGACGGGGCGTGGACCGGCGTAGCCCCGGCGGCCGAAGCTCCCGGTGCCCACTCTGAATCTGCTGCCCGTCTCACCGTCATTCGAGCCGAGCGCTCCCTCCGGGACGCTGGTGATACGCGGATCGATTCCGGTGAACACTCCGTGCACAACCGGACGACGCAGAGGAGCGTCGGGGTCCTCGATGATCAGGACCAGTTCGACGGCCTCGACCGGCACACCCGACCAGTGCAATGGTGGGGATACGTTGTCTCCCACGCCTGTTCCCGCGTGCAGGCGCGGAATGTCCGCGCCGTCAGCGAAGGCGGCACTGCCCACCGTCAGGGTTTCGGGTGCATGCTGAACGGCCGGATCGAACCACGCGGTGCGGCCGATTCCGGCTCGCACCGGCCGCAGCAGTCTTCCGATCAAACGAATTGCCATGGCTGGTCCGATTCCGTGGGGTCGATTGCGGTCACGACAGGAAGCCCTGCTCGGCCAGGCGCGCGAGAATCCCTCCGCTACTGATGATTTCCAGCAGTAACGGGGGCAGGGGGCGGCCCAGGCCACTGATGCCGGTGGACTCGTTTCTGTACGTTCCCGTCGCGAGATCGACAGTGCCGGTCTGGCCGTCCTGGAAGTGCTCGGTGATTCCGGGCGCGGTGATCGCGGGCAGTCCCGCGTTCACGGCGTTGCGGAAGAACAGCGAGTTGAAACTCTCCGCGACCACGGCGGCGACGCCCAGCTGTTGGAAGAGGGCGGCGACCGGGCGGGAGGAGCCGACGCCGAAATTCGTTCCGGCGATGACGATATCGCCGGGGGTGACGAGATCGGTCCAGCCTGGGCGTACCTGGTAGAAGATGTGCCGGGCGGCCTCGGGCAGCTCGAGCTTCATGGCGAAGGCCGGGTACATCGCGTCGGTGTCGAGGGAGTCGCCGAAGACCCAGACGCGGCCGGTGATGGTGGTGCTCATGCGGTGACGCTCCGGGGGTCGGTGATGTAGCCGGTGATGGCGGAGGCCGCGACGGTGGCGGGTGCGGCCATGTAGATCTCGGCCTCGGTGCTGCCCATGCGGCCGGTGAAGTTGCGGGTGCTCGAGGTCAGGCAGACCTCGCCGGGTCCGACCACGCCCATGTGGTAGCCGAAGCAGGCGCCGCAGGTCGAATTGGTCACCACCCCACCGGCATCGGCGATGTCCTGCAGGTATCCCAGTCGCATGGCGTCCCGGTAGACCTGCTGGGAGGCGGGCGTGACCAGCAGCCGGACGCCGGGGGCGACGGTGCGGCCGCGCAGGATCTGCGCGGCGATGCGGAGATCGTCGAGCTGGCCGTTGGCGCAGGACCCGATGAACGCCTGGTCGATGCGGCGGGGCTCGACCTGCGAGACCGGAATCCCGTTGCGGCTCACCGTGCCCGGGCGGGCGACGTACGGTTCGAGGCCCGACAGGTCGATCGTGCGGATGTCGGCGTATTCGGCGTCCGAATCCGCTGCGGCGGCAACGAAATCCGTCACCCCGCGCGCGGCGAGAAACTCGCGCAGCAGCTCGTCGACACCGAAAGTGGCGAAGTCGGCGGAGATTTCGGCGGCCTGGGTGGCGATGGTGCGCCGATCGTTGAGCGGGACCGTCGGGAGGCCCGCCCCGCCGAATTCGAGATTCTGGTTGGTGGCGTCGCCGTAGGTGTCGGCGAGATAGAGGAAGACGTCCTTGCCGCTGACCTCGGCCGGGAGCGCGCCGGTGAGCTCGTAACGCACCGTGGGGGCGAGCTCGAACCAGGTGGCGCCGGTGCACAGGATGGAATACACCTCGGCCGGGCCGAGTCCGCGAGCAGCGGTGTTGTACGCGCCGCCCGCGCAGGTGTGCGAGTCGGTGCAGGCGAGCACCTCGCCGGGGCGGGCCAGCCCGTTCTCGGCGATGACCTGGTGGCAGATGCCGTGCCGGCCGACATCGTAGAAGTGCTCGATCCCGAAGTCCGCCACGAACTTCCGTGCCTTCGGACCGCCCGCGGCATCCTTGAGCGACGGTGCCGGCACGGCGTGGTCCATGACGACCGCGACCTTGCGGGGATCATGGATGCGGCGGGGCTGCTGCCACAGCGTGGCGAACTGCAGATCGATCAGGACGCACATGTCGACGTCGACGGTCACGATGTCCCCGGGCCGGACCCGCGGCACACCGGCCTTGCGGGCCAGCAGATTCTCGATCATGGTCATGCCCATGGGTCAGGCTCCTTCACGGTAGCGTTCGCCCAGCTCCGACCATTCGGCCAGACCGACGAGGTTGAAGAACTCGGCAGGTTTCGCGGGCAGCAGCGGCCCGGGATCGCGGCCGGCGAGGTCGGCCAGGCCGGTGAGCATCGCGTATGCCGCGGCGCCCAGCGGGAGCGAGGGGTGGATGGCGATCGAATAACCCAGTTCCCGCAGACGCGTGGCGGATTCGATCGGGGTGAGGCCGCCCAGGACGAGATTGATGAGCAGGGGCGCCGACACCTCCCGCGCTATGCGCTCGATCTCGGCGGTGCCCTGCGGCGCCTCGACGAAGATCACGTCGGCGCCCGCCGCCGCGTAGGCGTTGGCCCGGTCGATGGCGGCATCGATACCGAGCGGGCCGCGGGCGTCGGTGCGGGCGATGACGACCAGGTCCGGATCCGTGCGCGCCTCCAGTGCGGCGATGAGTTTGGTGACGAACTCCCCGGCCTCGATCAGCTCCTTGTCGGGCAGGTGCCCACACTTCTTGGGGAAGGCCTGGTCTTCGAGCTGGATCGCGGCGACCCCGGCGGCCTCGTATTCGCGCACGGTGCGAACGACATTGAGCGCGGTGCCGTATCCGGTGTCGGCGTCGGCGAGCAGCGGGATGTCGCCGAGGACGCGCACCAGTATCCGGGCGCGCTCGACCATTTCGGTCTGGGTCACCAGCCCGATGTCGGGGAGCCCGAAACCGCTGGCGGCCACTCCCGCACCGGTCAGGTACGCGGCGGGGAAGTCCAGCCGGCGGACCAGGGAGGCGGACAGGCCGTCGAATACGCCGGGGGCGACGATGATTTCGGCACGGTCGGCGAGGGCGGCGCGTAGTCGCGCCCGCGATGGGGTGGTCACCGGTGGTGATCCTGTTCCAGGTTGTCGAGGGCCCCGGCGACGGGCGCGGCGAGCAGGTCGGCCAGTTCGCGCAGATCGGCGAGTTCGTCGATGCCGAGTACTGCCCGCTGGATGGCGTCGAGCCGCTCGGGCGAGACCAGGGGACCGACGAGGGAGCGGTACTTGGCGACGAGTTCGTCGTCGGGGACCGGGTCGGCGGGGCCGCCGTGCGGCTGGACGATCCGCTGTGCGAGCACCGTGCCATCGGTGAGGGTGATCGCCAGGTCGGTGGCGAAACGTTCGTGGACAGGGCCGTTCTGGATGTTCTCGTCCAGCTTCACCTCGACCTTGCCGAGCAGCTCCCAGACATCGTCGGCGTCCAGCCGGGCCGGGGTGAACTGCGGCGGCAGCACCTGGCCGTCGAGCAGCGCGACCGCCGCGGCATAGCCGAGATTCATCTGCGCGCCGATGGCCGTCAACGGCCGTACCGGCTCCCACCAGCCGTGGTGGTAGACGGTGTGGCCGACGCGAATCTCGATGTGCGCGACCGACTTCGGGTCGATGTGGTGGCGGGCGCGCAGCTCCAGCGCCGCCTGGACGGTGCCGTGCAGCCCGCCCTGGACCGCATACGACTTCACCATGATGAGCTCGGTGTGCCAGCCCTCGCCCAGACCGGCGATCACCTGGGCGGGGTCCGGGTCGTGGCCCTCGCCGAAGACCGACAGGTAGCCGCCGTAGGGCCGATCGAAGACCTGGCTGATCCCGGTATACCCGGCAGCTGCCAGACCGGCCGCGTAATAGCCGTTGCGGGCGGCGAATCCGTGCTGCATGCGCTTGGACATCGCCTCGTACTGGGCGGCCATCAGACCGGCGGACTGGGTACCCGCCATGCCGAGCGCGTCCTCGAGCCGGGCGGCGTCGAGCGCCCGCAGCTTCCCGGCAACCATTGCGGCGGTATGGGTTCCGAAGACCGGGCCGCTGTGCCAGCCGCGGGAGAGCATCTCCGAGCCGTGCAGGGCCAATCCGACGCGCGGACCGACCTCGAACCCGGCGATCGCGGCGGTCAGGGCCGCGGCGCCGGGGATCCCGCCGAGCTGCTGGGCGGTTGCGAGCAGGACCGGCAGGATCAGGGAGGTGCTGTGCAGGGGCGCGAGCGGATGGAAATCGTCGAGCTCGAAGCCTTGGATGAAGGTGCTGTTCAGCAGAACCGCTGCGGGCCCGCTGGTGGTGGCCCCGGTTCCGATCACGGTCGCCGAGCCCGCGCCTTCCAGGTCCAGCACCGCCGAGGTGGCGACCCGGGACCAGGGCAGCTGCGCGCCCACCAGACCGCAGGCCACACCGTCTAGCAGCAAGTGCTTGGCGCGGGTCCGCACCCGCTCGGGGATCTGCTCGGGCGTCAACTGCTCGACCCAGCGGGCCAGCGGTCTCGTGACGCCCGTCGTCGATTCGCTCATGTCCTCAGTGAACGGCAGGCCATCCGCCTGTCCACGAAATTGCGGGGGAGTCGCACAATGGGTGCATCCAGTGCGGGAAATCGAAGGAATGGATCTGAGTCATGCGGGAGAGCAACCTCGACGAGGTCGACCTGATGCTGCTCGACGCGTTGCACGCCAACCCCCGGGTCAGCTTCGAACGGCTGGGTCCGGCCCTCGGAGTTTCAGCGGCCACGGCCGCCCGCCGGTGGCAGCGACTGTCGGAGTCCGGGCGCGCGTGGGTGTCGTCGGTGCCCGGTCCGCAGGTGGCGCTGGTCGGCGCGGTGTGCGAGGTGCGGGCACAGCCGGGCCGGGCGGTGGCCGTCGCCGCCGGGCTCGCATCGATCCCACAGGTCATGAGTGTCTATGGCACCGACGGCGATTTCGACCTGCACACCCTGGTATTGGCCGACACCCCCGCGGCCTTGAGCACCCTGCTGCTCGAGCGGCTGCCCGCGGTGCCCGGCATCGCGCGGGTGCGTTCCACCGTGGCGCTGCGGTGGCACAGCGGCGTGCACTGGCGTCTCGGCGCGATCGACAGCGATCAGCAACGATCGGTCGCCGAGGAGGAGAGTGGCGAGTCGCGAAAAGCGATGCGCTACCGCACTTTCGAGCCCGGCGACCGGGACCTGTTCCTCGCCCTCCAACACGACGGCCGGGCCAGGTACCGGGATCTGGCCCGCGAACTGAATACCTCCGAGCATCTCGTGCGCCGGCAGCTCGATGCCCTGGTCCGCCGCGGAATGCTGGCCTTCCGAACCGATTTCGCGCGCGGCGCGGGCGGCTGGCCGACCGAGTATGTGCTGTGGCTGTCGGTTCGGCACCGGGACTTGGACACAGCGGGGACCGAGATCGCCTCCTGGCCGGAAACACGGATCTGCCTGTCCACGGTCGGACGGGCGAACATCATGGTGATGGCCCAGGTGCATCGCATCGCGGACCTGAGCGCCATCCTCGGCCGGATCGCCACCGCACTGACCGATGCGGTCGTCATCGACCAGCGCCTCGTGCTGCGGGCGTTCAAGTCGTGGGGGCGGCTGCTCGATGGTTCGGGGCACGCGGTCGGCGTAGTGCCGGTCAACCCGTGGGCGACGGTGGCGGACGCCTGAGGCGTGTGGATCGGGAGCCGTTGCCGTGCAGCGGCTCCCGATCGCTCAGCCGTCGTGGACGGCGATCAGGCCCGGGATAACACCGAGATAGGCGGTGCTGTCCGATCCGATGGCGATTCCGGCGTAGTTGTTGTTGAATCCGGGGCCGGTACCGGTGAGCTGCTTCCATACCGTCGCTCCGGTGCGGAAATCCAGGGCCGTGAAGTACCAGGGATCGCTGGCCTCGGTGCCCTTGGTGTAGGTGTAGATCAGGCCGGTGGCCAGCGACAGCTTGGGCACGACGGTCGGTGCCGCCTCGGTCGTGTTGGCCCACACCTGGTGGCAGCCATTGCCGTCGGGGTCGATGTCGATGCGGGCGAAGCCGGGTGTGGTGGTCTTGCCCAGCAAAGCGGCCTCGGGACCGGTGTAGCCGTAATTGTTTTCGACGATCAGCGCATTTCCCGCGCTGATCAACGAGTTCTCGGTATCACTGGCGCCCGCCTCGAACACCGGTACGACGCACACCTGCCGCTGCGCCGTTCCGGGCGCGGTGCGGTAGACCACGACGTTCATCGGATCGGCGTTGTCGGCGATGGCGACATAGCCGCCGGACAGAAGGGTGGGTGTGGTGCCCGTGCCGTCGTCGACCTGGCCTGGCTTGTGCTGTCCACTGTTGGCGTAGGTCACCCGCCAGGTGACGGCGGGTGCGCCGCCGGGCCCGGCATCGAAACGCAGCAGCTCGCGGTTGGTGGCGATATAGACATCACCGTCATTACCGACGGCGAAGGAGTTCTCGATCTCGCCCTCGGCGCCGTCGCCGAGCCGAATCACCTGTGCGACACCGGTGTTCAGGTCAAGGGTGCCGACCACACCGTCGGTCCGGGTCACGAACCACAGCAGCCCGTTGCTGTCGGGCAGCGCCGAGTTGAAGGTCTCCCCGGGCCGCAGCACATCGGTCAGGTCGTAGTCGTGCGCGAGAGCGAAACCGTCGCCGCCGGCGTTCTCGGCGAACACCCGGATGTGGCCGTCGCGGGAGGCGATCACCGCGCGATCTTCGTTGTCCAGATAGAAGTAGGCGCCGCCGGTGAAATTGCCGAAGGCGCCGGGCCGCAGGAACGCGCCCGGATCACCGGGTAACGCGCTGCGGCCCAGCACATTCAAGGTGACCGGGTCCAGCAGGTACAGCGCCGGGGACGGGCCGATGCAGGTGGTGACGATGCGCCCGGCGCGGTCGAAGGTGATCGACCCGCACTCCCCGCCGACCACCGCCGACACCACGCGGGGGTCGTGCCCCAGAGGTCCCGGGCGGGTGCTGGTGTTGCTCATCCATCCGTCGTCGTGGATACCGGAGCTGCCGTTGGGCGCGAGATAAGGATGTTGCGGCACCGGCGGCACATCGGTGACCGGCTGTGCCACAGCCGGATTGCCGATGAATCCGGGCGGCGACCCCGGTACCGCGGGGATGGGGACGGCGCCCGCGGTACCGGCCACGGTGGCGAGCAACCCGGCGGCGGCGCCGGTGACGAGGTTGCCCCGCACGCTATTTCGCACCGATACCGTCCCGCAGGAAGTCGAAGAGCTGCTCCCCGAAGGGTTTCGCGGTCTGGGTGTTGTAATCGTTCCATCCGTCCTGCTGGGCCTGCTGCAGGTAGGAGGGTAGCGGCTGGTGCAGTTCGGTGCTGAGCGCTTCGTCGTGCAACCGGCTCATGGTGTCGCGCAGGTCGCCGCCGACGGCCGCGACATTGTCCAGCTCGAGCTGTCCGTCGCGGGTGGAATAGTCGTAGAGCTCGTATTCCTCCTGCTCGGCCGGGTTGATCTGCGCGGAGCCCGGCACCCAGTGCGAATAGCGGACGAACTTGGCGTCCGCGGTCCGCAGTGCGATCACGTGACCGGGTGCGTCGTCGTTGAACCGGACGGCCGCCTCCTCGATGGAATGCTCGTCGGTGGTGTGCAGGATCCACGGCCGGCCGGGTGCGCCCGGATCGGCGGCGACGGCGGCGATATCGTGCCGCCCGGCCAGGTGCGCGTAGCGGTCGTCGGCCCGCCACCCGGTGCCGCCGGTGCCGATGGTGAGCAGCAGCGCGGCCAGGTCGACGCTGGAGGTCAGCTGATCGCGGGTGCCGGGTCCAGGGGTGAGCTGACCGCGCGGATCGTGGATGAACAGCGGTACGCGAATGGCCTCGTCGTAGGCACCGCCGCCCTTGCCATGGAGGCCGTGCGAACCGGCGTAGTCACCGTGATCGGAGGTGAACACCACGACGGTGTTGGCGGCGACCTCCGGCTGGGTCGCCAATTCGGTGAGCACGCGCCCGATCTGGGTATCGACCTGCTGCTGGAACCAGAGATAGAGGTTGCGCATGTCGATCCACTCCTGATCGGCCCCGGGCGTGCCGTAGGGCGCCAGCCCGAAGGTCACCGCCGAGACCTCCACCAGGGCCTTCTGTAGCCGCGGCTTGCGCGACAGCTGTTCGAGGCTCTCGAAATTGCCCGGCAGGTCGTTGATCCAGCGAGGAATGTTGTTGAACGCCAGCGTGCGTCGCGTCCAGCGCGGCCACCACTGGATGTCGTGCGGGTTGACCAGTGACACCGTCGTGCACCAGGGGCCCTGTTCCGCATCGGTATTGAACCAGTCGACGAACTGGTCGACTATGCGTCCGTCCATCTGCAGGCCCTGTTCGGGCGCGCCGTTGGGCGAGGGGTAGGTGCCGCCGTCGAATCCGTAGCGGTCCAGGCCGCCCGGGGTGGTGTCGGCGTAGTGGCCCAGGTGCCATTTGCCCCACCAGGTGGTGCGGTAGCCCTGCTCGCGCAGCATGGACCCCCAGGTCGGGAAGCCCGCCGCCAGCTCCGACTGCGAGGTGGACAGGCAGCCGGTCTGATGCGAGTACAGACCCGTCACCAGCACGCCGCGCGAGGGCGTGCAGTCGTTGGCGGCCGTGTAGTGCTGCTCGAAGGAGACCGACTTGTTCCGCAGCGCCGCGATGTTCGGCAGGATGGTGTCGAGCACCGACTGCTCGGGGAACCACATCGGGGTGCGCATCTCGTCGACCAGGACCACCAGGATATTGGGCCGGTCCGGATGGTTGTCCATGCGTCGCGGGGTCGCGGCGGCCGGGCCGGTGGCGGCGACCGCCGCGGCGGTGGCACCGGCCATGGCTCCGGTGCCGAAAAATCCTCGCCTGCTGATCATTTCGTGGATCCTCCGGTGGTGTCGGGAGCCGGGGTGGCGGCGATGAACTCGGCCACCACCGTCGCGAGCTGCGGGCCGCGATCCTCCTGCAGGAAGTGACCGGCGCCGGTGATCGTGATGTGCGGCTGACCGGCAGCACCGGGCACCCGCTCCTGGAAGGGGCGGTGGCCGCCAGCGGTGATCGGATCTCCGTCGGAGAAGGCGGTGAGCACCGGTTTCCCGAAGTGCGCCAACTGTTCCCACGCGCGCCGGTTGGCGGGGCCGGCCGGGTCGTCGGGGTGGGTGGGGACCAGCATCGGGAAGGCGCGCGCGCCCGCCTTGTAGGTCTCGTCGGGGAACGGGGCGTCGTATCCGGCCACCACCGCGGGGGACAGCTCGGTGCGGCAGCCGCCCGCGATGATGCCACCGACAGGGAATTGCGGTGTCTCCTGGGAGAACCGCTGCCAGGCGGCGAAGGCATCGGTCAGTTTCGCCTCACCCGTGGGCAGGCCGGTATTGGCGACCACCACCCGGGCGAAGCGGTCGGGATGCTCGGCGACCAGCCGCAGGCCGATCAGCCCGCCCCAGTCCTGGCAGACCAGGGTGATGCCCGAGAGATCCAGGTGATCGAACAGCGCCTCGCGCACCCATTCGACGTGGCGGGCATAGGTGTAGTCGGCACGGTCGGCGGGCTTGTCACTGCGGCCGAAACCGATCAGATCCGGTGCGACACAACGTTTCCCGGCCGCCACCAGCACCGGGATCATGTGGCGGTACAGGAAGCTCCAGGACGGTTCGCCGTGCAGCAGCAGCACGATCTCGCCGTCGCGCGGGCCCTCGTCGAGGTAGTGCAACCGCAGCCGGGTAGCGCTGCCGTCGCCCGCCTCGACCTCGAGGTAGCAGGGTTCGAAGGGAAAGTCGGGCAAGGCGGCGAACCGCTCGTCCGGTGTCCGCAATGCGTCCATGAGGGCGACGATAATATTGTTGCATGCGGCGTGCAACTACCCTTCCGCGTGTGTAGGGTTGCCAATGATGGACGGACGGACCGCACGTGGAGCCAAGAACCGTCAGGCGGTGCTCGACGCCGCGCTGGCACTGATGGAGGAGGGCAATCTGCAGCCCACCGCGCAGGCGGTGGCCGAACGCGCGGGAGTCGCGACCCGCTCGGTGTATCACCACTTCCGCGACCTGGAGACGCTGTATCTCGATGCCGCACAGACACAGATCGCCCGGCACTGGGTACTGCTGATGGAACCTGTCAGCGGCGACCTGGACGAGCGTATCGATCGGGTGGTCGCACTGCGGGCCGAACTGTTCGAGCGTGTCGCGGGCACCCGCCGCGCCGCCCTGCTGCGTGAACACGAATCCGTCGTCCTGTCCGAACGACTGGACGAGAGCCGCGCCGCGCTGCGCGCCCACCTGCGCACCCAGCTGCCCGAGCTGGCCGATCTCGACCCCCCGGCCCGTGAGTCCGCCTACGCCCTCTGCTCCTGGGAAACCTGGGACGTCCTACGCCGCCATCAGCGTCTGTCCGTCACCGACGCCCGCGCCGCAGTAGGCACAGTCCTCACCCGCCTGCTCACCGGCTGAGCGGGCCGTCGAAGCAGGGCCACCCCATGTCGATCACGCCCGACCCCGACCGGTTCACCCGCTTCGCCGCCGCCACCGACGAGGGCCCCGTCGTCATGCTGAACCTCATCACCTTCCAGGACCGCACCGAATACGCCGCCTACGGCGCGGCCGCCCTCGCCCTGGTCGCACAGCAGGGCGGTCGCCTCCTTTGGCACGGCGAACCGCAGCAGACCCTGATCGGCGACGCCGACTGGGACTGCGTCGCCCTTGTCGAATACCCCAGCCGCCGAGCATTTCTCGACATGGTGACCGCCCCCGAATACCAGCGCATCCACCAGCACCGCGAGTCTGGCATCGCCCGCACCGAGCTCATCGCCTGCCACCCTCTCGCCACCCACTGACCGCATCGGGCAAGATCCGTGGAATATTCTCGAACCTGTCCCTCGGCGGTCCCGGAGGAAGGACAGTCCCATGGAATCCGACGACTACACCCGCACCCGCCGCAGTCTCCACGGTGTGGCCGAACTGCTGATGGCCGGCCCGCAGTACCGCGCCCACGGCACGATCAAGCTGCGCCCAGCCCCGGGCGGATTCAGCACGATCCATCCCCCACTGGTCGCTGTGGACGGCGACCTGCTGCTGGTCGACGGTTCGGTGGCCGGAAAGCTCAGCGGCACAACCTTTGCCGAACTGGCCTCCCACGCCGGCATCGACGCCGGCGCCCCCGCCGACCTCTACTCCGACAGCTCCGGCTGCATCCTCACCGACACCATCCGCGTCGACCTCGACCACGCCCAGACCATCGCCCGAGCCTTCGACTGGGGTGATCGAGCCCTCCGCCGCCTGAACCCCACCGAAACCCCCGTCCTCTGGCCCGAACACTTCGACCTCGGCATCACCGCAGACCGCATCAACTTCGGCGTCTCACCCGGCGACCCCCATATCCCCGAGCCCTACGCCTACGTCGGCCCCTGGGACCCCCACACGGGCCCCTTCTGGAACGAATCCTTCGGCGCAGCACACACCCTCACCGCCCTGGGCACCGCCGACGCCCTGTTCGCCTTCTTCACCGAGGGCTACCACCACGCCACCGAATCCTGACCACCCGCGTGCTCACCCCGCTCGTGGAGAACAACATCCGCTTCTTCCAAACTCAGCGCGACGGTGCGGATGTCCTACCCGATGCCCCGCACCGCAAGCCCTCACGTCTGGCCGACCGCCACGCAACGGTCTACGCCGCCCCTCGGTAGAACGAGGACGGCACCGAACCGCTCGACGCGAAGCTGACCCCGGTGGGTGGTCCAGTCGATGTCTCCGGTGGCTGGTCCGACGCTCTGCCAAGTCCTTGCTGGACAAGGCCGCTGCCATCTACACCCAGGCCGACACCTCACCCGAGGGCGAACTGATCACTGCGGCAGACCGTGGAACCCTCGACCGACTTCACCTCCACCGCCATGCTGGCCTTCGCATTGTCCCAGGGGTGAACCGGCCTCCGAGCTGTTCGCGCGGCGGGCGAACGACGAGGTAGCCGAGCGGAGCCGGTTCGGGTACTCCGCAGCGAGGGGCTGCGGCCACCTGGGTCAGCTGTGCGGCGAGCTGACGGGAGTTGCCCGGGGACGGCCGGAGTACGCGGCGGCCGGAACGACCGCCAGTGCGAGTATGCCACCGGCGAAGGCCAGCGTCGGATAGCTGGTGGCGGCGACCATGAGTCCGGAGCCCATGCCGCCGGTGGCTCCGGCGATCGCGATGGATACGTCCACCGCGCCTTGGGTTTTCGCCCGGGTGGCCAGCGTGACAGTGTCGGTGATGATCGCGGTGCCCGCAACGAGCCCGAGGTTCCAGCCCAGCCCGAGCAGGGCCAGCGCCAGCGCGAGCAGAGCGACCTGGTCGCCGGGTGCGAGGCCAGCGAGTACTCCCGCGGCGAGGAGCGTCACACCGGATGCGGCGGCGACGGGCAGGCGGCCGTAGCGGTCGACGAGCCATCCGGTCACGGGGGAGGGAAGGTACATGGCACCGACGTGGATGGCGATCACCGCCCCGGCGGCGGCGGTGTCGTGGCCGTGCGCGAGCATGTGGACCGGCGTCATGGTCATGATCGCCACCATCACCAGTTGCGTCAGCGCCATCACGAATCCACCGGAGGCAATGGCCTTGCCGGAACCGTCAGCGGACGAGATTTCCGCGGGGCTGGGCGCGGCGATGGAGTCCGTCGCGCCGATCTGCCGCGCCAACAACAGCGGGTCCGGGCGCAGCCACATCGCCAGCACCAGCGCGGCCAAGCCGTAGGCCAGCGCGGCGAGCAGGAAAGGCCCCGCCAAATAAGGAATTCCCACGGCTCGGGCCAGAGTGCCGGTCGGGGCGGCGAGGTTGGGGCCGACGACACCACCGAGGGTGGTGGCCACCAGCACGGTCGATACGGCACGCCCGCGGTGCGAAGCGGTGGCCAGATCGGCTCCGGCGTAACGGGCTTGCAGGTTGGTGGCGGTGCCCGCGCCGTAGACGAACAACGCGACGAACAGCATCACCGGGTTGTCCGCGACGGCGGCGGCGATGACACCAAGGCTGCCGATCGCGCCGGTGAAGTAGCCCGCGGCCAGGCCGGGGCGGCGGCCGCGGGACTGGGACAGCCGGCCCACGGCGACGGCGGCGAGCGCGGAGCCGGCGGTGAACAGGGCGCTGGGGAGGCCGGCCAAGCTGGTGGAGCCGAGCATGTCCTGGGCCAGCAGTGCGCCGACGGTGATCCCGGCGGCCAGTCCGGCCCCGCTGAGGATCTGCGCGGACACCAGCACGGTCAGGACACGACGTTGAGCGCGGACCGTATCGGGAAAGTGAGAGCTGGAGATGGTGGGGGCGGCGCTATGCGACACGAGAGGTCTTTCCTGGTGTTGATGGCCCGGGCACACTTCGGTGGAGTGGCCCGGCGATGGATCAGGAGCGAATGTTCCAGCGAGCCAACCAGTCTCGCCCCTGCTGTTCGTTGTCCTGGTGGTAGACCACCGGCGGCTCTCGCAGGTTCACCTGTGGGGCCGGTGGTGTCAGGAAATTGGCTTCGCCCTTCGCCACCAAGCCATTACCGAGTTCCACATGGCTTCTCGTTTCCTCCTGAACACCCGCACCCGTGTCCGGCGTCGAGCTTCTGCCGTGTACAGGGAGGCCGTTGTAGCGTTCGGGGCCGTAGGGCCGCTCGTGCAGCACGAAGCGATAGTTCACGCGTGTTCTCCCTGCTAGATCCGCTCCCGGTCGGCGGGGCAAGTCGGTGGCGAATACAATCGCCATGTTCGATGTTGTTCCAAGGAACTATGGAATAAGCTATTCCAAAGAGTATTGGAGAAGCAAACGTGAGTGAGTCGATCGATCGCAACGCCGCCCTGTTCGATGAGATCGCCCGCGTCGGCAAGGCGCTGGGCAACGGCCGACGGTTGCAGATCCTGGACCTGCTCGCCCAAGGTGAGCGCACCGTCGAGGCGATCGCCACCGCGACCCGTATGAACCTGACCACGGCTTCGGCGAATCTGCATTCACTCAAGGCCGGCGGTTTGGTGCAAGCGCGCCGCGACGGCACTCGCCAGTACTACCGTCTCGCCGGAACCGATGTGGCCCGCTTGTTCGCGCTGGTGCAGACCGTGGCCCAAGCCCACCTGGCCGACGTCGCCGTCGCAGCGGCCGCCGTGCTCGGTGCGCCCGAGGACACCATCACCCGCGATGAACTCATCCGCCGCCGTGACGCCGGGGAGATCACCCTCATCGACGTTCGCCCGCGCGAGGAATACGACGCAGGTCATATTCCCGGCGCCATCAGCGTCCCCGTCGCCGAACTGGTTGCCCGCCTTGCCGAATTGCCCGCCGATCGCGAGATCGTCGCCTACTGCCGCGGGGCCTATTGCGTCATGGCACCCGACGCGATCCGTATCGCTCAGCAGTCCGGGCACGCAGTGAAACGTCTCGACGAAGGAATGCTGGAATGGACACTGGCCGGGTTACCGGTCGACAGTGTCGCGTCGGGCAGCCGCTGACCGCGCTGGAACATCCCCTCCTCCACAGCACGGTGACCCTCGACGTCTTCGAGCTCAACTCCACCGCCCGCGCCCTCTACGCCCACTCGAGGCTGTAGTCGTACATTTCCGTCGTTGTCCGCCGCCACGGTGATCGAACACTGGAGAACCGTTGTGCAACAGTATGATCGATGCCCAAACAGCCGGGACCGGTTGGTTCGCAACCAAACCCTCGATCAAAGGCTCAGCAGGGGCGTCAGGGGCGCGCGTTGCCCGACAACCATTGCTGTGCAAAGGATTCAAGATCGCCAGAAGGGCGCATCCCCTTCGATCGTTACGAATCCGTCACTCGCACAGCACATCCGGCCGCCATGCTCGCGTCATGCAGGGCCGCCTGCACTCAGTGAAGCACTGATTCTGTTGGGGCACAGTCGATTGCGGATATCTGCCAATTTCGGACGCGTGACCAGAATTTAACGATATTTCGGTCATGAATCCCCCAGGTTCGGCGTAGCGTGCCTTGAACATTCACCGAGGGTTCCCGGTTCTGAGAGTCTCGGCAGGCAAGCAGGCAAGTACCGCCGATTCCTGGTCGGTCGGTGCCATGAACATGATGGCGGACAATGTGATCGATGATTCGGCATCGGCCCCGACGGCACCGGACACGCAGCCGGCCCATGGTGCGCGGCTGGCCCTGAACGGCGGTGATCCGGTACGGCGCATACCCTGGCCGACCTATGACCGGGGCGCGGTGTGCGTCCATCCCGAGGACGAGGAAGCGGCGCTGCGCGCGATTCGCAGCCATCTCTATTTCCGATACGACCATCGCCCGCCGCATGAGACCGAGTGCGCACGATTCGAGGCGGAACTGTGCCGCTACTTCGGGACCGCACACGCGCTGGCCACCTCGAGCGGTACCACCGCGCTGGCGCTGGCGATCATGGCCTCCGGAGTCGAACCGGGAGACCTGATCGCCTGTCCCGGTTTCACTTTCGCCGCCACGCCCAGCGCCATCCTGCTCGCCGGATGCACGCCGTTCCTGGTCGACGCCGACGAGAATCTCCACCTCGACGTGGACGATCTGCGCCGGCGGTGGACACCGCGAATCCGGGCGATCGTGGTGGTGCACATGCGTGGCTTCGCCGGGGATATGGGTGCATTGCTCCGATTCGCGGATGAGCGGGGCGTTCCGGTGTTCGAGGATGCTGTCCCGGCGCTCGGCGCGCAGTTGAACGGACGCAAACTCGGCACCTTCGGCCTGGCGGGCGCCTTCAGCACCCAGTCGGACAAGTCGCTCAACAGCGGAGAGGGCGGCTTCCTCATTACCGATGACAGCACCCTGTTCGCCCGGGCCACAGTGCTTTCCGGCGCATACGAGGGCCGGCTGCGGCGGCATTTCGCGGATGGTCGGTCGCCGCTGGCCACCGATCTGGAGCTGCCGCTGTACAGCTTCCGCATGGACGAGATCCGGGCCGCGCTGCTGCGATCCGAATTGGAACGGCTGCCCATCCGGCTGGCCGCCTTCCGCGAGAATTACGACTATGTCGCCGCGGAGCTGGCCGACCTCGACGGCATTCGAATCCGGCAGCCGGTGGCGCCGGGCGCGTATCTGGGCGAGGCCTTCATCTTCCAGGTTGCCGAGGGTCGCGCGCAGTGGTTCGCGCGTGCGCTGTGCCAGGAGGGTATCGAGGCGCGCAACCTCGGCTCGGACTCCGATCACAATATTCGCGCCTTCTGGAATTGGCGATTCCTGTTCCGCGGCAAGGACACCGCCGCCGTGCAAGCATCCCTGCCCAATGCGACCCGCTACCTGCAACGGGCCGTGGACATTCCGCTGTCTTCGACGCTGTCGCGGGCGGATTGCGATGATCTCGTCGCCGCGGTACGGAAGGTCGCGGCCGCCCTGACCACGACGGAGGTCGACCCGAATTCCTCGTGGGCAGGGCGACCATGACGGCCTCACCCGACACCGGAACGCTGCCGCGGCTCGCGCTCGCCGGGGTGTTCGGCGGATTGTTCTGCGGCTATCTCGGCTTGTCCGCGGCCATTCCGGCGCTGCCCGACCATGTTCGCGACCGGTTCGGCGCGGGCGATCTGAGCGTGGGACTCGTGGTGACGGCCACCGCCCTGACCGCGCTGCTCACCCGGCCCGTGTTCGGCGGGCTGGCCGATCGGCACGGCTATCGGCGGGTCATGCGGTTCGGCGCGCTCGCCATCGCGGTCGGCGGGCTGTTGTACTTTCTGCCGCTCGGCCTGGCCGGGCTGATCGTGGTGCGGCTGGTGGTAGGTGTCGGCGAGGCCGCGCTGTTCGTGGCGGGTGCGGCCTGGACCGTCACGCTCGCGCCACATGATCGCCGCGGCCAGCTCATCGGGCTCTACGGGGTAGCCATGTGGGGCGGCATCTCGGCGGGGACGGCGCTCGGTGCGACCCTGCGGCACTTCGGGATCGGGGCGGTGTGGGCGCTGTGCGCGGTCGCGCCGCTCGCTGGACTCGCCCTGATCACCATTGCCGGGCCCGAGCCGGATGTCGCGCGGTCGAGCAGGGGTCGCGGGCTGATGTTGAAGCCCGCGGCGCTGCCCGGTCTGGCCCTCGCCCTCGCCGCGGCGGGCTATGTAGGACTGGCCGCTTTCATCATCCGCGACCTGCAAGTACGCGGGATCGGTTCCGGCGCCGTCGTTTTGGCCGTCTTCAGCGCGGTGTACGCGGGTACGCGGCTGGTCATCGGAAAGCTGCCGGACCAGCTCGGACCGCGGCGTGTGGGCACCTGGTCCGGTATCGGCGAGGCGGCCGGGCTGCTGATCGTCGCGTGGTCGCCGAACCTGCCGGTGGCGGTGCTGGGCGTCATCGTCATGGGTGTCGGCTTCTCACTGCTGCACCCTTCGCTGGCGTTGATGGTCATGAACAAGGCCGAGAGCTCGAAACAGGGTGCGGCACTGGGGGCTTACACCTCGTTCTGGGATCTGGGGCTGTTCGTCTGGGGCCCGGCGACCGGTGCCATCGCGAGCGGGCTCGGCTATCCCGCCGTGTATCTGGTCGGCGCGGGCTGCGCGTTCGCCGCCGCGGTCATGGCCTACACGATTCGGCAATCGGTCACCAACCGAGTGGGAGAGGAGGCGGCAGATGAGCAGCGCGCCCCCGGTCAAGGTTCTGTGCGTCACCGGATGGTGCCGCAACGGCAGCACCATTCTCGGCAACATCCTCAATGAGATTCCGGGCGTATTCCACGTCGGGGAACTGCATTTCCTGTGGAAGAACGCCGCCGGGCGCGGCGTCAATGAGCTGTGCGGCTGCGGGCACAAGCTCGTCGACTGCCCCTTCTGGTCCACCATCCTGCCGGTCGGCAGACCCGACGGGGCCACCCTGGAAGACCACGCGGACACGGTGATTCGGTACCAACTCGGCTACGTCCGCACCAGGCACACGTGGCAGGTGCTCGGGCGTGGCCTGCGCAATGAGCCGATTCGCGCGCATGCGGACCTGCTGACCCAGGTCTACCGCACCATTGCCGAACGCAGCCGGTCGCGGGTGATCGTCGATACCTCGAAGATGCCGGGGGAGGCGGCACTGCTGTCGTACCTCGACGGGATCACCCCGTACTACCTGCATCTGGTGCGCGATCCCCGGGCGGTCGCCCAATCATGGAGCAAGCCCAAGGAATACGTGTACGCCATGTCGGCGGGTAAGAGCACCGGTTACTGGAGCGGCTTCAACCTCGCGTCGCACGCGATCGGCCGCCGGTATCCGCGGCGGTCGCTGTTCCTGCGATATGAGGACTTCATCGCCGATCCGGCGGGGACGATCGATACGGTACTACGACTGTGCGAGATCGATCCAGGGGCCAACCCGATGACCGACCGGACGATCGAGCTGCACGCCAATCACACGGTCACCGGGAACCCGGACCGGTTCAACACCGGCGTCACCGTCATCCGACCGACCGACGACTCGTGGCGCGGCGCGCTGCCGAACTCCGCCAAGGCGACGGTGACGGCGCTGTCCTGGCCGCTGGCGATCCGATACGGGTATCTGATCCCCGGTCGACATGGGAGAGGTTGAGCGACAGTGGATCTGGGGCTGACGAACAAGGTCGCACTCGTCGCGGGCGGATCGAGCGGTATCGGGCTGGCGATCGCCGAAGAGCTGGCCGCCGAGGGCGCGCATGTCGCCATCGGAGCCCGCGACCCGGGACGACTGGCCGCCGCCGAACGCGCGATCAAAGCGATGGCACGTGGGCGAGTCCACGCAACACGCGTGGACATCGCCGACCCTGAAGCGGCTCTCCGCTGGGTCGACGAGGTCGCCGCGGAGTTCGGTGGACTCCACATCGTCACCGTCAGCGGCGGCACACCGCCCACCGGGAGCGCGACGGCCTTCGAGGCATCCGCGTACCGGGAGGCGGTCGACACGGTCCTGATGCCCGCGGTCCAGCTGGCGTTGGCGGCCTTGCCGCACCTGCGGAATGCGCGGTGGGGCCGCGTACTTCTGGTGGCATCGGAGACCGCGGTGGTCCCCATCGGCGGACTGGCCCTGTCCGGAGTGAGCCGGGCGGCGATCATGAGGTTCGCGCAGGCCCTCGCCGCGGACGTCGGGCGTGACGGCGTGACCGTCAATGTGCTCGCGCCGAGCGCGACCCGCACTCCGCTGCTGGAACGGGTCCTGGCGCAGGGCTCCGCGGACGGGCGGATCGAGGCGGAATTGGCCGCTGTCGGCAGCAAGACCGCGGTGGGCCGTATCGCCCAGCCCGACGAAATCGCCGCCCTGGCAGCGTTTTTGGCCAGCGAACGGGCTAGCTACATCACCGGCACCGTCCAGTTGATCGACGGCGGCTCGAGCGTGCTCGGCGCGTCCTCATCGCATTACACCGTTTCCCAGGAGGAGACATGCTGAAGGCAGATTCGATCAAACAGACCCTGGCGCAGGTCGTCGCGGACCGCAAACACGAGCTGTCGCCGGGCCGGATGTTCGTCGAGGCCTGCGGGCAGCACGGGCTGGACGCGGCGGTCGAATACGACGTGACAATCACCGATTCCCTGACCAGCTCGCGGCGCAAACCCCGCAATCCGGCCCGCAATATGCTCAAGACCATCGACCTGTCGCGCGATCCACGCCAGTTCTATTGGCACGAGAGCGCACCCGCTCCGGGCGACACCGCCATCGTGGGCGCGGACGTCCGGCGCGAGCTGGCCAGCAGATTCCACAAGTCGCCGATTCCGCAGCTGCTCACCACCACGGCGTGGGTGCAGGTCCCGCCGGATCTGTGGAAGGACCCCGACACCTTCGAGAATTTCCTCAACTACCGCCTGATCGTGCGCTTGTGCACCGCCGAGAACCACACCATCATCAGCGGCGAGGGCGGGCTGCTGGACATGCCCGAGATCGAGCGGATGACCGAGCGGGGACCCTTCACCTCGACAATCCTGCGCGCCTGCAATGAGATCGAGCAGATGGGCGGCACCGCCGACGGCATGATCATCAACCCGGTCGACTACTACCGTGCCATGGGCAGTGGCCGGCTGATGAACGACCTCGAACAGAACGGTGTGTTCATCGTCCGCACCAGGCTGGTCGAACCGGGAACCGCCATCGTCGGCGACTTCGGCCACGGCGCACAGCTTTTCGACGCGGGACGTTCGGTGATCCGATTCGCCGAGCCGCCCGCGGGTACCTTCACCGAGCCGGGGATCGCGCTGAAGGCCGAGATCTACGAGCGGGTCGTGGTCAATCTGCCGACGAACTTCTTCGTCGTCAGCGTCTAGGTCGCGCTCATGACGCTAGAGGCGGGAACTCCCGTGCGCGAGGACCCGGATGTGGTGGTCATCGGCGGGGGAGTCGTCGGCCTGTTCTGTGCGCAGCAGTTGCGTCGGCGCGGGGCGACTGTCACGGTGCTCGAGCGCGGTGCGCTGGGCGGACCGCAATCGTGCTCGGCCGGCAACACCGGATTCGTCGGCACCCACGGTGCCGCACCCCTGGCCGAACCCGGCATGCTCGCCATCGCCGTTCCGGGTGCGACGGATCCGGACGCGCCCTGGTACATCGAGCCGCGCCTGGACACCGAATTGTCGCACTGGCTGCGGCATTTCCGGCGCGCCTGCTCGGCCGAGGCCGCGGCGAACGGATTCCGGGTGCTGATCGGGATGAAGACGCGCAGTCTCGCGATCCTGCGCGAGCTGTGCGCTTCGGAGAACATGGCCGCTCTGTTGGAGGCACCGGGCATCGTGCTGGCTTTCAAGACCCCGGCGGGCTTCGACGAGGCGAGCCGGACCGTGGCGCGCACTGTTGCCGGTGGTGTCCCGCTGCGAGTCCTCGGATCCGGTGAGCTCGACGAGCTCGCGCCGAAGACGACATTCGATATTCACGGCGCACTGTACAACCCCGAGGGTGCTTATCTGCGCGTTCCCGAATTCCTCGTCGAATTCGGCCGGGTCCTGCGCGGTTCGGGCGTAGAGATCCGCGAGCACACCGAAGTCACCGGTTTCGGCATACGGGATCGGAATATCGTGCGGCTCAACACTACTCGCGGGGAGCTACGCCCCGGCAATGTGGTCATCGCCGCGGGCGCATGGAGCGGTGAGTGCGCCCGCATGGCGGGAATGGATCTGCTGCTGCAACCGATCCGAGGTCACAGCCTCACCGTGGCCATGCCGCCGAGCGCGCCCGGCTTGCCGGTGCTGCTGAGCGAGGCCAGAGTGGCGATGGTCCCGCTCGGCGACCGGCTGCGGATCGGCGGACAGCTCGAACTGACCGGGATGAGCTGCGCGGTCTCCGAACACCGGCTACGGACGCTGCGGCGCGCCGTGCGCGAATTCCTGCCCGACTTGGAGGAGACATCGATCCTGCAGAGCTGGAGTGGATTGCGGCCGTGCACCCCGGACAGCCTGCCCCTGATCGGTCCCGCCGGCGATCTCCGCAACCTCCTCGTCGCCGCCGGACACGGCCATATCGGCATGGGGCTCGCGCCCGCCGGCGGTGAACTCGTCGGTCAGCTCCTGGCGGGTGAGCAGCCATTCACCGACCCGATCCCGTTGCGGCCGAATCGTTTCGGCACACCCACCTGAAGCGGCGACAGCATGGCAGACAGAATGGACGTGACGATCGGTGTCCTGTGTCTCGACACGGCGTTCACCAAGCTCCCCGGCCACATCCGCAATCCGGCGACCTTCGACTTCCCGGTCGTCTACCAGGTCGTCTCCGGTGCGACCCCGCGCCGGGTGGTGAACGAGGCGGATCCGACCCTGCTCGAGCCGTTCATCGACGCCGCCCGCAAGCTCGAATCCGCAGGCGTGGACGCGATCACCGCCGCCTGCGGATTCCTGGTCCTGTTCCAGCAGCGGCTGGCCGATTCCGTCCGAGTCCCGCTCTACAGCTCGAGCCTCATCCAATTGCCCATGGTCCACCGCATGCTCGCCGCCGATCGCACCGTGGGCCTGTTCGTCGCCGACGAACAGGCCCTCACCCGCCGCCACCTGGAAGCCATCGGCGGCGAGTCCGTTCCGATCTGCGTCACCGGAATGGCCGGGCACCCGGAATTTCGCGAGGTCATCCTCGAAGGCCGCCGCGACAACCTCGACGCAGACCGCCTCGGTGCGGAAGTCCTCGAAGAAGTGTCCCAACTGGCTGCCAACAATCCCGACATGGGTGCGCTGGTCATCGAATGCACCGACCTCGTGCCGTACGGTCACGCCATCCAACAGCTACTGCACATCCCGGTCTTCGATATCGTGACCCTCACCAACATGGTCCACCACACCCTGTCCCACATGCCCTTCCGCATCGGGGAGCGCGGCAACGGTTAGGACGGTGTCACGGCCGCAGCGGCGACGCTACCGGCCGATACGAACGTCGTGTTCAGGCGCGCTCGACCAAAGTTCCGGCTGCCGTCGAAACTATTTGGAAGACGTTGGATTTCGTCGTCGATTTCGTGAAGCATGCTGAAGGAAAGGCTATTGCAGCGCTAGCGACCTCCAGCGTGCTCGGCCAGATCCAGTATCTGCCCGTACGGTCAGCGCCACCGCGTCGCAGCTCGCGGTGAGCGGTGAACAGACGACACCAACAAATGGTCGACGAATGAGGAAGAGCGAGGTCCCTTGTCAAGCCTGGGAACTCGCTCTCTCGTTGTGTCCGGAGGGGGACTTGAACCCCCACGCCCTAATACGGGCACTAGCACCTCAAGCTAGCGCGTCTGCCATTCCGCCACCCGGACCGGTGATGCTGCACAAGATTAGCGGAGAGGTTGGCGGAAACGGAAATCGAGGCTGGGCCAGGCGAAATGGGGTGCGCGGGGGGAGGTTTGGGGACTAGTGGAGGATGCCTGCCAGGTTGGCGTTCTTGATGGGGGTGTCCTTGTTGGCCTGGACTTGGCAGAGGCCCTGGACGGCGGCCATGGACAGGTCGACCTGGGTGCCGGCGGGCTCGTGGTCGTTGCCGGTCTGCTGCTTGATGAACTTGGTGATGGTGACGCGCTGGGTGTCGGCGTTCTGGGCGAGATAGTCGCTGCACTTGGTGTCGCCGCCCTTGTTCAGGGCCTTCTCGACATCCGAGCAGCCCGAGAGCAGGGCTACGGCCAGTGCGGCGGCCGCCACGGCCATCCATCGCGCGGTGTTCATCATGCGTTCCTCGTGGGTCGTGCGCGGCGGTGTCGGCCGCGCGATCGACCGCCACTGTAGACGGGTGCGACTGTTCGGCAATCGGGGCCGGACCCCGAGATTCGATCCGAATCACCGTGATTTACATCACATTTCCCCGCACATCGAGGGGGGTCGGCCTGGCATGGTGGGGACATGTCCCTGGCCTCCACTGAAACAATTCGGATCCTCGGCGCCCGCGAGCACAATCTGCGCAACGTCTCGATCGACATTCCCAAGAACAAGATCACCGTCTTCACCGGGGTCTCCGGATCCGGCAAGTCCTCCATTGTTTTCGACACCATCGCCATCGAATCCCAGCGGCAGCTCTATGCCACCTTCCCGGCCTTCGTCCTGAATTTCCTGCCGCGCTACGAACGCCCGCACGCCGAGGCCATCGAGAACCTCACCGCGCCGGTCATCATCGATCAGAAGGCGGTCGGTGGCGGGCCGCGCTCCACGGTCGGCACCATGACCGACATCTATGCCCTGATCCGAGCCCTGTTCGCGCGCTTCGGTTCTCCGTCCACGGGATTGGTCTACGACTACTCCTTCAACACCCCGCAGGGCATGTGCACCGAGTGCGACGGACTCGGCGTGGCCGTCACCGCCGACCCGGGCAAGCTCGTGGACCGCACCAAATCGCTCAACGAGGGCGCACTCCTGGTACCCGGCTACACCGTCGGCAGCGGCGATTGGCAGCTGTATGCCAACTCCGGCCGATTCGACCCGGACAAGAAACTCGCCGACTACGACGACGCGGAATGGCACGACCTGCTACACGGCACCGGCGGCAAAGTGGAATTGTCTTTCGCGAAAGGCACCTGGAAAGCCAATTACGAAGGCCTGGTCGACAAATTCACCCGCACCCGGCTCAAGCGCGACACCTCGGGGCTGTCGGAGAAGACCCGCGAGCAGATCCAGCGCTTCCTGGCCGAGGGCGTCTGCCCGGCCTGCCACGGGGCGCGACTGAATCCGAAGGCCTTGGCCACCGCCATCAATGGACGCAATATCGCCGACTGGGCGCGGCTACAGATCACCGATCTGATCGAGGTCCTCGGCGAGATCGACGACCCGGCCGCTGTCCCGCTGGCCGCGGCCACCCAGGTCGCGCTCGAACGCGTCGCCGCCATCGGGCTGGGCTACCTGAGCCTGGACCGCGCCACCTCGACCCTGTCCGGCGGTGAGGGCCAGCGCCTGAAGATGATCAAGCACCTGGGTAGCACGTTGACAGGGATGACCTACATCTTCGACGAACCCAGCGTCGGCCTGCACCCGCGCGATGTCGGGCGGCTCAACCACATGCTGGAGGCGCTGCGGGACAAGGGCAATACCGTACTGGTCGTCGAGCACGATCCGGATGTCATCCAGATCGCCGACCACATCGTGGACGTCGGTCCGCGCGCTGGCGTCCACGGCGGCGAGGTCGTCTTCACCGGCAGTTTCGCCGAGTTGCGGCAAGCCGATACCCCCACCGGCGCGGGATTGCGCCGCGCCTTCCGGGTCAAGGAGAACTTCCGGCCCGCGACGGGCGCGCTGACGGTGGCGAATGCCAACGCGCACAACCTGAAAGATGTCACCATCGCCATTCCGACCGGCATTCTGACCGCCATCACCGGTGTCGCGGGCTCGGGCAAGAGCAGCCTCATCCGCGACGAATTCCTGGTGCGCTACCCGGAATCGGTATTCGTGGACCAGTCCGCCATCGCCGCGTCCTCCCGGTCCACGCCCGCCACCTACCTCGGGCTCATGGATCCGATCCGCAAGCTGTTCGCCAAGGCGACCGGCGAACCGGCCGGTCTATTCAGCTTCAACTCCGACGGCGCCTGCACCGAATGCGGCGGCCGGGGCGTCATCATCACCGAGATCGCCTACATGGACCCGGTCACCACCCACTGTGAATCCTGTGGCGGGCGGCGGTTTTCCGATCGGGTCCTCGCACTCACCCTGCGCGGCAAGTCGATTGCCGACGTCCTCGAGCTCTCCGCCGAGGCGGCCGTGGAGTTCTTCCCCGAGAAGACACTGAATGCCAAGTTGCGCACCATGAACGAGGTCGGTCTGGACTACCTGAGCCTGGGCCAGGCCATGAGCACCCTCTCCGGCGGCGAACGCCAGCGCATCAAACTCGCGACGCAGCTGCAGAACGCCGGCACGGTCTACGTCCTCGACGAGCCCACGACCGGCCTGCACATGTCCGATGTCGACATCCTGCTCACGCTCATGGACAACCTGGTCGAGCGCGGGAACACGGTCGTGGTCATCGAGCACAATCTGGACGTGGTCGCACACGCGGACTGGGTCATCGACCTCGGGCCCGACGGCGGCAAGAACGGCGGCGAGGTCGTGTTCACCGGTACTCCCGCCGAACTGCTCAGCGCCCCGGCCTCGCTGACAGGGGAGTACCTGCGCCGCTACAAGTCCGCGTGACCACGTGCGTCACGGGTACTGATCGTCCGCGGTACTGGCCGCCCGCCACGCCCTGGCTTCATCGGGATTGCCGCGGCGACTGAGGAGTTCGGCGAGACCGGCCATGGCCCGGGGGTCACCCTGGGTCGCGGCGGCGCGCCACCAGTGCTCGGCCTCGGTGAAATCGCCCCGGCGATAGCGGAAGACGCCGAGGTCGTAGGCGGCGCCCGGATGACCGAATTCGGCTGCCTGCGTCCATAGTTCACAGGCCTGCTCCTCGTCGCCGCGGCGCTGCATGGCCACGCCCAGCTCGTAGAGCGCGTTCTGGTAGCGGCCGGCATCGGTGGGCGGGGTGGGGCCGATGGTGAGTTCCACGACCAGTTCGCCGAAGTCGGGCGGGCCGACGCCGGTGCTGCAGTGCAGGACCGTCATGGCGGGTTCGCGGGCGATGAGCATGCCGTAGTTACCCGTCCAGGAGACAGTGGCCTCGGTGTCGTCCACCCAGACAGGGGTGAGGGTGATGGCGGCATCGGTCTCGGCAGGGCACACCTGTAACTCGATGCCGCCCGACATGGCATCACTCCAGACGTCAACCCCCCTGAGCCGGCGGCCTTCCAGCAACACATGTCCGCGCTCCACGGCGAGCCCGATGCCCAGGCTGCGCACGCCGGGGCGCGGGGCGGCGCTGCGCAGCGTCAGCCGGACCGCGGCGGGGGAGCCGCCGAGACCCTCCGAGTGCAGGGGGTAGACCTGCGCTCCGTTCCAGGCCACGGGGTCTGCGCTGTCGTATCGGTCCGCCAGCGTTGGTTCGGTCGTGCCCGGCTCGGCGTACGAAAACGACCCCGTCATCTGCCCCGCCTTCCGCCGGTGCCCGGTGATATTCGGGGTTACCGTAGTACCGATGCCACTTTCTGCGTCCCGGATTTGCCAGCTCCGCGATCCAGCAAACTCCTGGTCGCATGACCGGCATCTTTCCGGGCGTCCGACCGGTGCCCGGTGTACTGATTTCGCCGGTCGATCGACGTGGCGGCCACGTCCACGCGGTGTGTCGTACTTGCGGAGGGCCCGGTGTCATGTTGAATCGTCGGCGACGTACCAGCGAACGAGTGAAAGGTAAGGACATATGGCTCTGCCCACCATGACCCCCGAACAACGCTCCGAGGCGCTGGCGAAGGCCGCGGCGGTTCGTAAGGCCCGCTCGGAACTCATCGCGCAGGTCAAGAAGGGGTCGGTCAGCCTCGCCGAGGTGCTCAAGCGCGCGGACAAGGAAGACCTGGTCAAGAAGACGAAGGTGGCGGCGGTCATCAAGGCGCTCCCGGGCATCGGCCCGGTCAAGGCGGCCAAGCTGATGGACGAGGCCGAGATCCCCGCCGACCGCCGTATCGGCGGCCTGGGCTCCCGGCAGCGTGCCGCGCTGCTGGAGGCGCTGAAGGCTTGAGATCGGGGGGGGTGGCCTGCCGGGTCGCGAACCGGCCCGGCGGCAACCACTCCCACCGCCTCCGAATCCTGGGTGAACCCGCAGGACATCGACCGATTTGGTCCAGGCGGTCCGATCCGATAACCTTGCTGAGCATCACCGGTCCGGGTGGCGGAATGGCAGACGCGCTAGCTTGAGGTGCTAGTGCCCGTATTAGGGCGTGGGGGTTCAAGTCCCCCTCCGGACACAGTCAGTAGGCCTACGGGCGGTTTCGGAGCAGTTTCCACCAAAACCGCCCTTTTTCATGGTCACAGCCCGCCGAGGAAATCAACCATCTGCCGGATCTTCTCCCGGGCGAGGATTCGGGCCGAGCGCGCGATCGTGACCGCGCCCGGCGACATTGCCGAGCGGATCATTCTGGACCTCCCGCAGCGGTACCGCGTCGCCTTCAACGACATCGCGTACGGCCGGTACGTAGTGGTCGGGTTCTTCACCGAGGAGGTTGCGCAATCCGCTCGGATCGATTTACCTCGCAGGCGATTATCAGCTCGATCTGCCGTCGCTCGCCGGCGCGGCCGCGTCGGGTGCGCGCGCGGGGAAGGCCGTACCGGCTAGCCTGAGCCGACAGCGATAGTCGGGGCCGCGATCGAGCGAACACAGGGACATTCCGGACGCCTCAACGGCCATAGCGCACTCAGGCGGTCACCCGCCGGCCGGCCGGGTTCCGAACCTCTCAGATCGGTACACCTAGGTCGTCACAGCCGTCGCCGCCAGCGCGGCGGCGGTGAACAACCGGTACCCACGGCCCGGGTCGGCGGCCGGTCGCCGACACTCGCCGCGGCCGCTAGCGACGCGCCGCCGACGAGCCCCCGGCCGATGGTCTCGGCCAGCCGGGGTCGGTTCTGCATCCGATCGCCATACTCGGTGCCCGGGCAGGCCCTGGGAAGCATTGTCATCAGCGTTTCGTTCCGCTGTGGCATCGGCCGGCACCGCCTGTCGCTATCTCCGGTTCAGCTGCCAATCCGGTGGCAGTCCCTGGACTTTCGCGTCGGTGCCGCACGCCTCGATGGACACGGTCGCCGGACCCAGGCGGAGGTCCGTGAGCCGGATGATGCCCGCCCGGTCGGGCAGGCGCGGCGCGATGGTGAGGGTGCGTCCGGGGACGTCGGGCATCAGCCCCAGGAACGACCGCATGAGCAGCAGGGGCGCCGCGCTCGCCCACGCCTGCGGCGAGCACGAGGTGGGATACGGCACCGGGGAACTGAAATCGGAGCGCGCGAAGCCGCAGAACAGTTCGGGCGGCCGGGCCCCGAATTCCAGGATGGCCTCGAGCAGTCCGCTCGCGAGTTTCACACTCAGGTCCAGTGCACCGGGGATGTGCCCGTAGCGCATCAGACCGGCCACCGCGATGGCCGTATCGTGCGGCCACACCGAACCGGTGTGATAGCCCATGGGATTGAAGTGGCGCGCGGTGGAAGACAGTGTGCGCAAACCGAATCCGCTGTTCAGGTCCGCCGCGCCCAGGCGCTCGATCAGTTCGGCCGCGCGTTCGTCGGGCACGATACCGGTCCACAGGCAGTGGCCGGGATTGCTCGATCCCACATCGACCGGCTGCTTCGAGCCGTCCAGCGCCAGAGCATAGCAGCTGCTCTTCGGCATCCAGAAGGTCTCGTCGAAACGGGCTTTGAGGTCGGCGGCCTGCGTGCGCAGCCGCTCGGCGAGGGCGTGGTCGCCCAGCTCCTCGGCCAGTTCGGCGCGGCCGATCCGGGCCGCGTAGACGTAGCCCTGCACCTCACACAGGGCGATCGGCGGCTCGGCGAGGCGGCCGTCGGCGAATCCGATCGCGTCCCAGCTGTCCTTCCACCCCTGGTTGGCGAGGCCGCGGTCGGTCTTGCGCCGGTACTCGACGAAGCCGTCGCCGTCGAGGTCGGCGTCGTTGTCGATCCAGGCCAGCGCCGCGTCGGCGGCCGGCAGCAACTCCTGTACGGCCGCGGCGCCAATACCCCAGCGACGGCATTCGGCGAGCAGCATCACGAACAGGGGGGTCGCGTCGGCGGTGCCGTAGTAGACAGTGCCGCCGAGCACCCGATCACTGCCGGGACCGTAGCGCCGCTCGTGCATGATGCGGCCGGGCTCCTCCTCGGTGAGCGGATTCGACTCGGTGCCTTGGAGTTTCGCCAGCTGGCGCAGTGTTCCCAGGGCCAGGTCCGAATCCAGCAGCAGCGCCATCCACGAGGTGAGCAGACTGTCGCGGCCGAACAGGGCCATGAACCAGGGCGCGCCGGCGGCCACATAGGAGGTGCCGTCGGCGGGATCGTCCAGGCGCAGCGCGCCGAGGTCGGTCTCGGTGCGCTGCAGGATGAGGTTGAGGCCGGCGCCGCTCGCGGTGAGGGTGGTGGTCGAGGCGCGCCAGCGGCGGATCTTGTCCGCCGGGCTGTATTCGACGTCGTCGTCGAAGTTCATCGGGACGGCCCGATGGTCGTTGATCGGCTGGCAGTGCACCACCGTCTGCCAGCTGCCGTGTGCGGGGACCAGCACCTGCCAGGTCAGCGATCCGGGCTGCACCTCGGGGTCCTCGCCGGCGGTGATGATGATGCCACGCCCCTGCTGACTGCGGTCGGTGAAGCGCAGCGCCTGCTCGGTGGCGGCCGACTCGCCGCCGCCACCGCCCGCCCGGCCCTCCTTGACCGCGAACAGGTCCGCGAAGTCCGCCTCCGCATCGAGAACCACCGTCAGGGCGGTGTCCTCGTCGCCGAGATTGAGCACGCTGATGATCTCCTGCATTCCCTCACCCACGACGCGACGGCGCTGGATCAGCACCGTCGCGTCGGCGACACCGTGCGGTGGCGGTTTGCGCGCCACGAATCGCGCCCGGAAGGGTTCGCGCACGACCACCGAAAGCTGTTCCGGCGGAAGACCGTCCACGCGCAGCTCCCATCGGGTCAGGATGCGCGTGTCCCGGTAGTACAAACCGTGGGCGGTGCCGGGGTGTATGTCCCCGAGTCGGTCGGACAGGCAGAAGGTTCCGGCCTCGACGAGGGTGATCACGCCGGCGCCACCCTCGATGAGAACGGGTGGGCCGGCATTGAATACGCTCACGGGCGACCGCCCGGCGCCTGGCTGCTGAGGATCGGGGTTCCCGCGGGTACCCGCACCCGGACGGCGGTTCGCGACGCCCGTTGCGCCGCCATCTCGATCGCCCGGTGATAGGCCGCCTCGTAGCCCTGCGCGAACAGGTCCGTGGCGAACAGCCTTTCGACCCGCTCCCGGCAGGCGTGGGGGTCGATCTCATCGGCGCGGGCGATGTATCCGGGTAGTTCGTCGGGATCGTCGCAGATCCATCCGGTCACGCCATGTTCGACGACCTCTTCCACCGCACCGCCGCGCAGCGCGATCACCGGTGTGCCACAGACCATGGCCTCGATCATGACAATGCCGAAGGGTTCTTCCCACCGAATCGGGAACAAAAGGCAGCGCGCGCCGGCGAGCAGATGGCGTTTCGCGGTCGCGTCGGCCTCGCCGAACACATCGTCGCTCTCGGTGAGCAGCGGCTCGATGTAGTTGTCGAAGAACTCGTGCTCGGGCGGCTCGTTGAGCTTGCCCGCCAGCACCAGGCGCACACCGGCGGAGTGTGCGGCGCGGAGCGCCAGGTGGGGTCCCTTGTAGGGCGCGTAGCGGCCCAGGAACAGGGCGTAGTCGAGCTTTTCGGTGCGGAATGGCCATTCCGAGGGGCGGATCGCGTTGTGCACGCGGCCGATCCAGTTCAGATCCGGCGCGAGCGCGCGCTGCCGGTCACTGATCGCCACGAGCCGCACACTGTGATCGAGCGATTGGTAGTACTCGTGCATCTCGGGGTCGACCGGACCGTGCACGGTGACGACGGTGGGAATCCCGAGCCCCCGGTACGCGGCCGCGTTGGCCGGGCCGGCGAAGGTGTGATCGTGCACGACGTCCACCGGGTCCTCGGCGTGCAGTGCCTCGATGATCTGCCAGGTCTTCATGGCATTGACGATCTCCGGGTACGGCTCGCCGAGCCGCTTGGATTGGATCTCGTCCCAGACCCGGACGAATCGAGCCTTCGTACCGGCGTGGCCGGCGCCGAGCAGCGTGACGCGGTGGCCCTGATCGACCAGCTCATCGGCCAGCGTGGCGACAACAGCCTCGATACCGCCGTAGCCGACCGGTGGTATGTCGAAATACGGTGGAGCGGCGAGAACGATATGCAGCGACCGCTTCCGGGAATTGACCGCGCCGAACACAGCGGAGTTTTCGGGCTGTAGCTGCAGAAAGTCGAAGGCGTTCTCGAGTGAGGCATCGCACGTAAGTTCGCTACTCATTTCGAAACTCCTCGTCGTGAGTTGAACTGAGCCAAACCCTCGTATACGTTGCCACGAACGACGCTGGTCGGCAAGGGGTTGTTTGCCCGGTTTGCGTTGTCGCAATTCAAAAGTTATGCCGATGGTTTATCAGCTCGAATTGCGGGTATCCTTATCTACCCATCGAGCATGAAATGCATTTGCACCGTGAGGGATTCGAGAATCCCGGCAGTAGCGCTCGGCGAGAAGCCTTTTCTACCGACTCACTCCGCAAGCACCTCGGGGAATCCGAACAATGCCACCAGCGCCGGGTCGTGGAACGAGATGACACCGCGAACACCGGCGGCGGTCGGAGCCAGGACCACGATGCCGTGGCCGCGGAGCACGCCATCGGTGTCCCGGTGGTACTCGCAGGCGGCGGGCTGGCCGTTGGCCGTGGTGGGTAGCATCCGCCAGTCGCCGGGCCGGCCCATCACGTAGGCGTCGAGCATGCGGATGCAGTTCAATCGGCCCGCCTGCCAATCGCGGAACGGGGTCGCTTCCAGCGTCGCGTCGGCGCGCAGCACCTGCTGCAGGAGAGCGGCGTCGGCGTGTTCGAAGGCGGCGATGTAGCCGTCGAGCAGCGCCCGCGCCCGCTCATCGGATGGTTCGAGCAATTCCTCTGGGCCCGAGGTCAATTCGTTCAGGCGGACGCGGGCGCGCTGCAGGCCGCTCTTGACCGCCGCGGTTGTGGTGCCGAGGATTTCGGCGGTCTCGGCGGCGGAGAAGGACAGGACCTCGCGCAGGATGAGGATGGCGCGCTGGCGGGCGGGGAGATGCTGGAGGCTCGCGATGAGGGCCAGGCGGAGTGACTCGCGGGCGACCACCGCGGCGGCCGGATCGTCCGTGGCCGGAGCGATCCAGCCGCCGGGGCATGGTTCGAGCCACGAAACCTCGCCCGGCGCAACGCGACTCGGTTCTCCCTCGGACTCGTCGGCGGGACCGCCCAGGCCCGAGGGCAGGACTCGGATGCGGCGCGGCTCGAGCGCCGACAGGCAGACATTGGTGGCGATCTTGTACAGCCAGGTCCGCATCGAAGCGCGGCCCTCGAAGGCGGCATAGGAGCGCCAGGCACGCAGGTATGTCTCCTGGACCAGGTCTTCGGCGTCGTGGGCCGAGCCGACCATTCGGTAGCAGTGCGCCAGCAGTTCCCGGCGGAATCGCTCGGTGTCGGCGGCGAAGCGGCTCCGATCGGCCGCCTCCGCCAGGTGCGCCGTCATGCGGCGAGTTTAGGCTGCCGCCGGGCTGCAGAATGGCTGCTTGTCATGGGCTGCTCTCTTTCCGGATCGTGTGCCCGCTGATCGGGTCCTCGCCTATTACCGACCGGGACGGCGGTCCGAAGGAATCGAGACCCAGGTCAGCGGGTATCCGGATTGGTCAGGGCAGCAGGGCCAATTTGCCGATGGTGGCGCGGGATTCCATTTCCGCGAGGACCTTCGGCCCGTCGGCGAGATCGTGGGCGGTGGGTCTGGTGGGGGCGAGGACACCCGCTGCGATGAGCGCGAACATTTCGGCCATGACCTCGCCGAAAACGTGGGGTGCGGCCTGGATCAGCATGCCGATATTGAGGCCGATGAGGTGAATCTGGTGCCTGTACACCAACTCCCAGTTGGTGATGGCGGTGTCGCCCCCTGCCATGCCGTAGACGACGACCCGTCCGGTGACCCGTTTGGCCGCGGCGAGACTCTCGGTGAAGGTCGCGCCACCGGCGGATTCGAGCACCAGGTCGGCGCCGGCGCCGCCGGTCAGTTCCAGGACCTCGGCGGCGAGGTGCTCGGACCGTGAGTCCAGCATGTGGTCGGCACCGAGTCCCCGCACGATCTCATGCTTGCCCGGCGAGGCGGTGGCGATGACGGTCGCACCGTAATGCTTGGCCATGGCGACCGCCGCTCGGCCGGTCGCGCCCGCTGCGGCGTGAATCAGCACCGTCTCACCAGTGGCTATGCGGCCCAACGGTTTCAATGCGGCGAGCGCGGTAGGCCAGTTCACGACCAGCCCGAGTGCCTGCTCGGGGGACCATCCGGCCGGGATCGGTAGGGCCGAGACCGCGGGCAGCACCGCGTATTCGGCGAATGCTCCGGCCCCGACGCCGACGACGCGGTCCCCCGAAAGCAGCTCGGCCACTTCGTCTCCCGCCGCGACGACCTCACCGGCGGCCTCGAACCCCGCCGTGTACGGGGGCCGCGGTCCGCCCGGGAATGTTCCGTGGGCCTGGGAGATATCGGCGAAATTGACGCCGGCGGCGGCGACCCGGATCAGTACCTCGTCCGGACCGGGAACCGGTACCGGCGCGTCGGTGATCAGACGGAGGTCCTGCGGGCCCCGCAGCGAGGTCTGCCGCAGGGCCCGCATCGTGGTGGGAATGGTCATGGCGATCAGCGCTCCTTCTCGATTTGTCAACCAGGTAGACCGCCGCCACCGGAGAAAGGAATCGGCCGCTGGAACCGGTCAGCCGATCGGCGTGACCGCGGGCATGGTGAAGTGCCCCGACAGGATGTCGGGGCCGGGGATGTAGGAGCGGGCGAAGAGGATGAACGGGCCGGCGACCCGGGGTCCGGTCACGCGACCCTGGCGGGTTCGCGGAGTGGGGTCCGGGCGTGGGTCCAAGCCAAGAGTTCGTCGATCACGCCGTGTATGCCAGGGGTTTGCGGTGACTCGGGGTGGTGACGACTCGACGACACAAGTGGCCGCCGAACCCTCGCCTGGTGACATCCCGGCGCAGTGATGTGCGTCACTCACCTGGTGCCCGGAACCGTCCGGGCCGCCGGGCGGTTTCCCCGCGAGTCCGGTTCAGCCCACCGAGCCCTCGAATCGGCACGTGCCCTGGGATTTCGGCCATCGAGCGGATGGCGATCGTTCCGAAAGATCTGCGCTTCACTTCAGCGTCGCAACTCGAAGGCGCTGGCGCCCTTGCCTTCAGCACACGGGCCGGCCATCTCGTCCGTCCGTAGCATCTGGGCAGGCCAGGCAACATTCTTGTGCCGGAAGGCATTCGGGCACTCGGAGCCGGAGCCGTTTCCTGACAACAGTCCTGACGATTGTCCCAGTCGTGTGTATGGTCGGAAGGGCATGTTTCACAATGGGGAGTGCCAGGGCTTTATGAGTAGTGAACGACCGCTATCGTCCTTCGAGTTCAAGCATTTCGACCCCGACGCTCGCTGGGGTGACGTGCCGAAAGCCGGTGTGCCGCTGTTCGTCGCGACCACGGTGCGCGGTGAGATCGATCCCGACGTCATGCGCAGGGTGCTGGCGGAATTGGCCGCCGACCACGCGCTGCTGCGCGCGGTCATGATCAACGAGCCCGGCGGTGAGCCGGTCTTCCGTGTTCGCGAGGAGTACCAGCCCCCGCTCGAGGTCACCGAGTGGGGACCCGACGGCTACCAGCGGCTGGTCAACATCGAACAGGACTGGAGCACCGGCCTTTTCAAGGCTCATGTGCTGCGTGAGGGTGGTCTCGACCAGATCGTGCTGATCATGCACCACGGCATGTGCGATGGACGGTCGGCGCTGGCACTGCGCGACGACATGTGGCAGCGCTACGGCGCCCAGCTGGCGGGTTCGCCACTGCCGCCGTCGAATTCGGACAACACGCTGGTCGACGGCATCGATACGTTGCTGGCGGGCAGTGTCACCGAGGCCGAGGTCGACGAGCTGGTCGCGATGCTGCGCGGTATCGCGGCCGCCGGTGACGCGGTGCCCGCGCCACTCGAGCTGCCCCGCGACGGCGACGGCGTCGGCGACCCGGTGGGCCGGTTCGCCACCCAGCGCATCGAGGTGGACCCCGCGCAGAGTGCGGCCTTCTTCGGTGTCGCACGCGCGCAGGGTGTTTCGGTCAATAGCCTGGTCACCGGCGTGGCCATGGTCGCGGTGCGCAGCCAGCTCGAGGCGGATTCCGGGCCGGTACCGATGGTGTTCGGGCACGCGGTGGATCTGCGCGCCTCGCTCGCCGAGCCGATCCCGCAGTCGACGCTGCTCAATTGTGCGGGTGGGGTGGCCACCCCGGTCTTCGCCGCCGCCGACACCGATCCGATCGAGCTGGCCAAGGCGACCGAGGTGGCCATGCGCGCCGCCCTCGACGCCCGGTTCCCCGCCCTGTTCATGCGGGCCTCGCAGCGCGCATTCGACCCGGAGACCGCCGCGATATTCGGTGCGCAGCCCACGCTGGGTATGGCGAATCTCGGTGTGGAACAGACGCCTTCGATCCCCGGCGGGCTCGAATTCGTCGCCGATGAGGCGTTCGGCATGGCCAAGGGCATGCCGCCGAAGCTGACCGTGTGGACCGTCGCCGAGCGGCTCGTCATTCACGTCAACTACGACACCACCCGCAACAGTCACGCCCTGATGGGCCGGGTGACCGAGGCGATCCGGGAGCAGGTCCGTCGCGTCTGCGACGCCGACGCGGATCGTGGCTGATTCGCTGCCGGACACGCCATGAGAGTTGCTGTCAGTCAAGAGAAGTGCATCGCAGCCGGTCACTGTGTGCTGCGTGCCGACCAAGTCTTCGACCAGCGCGATGACGACGGTGTCGTCGTGCTGCTCGACGAGAATCCGGCGCCGGAGCAGGCCCCGGCCGTGCGAGCGGCCGCCGAATTCTGCCCAGCGCAAGCCATCCAGATCGAGGATTGACCCGAACATGTCTGAGTCCAGCACCGAGGCCCCCGCCGAGCCGACCTTCTATCCCGGTCGCCGCGCCGCGAGCTGCCCGTTCGCGCCCGCCGCGGAGATCCGCGAACTCGCCGCCGCCGGCCCGATCTCCAAGGTCCGGACCTGGGAGGGCAAGCAGCCGTGGCTGATCACGGGTTACACCGAGGCGCGCGAGCTGTTCGCCGACGCCCGTGTCAGCGCCGACAACCACCACCCCTCCTACCCGCACATCCACGAGGGGATGAAGACGGTCGCGGAGATGAGCCCGCGCACCATGTTCAACACCGACGGCCAGGAGCACGCCCGCTACCGGCGCATGCTGGCCAAGCCGTTCACCCCCAAGCGGCTCGAGGCCATGCGGCCCAATATCCAGAAGCACATCGACGAGACCATCGACGTCATGCTGGCGCAGGGCAACTCGGCGGACCTGATGAAGGCGCTGGCGCTGCCGGTGCCGTCGCTGATGATCTGCGAACTGCTCGGCGTCCCCTACGACGACCACGCGTTCTTCCAGGAGGCCACCGAACTCGGCTTCGGCGGCAATGCCACCGCCGAGGAGCAGCAGCAGTCGACGCTGGAGGTGCTCGGCTACCTCAACAATCTGATCGAGGCCAAGACCGAGAACCCGGCCGAGGATCTGCTCTCCGATGTCGCCGAACTGGTGCGCGACGGTGAGCTGCAGGTGTGGGAGGCCGCGCTGCAGACGGTCGGCATCCTGGTCGCCGGGCACGAGACCACTGCCAACATGATCTCCCTGGCCGTCATCGCGCTGCTCGACCGGCCGGAGCAGCTGGCGATCATTCGCGACACCGACGACCCGCAGGTGCTCGGCAATGCGGTCGACGAGCTGATCCGCTACATGACCATTGTCGACACCGGGCTGCGGCGGGTCGCCATCGGGGACATCGAGGTCGGTGATGAGGTGATCCGCGCGGGCGACCCGATCGTGTTCGACCTGGCCACCGCGAACTGGAACCCGGAGGTCTTCGCCGAGCCGGGCACCCTGGACCTGGCGCGCTCGAATGCCGCGCAGCACTTGGCCTTCGGCTCGGGCCGGCACCAGTGCATCGGTCTGCAGCTGGCGCGCATCGAGCTCGGCATGGTGCTGCAGACGCTGTTCCGGCGGGTGCCCGGGCTGCGCCTGACCGTGCCGACCGAGGAGATCGATTTCAAGTACGACGCCATGGTGTACGGGGTGCGGTCGCTGCCCGTCGCATGGTGATGCGGTGACCGGTGCCCTGCCGTCAGGGCAGGGCATGTAGCCAGAGTCTGCTCCGGTCGGCCTCGGTGGTGGCCAGCAGCAGGGCGGCGGGCAACGCGACCATGCGAGCGCCGGGAACGCTCACCGGCAGGGAAATCTGTTGCCATTCAGAGCAATTCGGCGTCATCGACGCCAGCTGCACCACGTGGTCGAGCGCCACGAGACCCAGGACGCGCGACGCGGTCGGCAGGACCTGCAGCACGTCGACCGTTGACGCGCCGGGACCGGGCACGGCGTCGCCCTCGGCCGACGGCCAGCACAGCACGCGCGGTGCGGCGCCGATGGATTGGCCGAGCACCGTGCAGCCGGCACTGCCGCAGCCGACGCGCGCGGCGACGGCATTCGCCCCGGGCAGCTCGTGACGCTGCCATCCGAGGCCGTCGGGCGAGGTCCACACCAGTGGCCGAAGGATGTTGTCGCGCAAGGTTTCCCCGACGATGACGAAGCCCTGCGCGCCGATGCCGACCCCGGCCGCGCCGGTCTGTTCGCCGGGTGCGGACGACAGCGCCGGATCGTCCGCGTGGCGTTGCCAGTCGGCGCCGTCGGCGGAGGTCCAGTACGCGGCGCCGTAGCGGCCGTTGTCGCCATCCCAGCCGCCCACCAGCAGATCGGTGCCGCCGCGCGCGGCCGCCGCGGTCACCGCGATGGCGTGCGGGCCGCCGAACATCTCCATGGCCTGGGTGTGTTCGGTGAGTCCGCGGCCGTCGCCGCTCCAGATGGTCATGCGCGGATTGCTGTGCGCGCCACCGAAAGCCTGACCCAGCACCACGGTGTGCGTGCCGGTGCCCGCCGAAATCAGTTCCGCCAGTGCGCCGTACGGACTGTCGGGCCGGACGGGGACAGATGTCCAGCGCGTACCGTCGGGGGAGGACCAGGCGGCCGGGGCACGCCCGTCGCCGGCCGGGATCGAGCCCAGGGCGAGCACGCCGCCCGCGATCGGCGCGAACTCCAGCACCCGCGCCCCGTGCTGCGGCAGCGATACCTCGCGCCACGGCGAATCCGATGGCCGCGCAGCACACCCGGCCGCCAGTACGAGCACGGCGACCAAGACAATTGACCACCTCATTGGGACAGGGTGTCAGACCGACGCGGCGATTTGTCGGTTGTGCGCGTTTCCCGCGGGACCCGAACCGCCGCGCCGAGGCAAATCCGGGCCGCGCACCGGACCGCGTGTGACGATCTCTCCTCGTGGCTGCTGTCCGGTTCACACGGATATGGATGCTGGTGGCGCTGGTGACGGCGCTGCTCCCACTGCATGCGCGCGCTAATCCCATCTCGGATCTGCTGAATCCGGCACACGATCCGGCCAGCGTGCTGCCGTCGCCGCCGACCGACCCCTTCTTTACGCCCAGGCCCGGTTTCGAGGCCCGCCCGCCGGGCAGCGTGCTCGCGGCCCGTACCACCGACAGCCTGTTTCCCGCCGCCCGCGCCCACCAGCTGCTGGTGCGGTCCAACGACTCCCACGATCAGCCGGTCGCCATCGTGACCACCCTGCTGCTGCCGAACGAGGCGTGGAAGGGATCGGGCCCGAGACCGCTGGTGTCGTACAACCTTCCGATCTCCTCACTGGGGCAGTCCTGTGCGCCCTCCACTGAACTAAAGCGGGCTGTGTCGGCCGATGTCGTGGCGATCCGGTTGATTCTGGCCAAGGGCTATGCGGTGGTCGTTCCCGACCATCAGGGCCCGCGGCAGGCATACGCGGCGGGCCTGATGGGCGGGCACGCCGTGCTCGATTCCATCCGGGGCGTGACCCGCGCGAACATGCCGGAGCTCGGGCCGGCGACGCCGGTGGTGATGACGAGTTATTCGGGCGGTTCGATCGCCACCAGCTGGGCGGCGCAGCTCGCGCCGACCTACGCGCCGGAGATCCGGTTGGCGGGCGTGATAATCGGGGGAACCCCGGCGGATTATCAGATGCTGCTGCCCGCCATGAACGGCAACTGGAGTACCGGTGTCCTGCTGGCGGCCGTGCTCGGGCTGGCGCGCGAGTACCCGGAACTGATGGGCCTGTTCAACGACAACGGGTGGCGGTTGGCGCGGATGTTCCGCGATATCTGCATTTCGCAGGAGACGGCGCTCGGGCTGATCGCGCCGCTGCGGGTGGACCAGCTCTCGGTCGTGCCGGATCCATTGAAACTGCCTGCGGTGCAGCGGATTCTGGAAGAGAACCGCCCCGGCCGCAGCGCGCCGGCCGCACCGGTGTTCCTCTTCCACGGCGTCGATGAGATCTTCGTTCCGTTCGCGGGCGCGCAGCATCTGTTCGACGACTGGTGCGCGCGGGGCGCCCGGGTGCGGTTGCAACCGTTCCCGGGGGAGCATTTCATCGTCGGCGTGCTGTCCATTCCACTGACCACGGGGTGGATCGAGGATCTGCTGGCCGGTCGGCTGGTGCCGCCGGGGTGCACCGGTCCGGGTCACTGACCATCCGCGGAAATTCCGCTGACATCGAGCAAATAATTGGTGTACGTCTCGGCGGGCAGTGGAATCCCGGGACCGGAATCACTGACCGACCCGCTCCCGCAGGCGGTGACCTTCGGTGCGGTGCTGGAATATCTGGTGCACGGATGTACCGGATCGTTCCAGCGGCGATTGCAGGACCTCGGCGTACCGGCCACCGCCGTATTCCATCCGCTGGGCACGCATTCCTGGCCGTATTGGCAAGAGGATCTTCATGAATCATGGCCGATTCTGGAAGCGGCGCTGACGGAATAGGCCGGTACCGCGCTGGGTGGTTGCTCAGCGCCGGGTCGGCCGGTGCCGGTCTACGCCGCGGCGGTGGTGAGCCAGTTGCAGTTCGAGCAGCAGGCGATCGGCCGGGTCGTCGAGGTCGATGCCGGTGATGTCCTGGGCGCGGCGCAGGCGGTAGCGCAGCGTGTTCGGATGGACGCGCAATGCGGTGGCCGCGGCCCGCACGTCGCCGTGATGGCGCAGGTAGTGGTCGACGCTGGCCTCGAGCTGCGCGGCGTGACCGCGGTCGTAGTCGAACAGGGCGGTCAGGCGCGGGTCCTCGAGTTCGGGACGGGCGGCGATGAGATCGAGGATCTCGCCCAGCAGAACGGCAGTACGGGATTCGGCGAGAGTGGTCACCCGATCCTTCGGGAAGCCCGCCGCGGTGCTGTCCAGGACGCGGTCCACCTCGAGGCGGGCGCGGGCGACGTCGGTCAGCTCGGCGACGGGAATGGCGATGGCGGCGCGCAGGATCGGGGCGCCGGTGGATTCCAGCTGGTCGACCAGCTGCCGGGTCCAGGCGGTGACCGCGCGGGCCGAATGGTAGTGGGGGAGCAGGATGTAGGCGCGGTCGCCGATGAGAGTCGCCAGCGAGTCGCGGCGGAAGGCGCTCGCGCGCAAGCGAAGTGTGCTGCCCAGCGCCGACAGTTCCGCGGCGGCGGGAGTCGCGCCGGTGAATGCGAAACCGATGAGCGCGGCCGGGCCGGTCACCGGGATGCCCAGCGCACTCGCCACCGACGGCACATCGACACCGCCGCCACGCGCGCCGAACAGGCGCTGGATCAACAGGGCCTCGGTGGAGGGTGCGTCCAGGCTGCGCGAGATGATGCGCGCAGCAATCGCCGACGCGCCCCGCAGCACTTCGGCCGCATCGGACTTGAACGGCCGCTCGCCCTCCTGCAGCCAGATCGATCCGAGCACGGTGGCGGCGCTGCCCTCGCCCGGCCGCCGAATCCCCACGGCCAGACGGTGTTTGATGTCGAGCTCGGCGTGGGCGGGCAGGTCGATCACCTCGTCGGTGTGCCGCAGGCGGTCGAAGACACCCCACTGCTGCAGGATCCGCAGATACTCGCGCGGCCCCTCCCGGCCCAGGATGGATTGGATCCGCAGCCGGTCCGCGGCATCGTTGGAGGCCGAGTAGGCGAGCACGTGCGAGTGCGCGTCCTCGATGGTGACCATGCCGCCCGCGTTCTGCGCGATGATCTGCGCCAACCCGAACAGGTCGGTATCCGCGGCCAGCAGATCCTGGTCGGCGCTGTCGCGGGCCGGGCCGGTGCGATCCAGCATCCGCCGGATCAGCGGGTACACGTGATCCCATCGGGCCTGCGGATGCACCCCGACCACCGCCACCCCCGCCCGCAGCGCGGCCCGCCGCAACCCGCCCGCCGCGGCCGCGGACTTCGACAGCACCGCGCGGGGTCGCTGCGCCGGTACCCGCTGGGCGACCTCCTCGAGCCACCGCACGGCCTCGGCCTCGGCGATACCCACATGCAGGTACATGTCCGACATGGGTGCGTGCGCAACGGTTTCCGAGCTCAGGTCCGAACTGTCGACCAGCGCCACCGACCGGATGGCCACCCCGTCCCCGACCGGTGCGTCGACCAGTTCGACGAGCGTCGTGCCGAGTGCCCCCAGCAGTTCCCGCAGCGCTACTCCGGTTCGGTCGAGCTCGGCGGCCCGCAGACCGGTGGAGGTGTGGCGTTCGTCCGCGGTCATGCTGTCTCCGGTGTTCAAGCCTGGGTACTGCCGCGCCGGCACGCTCGGGCCTGCGGGTCGTGCCCGGAACAGCGCCATCGATCCGGGCACGCGCGCGTCAGCGGTGTTCAGCCGAACGTACAACAGATTCGGTGGTGCTTTGGCCGATCGGCTCAATATCCGTGGCGCGATTCGGGGTTGACTCGGCGTACTCGCCCGGTGACACGGGCCACAATCCGCCAGGAGGTTGTCATGGACGCCGTCACAGTCACTCCACCGCCGGTGAACGAACCGGTGGGGACCTTCGCGCCCGGCACCCCGGAGCGCGCGCGACTGCAGGCCGAGCTCGCCGAACTCGCCGCGACGCCGCTCGAGATTCCGCATGTGATCGGCGGGCGGGAGCGGCGGAGTGCGGGGGAGGTGGTGGATGTCGTACAGCCGCACCGGCATTCGGCGGTGCTCGGGACCATCACCGTGGCCGAGGCGCGGGATGCGGCCGACGCCATCGAGGCGGCGGCCGCCGCGGCGCCGGGGTGGCGGGCGCTGTCGTTCGACGAGCGGGCGGCGGTATTTCTGCGGGCCGCGGATCTGCTGGCGGGGCCGTGGCGGGAGACGGTGGCGGCGGCAACCATGCTGGGGCAGTCGAAGACCGCGTATCAGGCCGAGATCGACGCACCGTGTGAGCTGGTGGATTTCTGGCGGTTCAATGTGCACTTCGCGCGCGGGATCCTGGCCGGGCAGCCGATCTCGACGCCGGGGGTGTGGAATCGGGTGGAGTATCGGCCGCTGGAAGGGTTCGTGTACGCGGTCACGCCGTTCAACTTCACCGCCATCGCGGCCAATCTGCCGACCGCGCCGGCACTGATGGGCAATACGGTGGTGTGGAAACCCTCACCCACACAGGCGTTTTCGGCGTACTGGACGATGCGACTGCTGGAGGCGGCGGGGCTGCCGCCGGGCGTGATCAATCTGGTGCACGGCCACGGTCCCGAGGTGTCGGCCGTGGCGCTGGCCGATCGGCGGCTGGCGGGCATTCATTTCACGGGTTCGACGGGGACGTTCCAGCGGCTGTGGCGCACGGTCGGGGAGAACATCGCCGGGTACGACACCTATCCGCGGCTGGTCGGCGAGACCGGCGGCAAGGATTTCGTGGTCGCGCACAGTTCGGCGGATCCGGACGTGTTGAGCACGGCGCTGATTCGCGGGGCGTTCGATTACCAGGGGCAGAAGTGTTCGGCGGCGTCGCGGGCGTTCATTCCGAAATCGGTGTGGTCGCGCATGTCGGGGGACTTTCTGGGCAAGGTGTCGGAGCTGACCTACGGCGATGTCACCGATTTCACGAATTTCGGTGGGGCGCTGATCGATCGGCGCGCCTTCGACCGCAATGTCGACGCCCTCGAGCGGGCCAAGGCGACAGTCGGTCTGACCGTGCTCACCGGCGGGCGCACCGACGACAGTGTGGGTTACTTCGTCGAGCCGACCGTCCTGCTGGGCGAGGATCCAGGTGACGAGGCGTTCCGGACCGAGTACTTCGGGCCGATTCTGGCCGTGCACGTCTACGACGACGCGACGCCGCGCGGGTTCGACGCGGTGCTGGATCTGGTCGATCGCGGGTCGTCGTACGGACTCACCGGCGCGGTGATCGCCGACGATCGGACGGCGGTCGCGACCGCGTCCGAGCGACTTCGGTACGCGGCGGGCAATTTCTGCATCAATGACAAGCCGACCGGCGCGGTGGTCGGACAGCAGCCGTTCGGCGGGTCGCGGGGCTCCGGCACCAATGACAAGGCCGGGTCGGCGCAGAACCTGCTGCGCTGGACCTCGGCGCGCACCATCAAGGAGACCTTCGTGCCGCCGACCGATCACCGGTATCCGCACCAGGCCGTCGCGGCGGAAGCGGGGGAGCGCTGATGTTCACGACCGTGCTGCGTCCGGCACTGCTGGCGGCCTCGCGGTCGCCGCGGGTGGAACGGACGGTGACCGGGCTGACCGCGACCCGGAAGATGGTGCGGCGCTTCGTCGCCGGGGAATCCGAGGCGGATGGCGCGGCGGCCACGGGGACGTTGCTCGACTCCGGGCGGTACGTCAGCCTCGACTATCTGGGCGAGGACACCACCGACCTCGCACAGGCGCGCGCCACCGTCGCCCACTACCTCGCTCTGCTCGAAACCCTGGGTGATCTGCCCGGGTCCACGGGAGAGGTACGGCCGCTGGAGGTTTCGCTCAAGCTCTCCGCACTGGGCCAGGCGCTGCCCCAGGACGGCCACGCCATCGCCCTCGAACACGCCCACAAGATCTGCACCGCCGCCGCGACGGCGGGGGTCTGGGTCACCGTGGACGCGGAGGACCACACCACCACCGATTCCACCCTGTCCGTCGTGCGCGCACTGCGGGCGGACTTCCCCTGGGTGGGCACGGTGCTGCAGGCGTACCTGCTGCGCACCGAGGGCGACTGCCGCGACCTGTCCGGTCCCGGATCACGAATCCGCCTGTGCAAGGGCGCTTATCGCGAACCGGCCGGGGTCGCGCACCAGGGCCGCGACGAGGTGGACGCGTCCTATCTGCGCTGCCTCGACATCCTCATGCGCGGCCTGGGCTATCCCATGGTGGCCACCCACGACCCGGTCATGCTCGACGCTGCCACCCACTATGTGCGGGCGGCGCGGCGGGCGCCGGACCGCTTCGAGTTCCAGATGCTCTACGGCATCCGCGACGACGAACAGCAGCGGCTGGTCGCCACGGGCGCGCATCTGCGCACCTATGTGCCCTACGGCGACCAGTGGTACGGCTATTTCATGCGCCGACTGGCCGAGCGCCCGGCCAATCTCGCGTTCTTCCTGCGCTCGTTCGGACCGGGCGCGCGCCGCTGATCGGTGCCGCGATCGCACCGCCTCGGCGGACGCGCCAGGGCGGTGCGCGTCGGCCGGTTGGACAAGAACTCTGAACTTTATTTAACCAACCGCCCGATCACAGCATCGGCCATGGTCCGATTAGCTGAGCTAGCTCGGGTGTGACCTGCGTTACTGCAGAGTGGCGGTGCGCAGCGGAACGAAAGGATCCCGCATGTCCTTTGCGGAGTTGCGCGGCCAGATTCTGCGCCGCAAGCCGATCTCGGAGGTAGACGACGACACGCCCGCGGACGAGCGGCTGTCGAAACACCTCGGTCTGTGGCAGCTGACGGCCATCGGGGTGGGCGGCATCATCGGCGCGGGCATCTTCGCCCTGGCCGGGTCGGTCGCACACAATACGACGGGGCCCTCGGTCCTCATCTCGTTCCTGATCGCGGGTGTGGCCAGTGCGTGTGCGGCACTCTGCTACGCGGAATTCGCGGGCATGGTGCCCAAGGCGGGGTCGGCCTACACCTACGGGTATGTGTCGCTGGGTGAGCTGGCGGGCTGGTTCATCGGGTGGGATCTGCTGCTCGAGTACGTGGCGGTGGCGGCGGTGGTCGCCATCGGCGTGTCCGGCTACTTCAATTTCCTGCTCGATCAGATCGGAATCACCTTGCCGCACTGGATGCTCGGGGCCTCCGGCACCGGGGACGGGCATGTGGTGGATGTGTTCGCGATCCTGTTCTGTCTGGGCAGCGCGTGGGTGCTGTCGCGCGGCATCAAGAGCGTGGGACGGTTCGAGACGGTCGCGGTGGGGATCAAGGTGGCGATCGTGCTGCTGATCATCGTGCTCGGCCTGTTCAAGATCGACAGCGCGAACTACCACCCGTACTTCCCGTTCGGCACCGGCGCGGTGTGGACGGGCGCGGCCACGGTGTTCTTCGCCGTCTTCGGCTATGACGCCATGAGCACCGCGGCCGAGGAATCCACCGAGGCGAAAAAGCATCTGCCCAAGGCGATCATCTACTCGCTGGCCATCGCCATGGTGCTGTACGTGCTGGCCACGTTGGTGCTCACCGGCATGCAGAAGTACACCGAGATCAGCCCGACCTCCGGGTTCTCCACCGCATTCAAATCCGTGGGGATGCCGGGCATCGCGAACATCATCGCCATCGGCGCCATCGTCGGCATCATCACCGTGGTGCTCACCTTCATGCTGGGCGTGACCCGCGTCTGGTACGCCATGAGCCGCGGCGGGCTGCTGCCGGAATGGTTCGCCAAGACCCATCCCACCCGCAAGGTGCCCACCCGGGTGACCTGGATCGTGGGCGCCGGCTCGGCGATCCTGGCCGGGCTGCTGCCCATCAATACCGTTGCGGAGCTGACCAATATCGGCATCCTGATGGCGTTCATCGTGGTCAGCGTGTCGGTGATCGTGCTCCGCTACACCCGCCCCGACGAGCCGCGTGAATTCCGGCTGCCGCTCATGCCGGTGGTGCCCGTGGTGGGCATCGGCTTCTCCATCTATCTGATCTGGTCGCTGCCCTGGGAAACCTGGGTGCGCTTCGTGGCCTGGCTGATCGTCGGCCTTATCGTGTACTTCGGCTACTCCCGCTTCAACTCCCGCCTGGGCCACCCGACAGCGATCGAAAACGCCTGAGCCGGAGACCATTTCCGGGTCAGGCGGATACGTGAACGGCGATCGAGCCGCTGGGGAGCGGCTCGATTCGTATGTGGGTGAGGTCGGGGACGTGGGCGGTCGGGTCGAGGGTGGCGGCGCGAGGACCGACGCCGACGACGCGCATGCCTGCCGCCTTGGCGGCGGTGATGCCTGCTTGTGAGTCCTCGAAGACCAGGCAGTCGTCGGCTGAAAGGCCCAGTTCGGCGGCGGCTTTCAGGAAGCCTTCCGGATCGGGCTTGCTCACCGTCACCGATTCGGCGGTGATGCGAACCCGAGGGATGGGTAGGCCCGCCGCGGTCATCCGGGTTTCGGCGAGGACGTGGTTGGCGGAGGTGACCAGGGCATGGGGGAGATCGGCGAGGGCGGCCATGAACTCTGGCGCACCGGCGATGGGTATGACGCCGTCGACGATGGTGGCTTCCTCGGCGAGCATGCGGTCGTTGTCGGCGCGGTTGAGCTCAGCGGGACGGTCCGGCAGCAGTTCGGCCATGGTTGCCCAGCCCTGGCGGCCGTGTGCGACGGCCAGTACATCGGCCACCGCCAGGCCGTGCTCGGTGGCCCAGCGTCGCCACAGCAGCTCCACTACGGCTTCGGAATTCACGAGCGTGCTGTCCATATCGAGCAGGAGGCCGCGGGCGGCAAGCGTGGCATCAACCGTCATAAGCTGGTTATAACCACAAGATGCCGGGCGTGCAATATGTCTCGAATCCGTGTCTCGGGCAAAGGAATTCCCACGCATCGCACCCCGGAGCTCGTTACGCAGCCCCAGGGTCCACGCTTGCGCCCTCTATAACGGTCGTTATGGTCGGCGGAGGCTATTCTCCGACGAGGCGGAGGGCCACGCGTTCGCGCGCACGAATCTGCAACTGTTCGAAGGAGAATTCGTCTTGGGGTCGACCACAACCCTCGAGCACCCGTTCGATACCGCCATCGCGTTGACGGCGGATGGGGAAGGGCGCTTCCTCGGCCGCACCGCGGCCGAGTACTCGAACATGGTGGGCCCCTTCGGCGGGATCACGGCCGCCACCATGCTGCGGGCCGTTCTCGATGACCCGCGTTGCGCAGGCAGTCCGCTGTCGCTGACAGTCAACTACGCGGGGCCCATTGCCACGGGAGCGTTCACCATCGACGCCGAGCCCGTGCGGACCAATCGCACCACCCAGCACTGGGTCGTGACCATGCGGCAGGACGACACGGTGGCCACCACCGCGACCGTGGTGTGCGCGCTGCGTCGCCCGACCTGGTCCGACACCGAGATCAGCCCGCCCGCCGCGCCCGCACCGGACTCCCTCGAGGTGGCGGAACTGCCCGAATCGCCTGCGTGGCTGCGGAATTACGAGATGCGGTTCGTGGCGGGCCGCGGGCCGTTCGCCGGGGGCGATGGCGGCGCACCGGCGCCGACGTCGACCTCCACCCTGTGGGTTCGGGACACGCCTGCGCGCTCGCTGGACTTTCCGGCCGTTGCGGCGATGAGCGACATCTTCTTCCCGCGCGTCATGCTGCGGCTGGGCCGGATGGTCCGCGCGGGCACCGTCTCGCTCACCGTCTACTTCCACGCCGAGCTCGACCCGCTCGCCGATCCCGGACGGTTCGTTCTCGCGACCGCCCGGGCACAACACTTCGGCAATGGCTTCTTCGACCAGTCGGCCCACCTGTGGACCGAAGAGGGCACCGCGCTGGCCACCAGCCACCAGCTCGTGTACTTCAAGGACTGACAGAGAGGATGTAGGTGAGCACCTCCCCACCGGGTCTGACCAAGGACTGACTGACCTGGGGTCTTCAGCGGGAGCTGTCGCCCCGGGCCGGGAGGTGCTCGTGCGCACCCACTGGGTGTGGCGTTGTGACACGCCGCACCTCGGGTAGCAGTCCGCACGCCCCGGCTACAGATGACGAAAATGTGTGGGGAGCAGCAGCTTTCACCGTTTCACGGGGAATGTCAGGGCGGCCAGACCGGCACCGAGGACGACCAGACCGCACCAGGACAGCACGGGTAGGCGCTCGCCGACGACGGTGACGCCGAGCAGAGCCGCGACCGCAGGCTCGGCGAGCGTCAGGGTGGCGGCGGACGCCACGGTGGTGTGGCGCAGTCCGTAACCGAACAGGCGGTAGGCGAGGAACGTCGTGAAGAACGCGAGGTGCAGGGCGACCGCCAGGCCCCGCGGCGTGGTCAGCCAGATCGGGCCGGAGGTTGCGACCACGGGCAGGACCAGGACGGCGGCGAGACCGAACATGATGCCCATGACCGAGCCGGAGGCATGGCCGCGGGTAATGAGGGTGCCGCCGATCAGGGAGTAGACGGCGTAGGTGAGGCCCGCGCAGGCTGCCAGCAGAATGCCCAGCAGGTCGATCGGGGTCGCATTGCCGAATCGGGGCCCCATAACCAGTACGGCGCAACCGATTACGGCCAGCCCGGTGGCGGCACACCATCTCGCGGACGGTCGCCCCCGGCCGGTGAACCAGGCCAGCAGGCCCGCGAAGACCGGTGCGCTCCCGAGGGCGATGACCGTGGCCACGGCCACGCCGGTGCGGGCCACGGCCGGATAGAAGGTGACCGGATACCCCGCCACGGCACACGCGCCGAGCAGCAGCCACCGTTCCGACGCGGCGGCACGCATCCGATGCCCGCGGCCGGTGACGAACAGCAGCAATCCGCCGAGGGCCAAGCCGGCCGAACCAATTGCGGCAGCGGATGTTCCGGCCGGAGCCAGCGATGCCGCGGTACCGGTGCTGCCCCACAGCACCGACGCGGCGAGGATCGGCGCACTACCGCGCCAAGAGGTCGAAGGGGTGTGTTCAGGGGCGAGCGTGGACGTGCGTTCGGACACTGTCGAGTACTCCGTCGTCGAATTCCGAAGGGGGGAAGGAATCGAAACGGGCGCACGCCGAAACCGGGCTGCCGTCGGAGGTCAGCCGGAACGCGAAACGAGAGTCTGCCGCTGCGCCCGTTCAGGCGGCCGGCGGCGGCGTGACGGAGTGCCAGAACGTACCCATGGGTCGAGACTACCCAACCGTCTCGCGCCCGGTCCGCCCGGTGGCCAGGTGGTGGCGGTTCCGGCACGTTTCAGAGTGATCAGCGGAGTGAGGTAGCGCTCGAGTACGTACCCGCCGAGGGGGTGTGCGGCGCGGGCGGCTTCGTCGACTTCGGCGGCCGTCCAATCGCTGAAGGTGCTGAAGTGCCGCTGACAATGCGGGTAGATGGTGGAGCGGCCGCATCATCAGCGATGCGGCCCCTCGAACCGGAACCAGGCTCGTCCTGCGTGTTCGCACCCGACATAGGTGGTGTCTTCTGCCACTTGTTCATCTGCCTGTTCCTGCTCCATGGTTGATATGTGTAAGCACACCGTTCGATCGATCCAGCGGAGGGACGATGAACGTACTGCCTCGGCCGATTCTTATCGGGTATGACGGTTCCGCCGGTGCCGTGCGGGCTATCGATGGTGCGGGCAGACTCTTCGCGGCTAGCCCCGCGGCGTCGTCTATGTGTCGGCGGTGCCTGCGTTGCATGTGCACGCCACATCTGTGGCAGCTCTGCGTGAGGAGCTCATCGAGGAAGTGCGTTCCGCTGCTCGACACGACGCCGCAGCGGTTGCCGAAGAAGGAGCCCGGCTCGCCCGCAAGGCCGGCTTGGAAGCCACGTCACGAACCGTCGAATCGGCAGACTCACCGGCGTCGGTGATCATTGAGGTGGCCGCACAGGAGAATGTCGCGGCGGTGGTCGTCGGCCGGACCCTTCGGGGAGATTCCGTTCCCTGGTCGCTGGGCAGCGTCTCGCACCGGATTGTCGACCACATCGATATGCCTGTCGTTCTCGTATGACGCTGCCGCACCGCAACATCGCAAGGCGACGGAAAAGGGGTTATACCCATGTCTTTCAATTCTTCGCGCGGAACCCGGGGCGTTCCTCAGCCCGCCGTTGTCAAGCCGTTCTTCAAGTGGTTCAACAAGTTCATGGCTAGTCGAATCCGCAAGACCGGCAAAGCTTTTGGGAACATGCCTGCCCTGGTGCTGACCACCGTGGGAGCCAAGAGCGGAATCGAACGCACCAATCCCGTCGCCTATTTCCCTGACGGACAGGGCAACTGGCTGATCGTGGCATCCTTCGCCGGGGCGGCGAACAACCCAGCCTGGTACCACAACATCGCCGCCCACCCCGACCAAGTGCGCATCAACATCGACGGGCGCACCGAAACCGTCACCGCTGAAGAACTTCACGGAGCCGAGCGTGAGTCCGCCTGGCAACAGATCACAGTCGCATCCCAACGCTTCGCGCAATACCAAGAAAAGACCGACCGCCAACTACCCATCATCCGACTCACTGCACACCGAACCTGAATCGGCTCCAACTCGCAGGGAACGAAGGGAAACCCTGATGGCTGAGGGGGATGCCTCTACACGGCACGCGCAGGTGCTCGTCGTCGGCGGAGGGCCGACTGGAATGACACTGGCCGGGGACCTGGCCCGGGCCGGCCGGGACGTTGTCGTGTTGGAGCGGTGGGCGCATATCAACCCGTCGAGCCGGGCGTTTGCCACCATGGCGAGCACCCTGGAAGTCCTCGACAGCCGGGGCCTGACCGATGAGCTTCTCCAGAAGGGAACCACCGCCGAGGCCGTGCACATGTTCCGCGGAGCATCGCTGGATCTGCGCCGGCTGCCGTCGCGCTACCCGTTCGTGTTCATCACCCCCCAGACCAACGTCGACCAAGCCCTGGACCACTACGCCCGCGATCACGGGGCCACTATCGTGCGCGGGGTCGAGGTCATCGGACTACGGCAGGAACCATCCGGGGTCACGGTCGCCGCGCAACCCCACGGCGGCGGCCAAACCATCACCTGGCATGCGCAATACGTCGTCGGCGCAGACGGGGCGCACAGCACCGTGCGCGAGTTGCTGGGCGAACCCTGTCCGGGCAAGGAGGTCCTCACCTCGGTCGTGCTGGCCGACGTCCGGCTGGGTAACGGCCCACACGACGGCGGACTGACCCTGGGGAGCACCCGCGAAGTGTTCGGTTTCCTGGCCCCCTACGGCCACGACAACCTCTACCGGTCGATGACCTGGGACCGGCGCCATCAACTGCCCGACAGCGCCGAAGTCCAACCGGGAGAAGTCGAGAACGTCCTTATCCAAGCCATGGGCCGCGATATCGGCGTGCAGGACATCACCTGGAAGTCCCGCTTCCACTGCGACGAACGTCAAGTCCAGCATTACCGGACCGGCAGGGTATTTCTTGCCGGAGACGCCGCGCACCGGCACACCCCCATGGGCGGGCAGGGGATGAACACCGGCATCCAGGACGCCGTCAATCTCGCCTGGAAACTCGACCGCGTCCTGGCCGGCGCCCCCGACACAGTCCTGGACACCTACCACACCGAACGTCATCCAATCGGCAAGCGGGTCCTACTGCAGAGCGGCCTGATGATGCGGGCAATGATCCTCCATTCGCGACCCGCCCGCTGGGCACGCAATGTCCTGACCCCGACGCTGCTGCACATCACACCACTCAACCGGGCCATCGCCGGTAGCTTCTCCGGTGTCACACTGCGCTATTCGCGCCATCGCAACGAGCACCGCCTCGTCGGGACACGGGCCTACCAGGTACCACTGCGGGGAACCCGGTTGTCGGTGCTGCTACGTAACCCCGGATTCGTCCTGGTCCGCACACCGGCAGAACCACCCGTGACGAACTCCGATGTCATCCAAGCCCAACGCACCGACGACGGTCCCGCACTACTCATCAGGCCTGACGGCTACATCGCCTGGGCGGGCTCGAATACCGCAGACCATGCCTGGCGCAACGTATTACACGAATGGACCGGACACTCGGCATGATGCCGACCCCGAGATCGACTTGAAAGGAAACGACACCATGGCTGACAACCCGACCGGGTCCCCGCCCAAGTCGCTGACCCACGATCCCGAGTCCTACGAAAACCTCTACCGCGGCAAGCCCGCCTTCCCGGGCGCACCCGCCCCCGAGGCCATCCCCTGGGACGTCCGCCAGGCCCAGCCGCGACTGATGGAACTCGAAGCCCTCGGCGCACTCAAAGGACACGTGCTCGACGTCGGCTGCGGACTGGGTGACAACGCCATCTACCTCGCCAGCCACGGCCATACGGTCACCGGCCTCGACAGCTCGCCGACCGGCATCGAGCAGGCCCGCGCCCGCGCCGCCGACGCCGGCGTCCAGGTGCATTTCGACGTCGCCGACGCCACCAGACTGACCGGCTACGAAGCCGAGTTCGACACCGTGATCGACAGCGCCCTCTACCACTGCCTCGACCACGCGGGACGGAATGCCTATGCCGCAGCCCTGCATCGCGCGACCAAGCCGGGTGCACGGCTGTTCATCTACTGCTTCTCCGATGACAGCGTCAACGGCGTCATCGCCCCAATGGAGGCCGTGCAGGCCTCCGAGATCCGTGACACCCTCCCCAGCGGCGGCTGGCGAATCGACTTCCTTGGCCGCACTACATTCCTGGGCAACGCCTCAGGCTTCAGCGGAAGCTTCGGCAAACTCCCCGACTCGGTCTTGGCCCAGATGCCGTCCGAACTCGCACAACGGATGCAACGTATGGCGGAACGAATGGCCGTCATCCTGCCCCTCATCGACGACGGCCGCATCCACCTGCCGTGCCACGTCGTCCACGCCACCCGGATGGACTGACCCAACCAATCCCCCGCAGCCACACGGGGTCCCGGTAGTAACGGCGCATCGCAGAACCTTCGGCGTCACCCGCAAAACCATCTACCGCCGCCTGGAATCCGCCTGACCGCAACGGCCGCGTGCAACTGGAGCCAGCGCAGCATCGGTCCTGTCGCCAATCCGGTGCCGGCGACGAGTTCGACCACCTGGACGCCGGACCGCAGCAAACCGAACTCCCGCAACCGTTTCCACAGTGCGGCTGGGTAATCAGGTCTGGCTCGATCGTAGATCTCTGCATGGGCATCGAAATGCATCGGACCGAGCCCGACCGCTGGCGGCATTCGGCTAAGAGCCGTCCGAGGGCCCGGGCCGCGAGGGTTGAGCCAGACATTTTCCTAGCCTTTCTATCGAAGGCATTGAAATTTGACCCCCCCGTGATGGAGGTTCGGTGCTATCCCGCGACCAGCCGATCATGGCGGCCCCAAATCCCATGGCATCGGAGTAAATCTGAGTTCCTGTCCAACCCATCCACCACCGACCATAGCGAATTGCCAACGATGACAATCGAATACGCGCATCTGACCATGCGGACACACCGGAATTGTCTGGCTTCGGTGTGTCCGGTGAAGAACCAGGCCAAGCGTCGGCTCATCGCGTGCGGGGCGCCGGCACCCGCCGACGCTCGACACGGAGGGAGTTGATGTGGTGAATCGACCTGTTACGCACAGCATGCCGGACTGCCCGGTCCTGAATCTGGAAGTCGCGCAACGAGCCTTGGCTCAGCATGCACAGTGCGGTGAGGAGTGCGAGGCGAAGCGGTACTTCAGCCGGCAGGTGCCCTACCTGGAGCGCAGCGGGTACCGGGAGCGCGACGCCACCAGCTGGAACATCTGGGCCGGTGAGTGACCGCTCGGCACGAATATTCCGTTGATCCGCCCCTCCCGCACGAAGGAAGTTCGATACAGTTCCGCCATGAAGAAGGTTTCTTCAGGATCGAATGTGCCGGGCGGGGCGGTTCCGCTGGATGCCATCGACCGGCTGCTGCTCGATGAGCTGGCCCGCGACGGGCGTATGACCAACAACGCGCTGGCCGCGGCGGCGGGGATCGCGCCCTCGACCTGCCTGGGCCGGGTGCGGGCGCTGGTGGAGCACGGGGTGATCCGCGGGTTCCACGCCGATATCGACCCGGCCGCGCTGGGTCGCGATCTGCAGGCCATGATCGCGGTGCGGGTGAGTGCGGCGGCGCGCGGCCAACTGGCCGAATTCGGCGAGCAGATGGCCGCACTGCCGGAGGTCGAGAACGTGTATTTCATTGCCGGGGCCGACGATTACCTGATCCATGTCGCCACCGCCGACTCCGGCGAGCTGCGCGCCTTCGTGCTGGAGCATCTGAGCGCGCATCCCGCCGTCGCGTCCACGGAGACGATCCTCATCTTCGAGCACGTGCGCCCGGGGCATCGCCCCGCCACCTGATCGGCGGCGCGGGGGGGCTGGTGCCATGCGCGGAAAGGTTGCAGTAAGCGGAACCCTCACGGTCCGACGAACAGTCGTTCGCACGGCAGGCGCGGCAGCAGCCGGCAGTCATCGAAGGAGTCACGTATGAATTCGATTGTGAACCAATGCCTTTGCCTCCAATCGTGGATCAGGTTGCGTACCGCCGCCGCAGTGACCGTGTAGTCGAAGACCACGTCGGCCAGCCAGATTCGCACGTGGACATCACCTTTGGGCGGGAACCATCCTTCGATGGTCATGGCCGATCGCCATCCCCGGGCATTACCGTGTCGACCCTTTCCGGATGAGGCTCAGGCGGCCAGGGAGTGTGCGGCGTACCCGTGGGCTGCCGCAACCGATTCCGAGAGCAGTTCGCCCTTGTGCGTGCTCAGGCCCGAGGCCAGGCCCGGGTCGGCGGCGACGGCGTCGCGCCAGCCCTTGTCGGCCAGAGCAACCACATAGGGAAGGGTCGCGTTGGTGAGGGCCACCGTCGAGGTGTGCGGCACCGCGCCGGGCATATTGGCCACGCAGTAGAAGATCGAGTCGTGCACCCGGTAAGTGGGCTCGGCATGTGTGGTGGGGCGGGAATCGGCGAAGCAGCCACCCTGGTCGATGGCGATGTCGACCAGCACCGAACCCGGCTTCATCTGGGCGACAAGGTCATTGGAGACCAGGGTCGGAGCCTTCGCGCCGGGCACCAGCACCGCGCCGATGACCAGGTCGGACTCGCGCACCAGATTCTCGACCTCGAGCCGGTTGGACATGACGGTGCGTACCCGGCCGTGGTACAGGTCGTCGATCTCGCGCAGGCGCTGAATGTTCAAGTCGAGCACCGTGACCTCGGCGTGCATGCCGTGCGCGACGGCGATGGCATTGCGCCCGGACACGCCCGCACCGATCACCACCACGCGGGCCGGGCGCACACCCGGCACACCGCCCATGAGCACGCCGCGGCCGCCGCCGCTGCGCATCAGGTGATACGCGCCCGCCTGCGGCGCCAACCGGCCCGCGACCTCGCTCATCGGGGCCAGCAAAGGCAGGGAACCGTCGGGGGCGGTGACGGTTTCGTAGGCGAGGGAGGTGATGCCCGAGGACAACAGGGCGTCGGTGCACTCGCGGGAGGCGGCCAGGTGCAGGTAGGTGAACAGCACCTGGTCCGCACGCAAGCGCGAATATTCTTCGGCGACGGGCTCTTTCACCTTGAGCACCAGATCGGCGACGCCCCAGACCTCGTCGGCGGTGTCGAGCACCTGCGCACCGGCGAAGCGGTAGGCGTCGTCCTCGAACGTCGAGCCGGCACCCGCGCCGGCCTCGACGACCACCTCGTGGCCGCGGGCCACCAGCTCGTGCACGCCGGCGGGCGTGCAGGCCACCCGGTACTCGTGGTTCTTGACCTCGCGGGGAATTCCGATCTTCATCCGCACTCCTAACTCTCTCGACTGGGGTTGAGGCGGGATCGCCGCCAGAGAGTCATTATGAATATTGTGCGATATCAGCACTAGAGGCGTGAATAAGATTCTTCGAATTCGCACTTGACTATCCGGATGCTCGAAATCCACGAGTGCGAGCTGGGTCACACCGAAGCATCTTCGGCGTTTGCGGCGCTACTGCAACGGCTCCGGCCAGCCGTCGTCGATCGGCCAGCCGCCCGCCCGCAAATGGGCGCGGACCCGATCCAGATCGGCGACGCGCGGCGCAGAATGGCTACACGCCGGTGTTCGCTGGAAAGTCAATCGAATAGCCCCGGGACGGTCGCCCGGCGTTGTCCGGCCTCTCACATGCCCTGGCAGCAGCCGGGCATGAGCGCGCGCGGGGGCCGAGGCCGGCGGACTACGCCGTCAGTGAAATGAGGCGCAGCGGCGGTATTTCGCGGTGAGAATAAGGCGGGCCGCTGGGGCCCCGAGGTTCGGGAGGGTGTTGATGGACGAGGTGCTGCTCACGCCGCCGGATGCCGCCGAGGTACGGTTCCTGGCGCGGGGTGTGGTCAGTGCGGCGGCGGGGGAGGCGGGGTTGACGCCGCTGCAGGAGTTGCTGGTTCCGGCCTTGTTCCTGTCGATGACCGGGCATCCGGTGGAACTGGCCGAGGTCCGCCCGATCGGGGCGGCGGAATTCGCGGACGGCATGGCGCGGCGCAATCGGGTGTTCCGGGAACGGATCGTGCAGACCATGCTGCTCGTGGCGCTGGTGGTGCGGCCGCTGCCCGCGGAAGCGGGAAACCGGCTGCGGGAGTTCGCCGATGCGCTCGGCGTCGACGACGACATGATCGCCGTCGCGCAGCGCTACGCCGAGGGCGCGGTGGATCTGGCCGCGGTCGACTTCACCCGCAACGGCTATCTGGGCAATACGAATACGCTGCGGCTGGACGCGCTGCACACCGAGGGCCTGGACAGCTCGTGGAGCGCGGTCACCGACGATCCGGTGCTGGCCGGGCGCTGGGCCGAACTGTGGGACCTGCCCGTCGGCACGCTGGGACGCGGTGTCGCCGACTTCTACCGTGACCGGGGCTTCGTCACGCCCGGTCTGCCCGGTTCCGCCCCGCCGCTGCTGGCCCAGCACGACTGGGTGCACGTGCTCGCCGGATACGGGACCACCCTCGAGAACGAGATCGAGGTCTTCGCCTTCATGGCCCGCGCCAACGACGACCCGCGCGCGTTCAGCCTGCTGGCCATGGTGATCTCGCTGTTCGAGACCGGGTACCTGCGTGCGGGGGCGGGCCTGTTCGAGGCCGACGAAGGCCACCTCAGCACGCACGGCATGGCCGAACGGCTCGGCGATGCCATGCGGCGCGGCGCGCTCACCCAGGGCAGCCACGACTTCCTCGACCTGGACTGGTTCTCACTGGCCGACCGCCCGATCACGGTGGTGCGCAATGAGATCGGCCTGGTCCCCAAGGCCGGGTCGGCGCTCGCGGCGGGCTCGGCCGGACCGTGGCAGCCCGGCGGGATCACGCCGTACCAGCTGAACTCCTCCAAAAACGCGGCGGAGGCGTCGGGACGGCCCTACGTGCCCTGGCGGCCCGACCCGTCGCGCGACTGACCGGCTCCAGCCAAAGTCAGCCCTGAAGGTCAGGTTTGCTGTACGAGGGTCGTGCCCGGTAGCCCGGGTGAGCGGTGCGAGCGCCTTGCGCACTGCTCACCCGGCATGCTGATCTGACGCTCCCGAAGCGAGCGGTCAGCCCTGACCGAGCAGTCCGAGCATGCCGGAAACGGCTGCAGGCCAGGTGAATTCCTCGGCCCGGCTGCGGGCGGCGCGGCGGCGTTCGGCGGCCGGGCGGGACAGCACGTCGGTGACGGCTTCGGCGAAAGCACGCGGATGGTCGGCGGCCACCGCGCCGGCTTCGGCGGTGATGATATCGGCCAGGGCGGAGGAGCGGCTGACCACGACCGGGGTGCCGGCGGCGAGGGCTTCGAGTGCGGCCAGGCCGAAGGTCTCGTGCGGGCCGGGGGCCAGGGAGACGTCGGCGGTGGCCAACAGGGTGGCCAAAGCGGTTCTGTCGTCGATGAATCCGGCGAAGTGGACGGTGGGGCGGCCGTCCGGGAGCGGTGGGATGGTGCGGGCGCGGCGTTCGAGGGCGTCGCGACGGGGGCCGTCGCCCGCGACGACCAGACGGGCGTCGAGGCCGCGGCGGCGCAGTGCACTCACCGCGGCGATGCTGCGGTCGACCCGCTTCTCGACCGAGAGACGGCCGCAATGCACCAGCAACGGGTAGTCGTCGGCGCCGAGATCGGTGCGCAGGCGGTGGTCGTGGCGGTCCGGCCGGAACATGTCCAGATCGACGCCGAGCGGGACGAGTTCGACGTTCTCGACGTCGATGCGGTGGAACTCCTCGCGCGCGAACTGGGTGGTGCAGACGACGACGTCGTAGTCCTCGGCGGTACGGCGGTTGGCGGCGTCGGCGGCGCGGCGGGCGATCGGACCGGGCAAAATCTGGCCCAGCAACCGGTCGAGGCGCTCGTGGGAGATCATCACGCCCGCGATGTCGCGGCGGCGAGCCCACCTGCCGAAGCCACGCAGTGTCAACCGGTCCGACACCTCCAGCACATCGGGCCGCAGCCCGGCCAGGGTGTCGGCGACCCGGCGCGGGTCCGCTGCCCGATAGCCACCGGTCCACGGAATCTGCGGTGCGGGCACCGTGATCCGCAGTACCCCGGTCGGCAGCACCTCCTCCGCCCGCTTCGGCCCCGGCACGACCAGCACCACCTCGTGCCCGGCGGCCGCATATCCCTCACCCAGGTGATGCAACGCGGTGCGCAACCCACCCGACCGCGGACCATAGAAGTTCGCCAGCTGAACGATGCGCACGAGGCCGATCGTGCAGGGCAACGGGTTACCGTCGGCACCCCCGGCGCCAACACCACATGAACACCCGCGAAAGACCCAGCGAACCCGGCGTAGTCGACACCCCGCACCCGCCCACCCGAACCTCATACCCCGAACCCCGCACCACCCACACCACCAAGATCGGGGAGCCCGCAGCGCGCAATTCCGGGCAAATCTCCCACCACTCCGCACACCCATGCGCTCGGTCGACCGGGCCCGGTGCGCGGCACTGCCGCTCGACGACCGCTTCGCTGGGCGGCCCGTTCGCGGCGAGCCGCCGACGCCGTACTGCACGGGTGCGCGACGCCGTAACCACGTGCTAATCGTGACAGGGAGAAGGGTTCGCTGATCTTGGTAGCGGCGCGATCGCCTCGGCGGTGGCGGCAACGGCGCTACCGTTCACCGTCTTGACCTATCCCGCAAGGCAATCCGGGGCCATCGGCACCGTCGATCTGGTGCGCCTTGATCCCATTGTCTGGCAACCTCGCGCCGCTGCTGCGGGCGGCCCGGGTATGGGTAGTGGCAGCAACTGGTCTGGCCGCTTGACCTGTTGGGTGGGCGGATTTAGCGTTCGGGGATGGCGTTCAAGCGGATCGATCGGCGGACGGTGCCGGACACTGTATTCGAGCAGCTCGTGGGTGAGGTGCTGGATGGAGAGTTGGCGCCGGGGGCGGCCCTGCCGGCGGAACGGGCCCTGGCGGAGACGCTGGGGGTGTCGCGGCCGACGGTGCGGGAGGCGCTGCAGCGGTTGGCACACACCGGGCTGGTCGAGGTCCGGCAGGGCGGGTCGACGACGGTGCAGGACTTCCGGCGGCACGCGGGGCTGGAGATGTTGCCACGGTTGCTGATCCGGCAGGGGGAGCTGGACCACGCGGTGGTGCGGTCGATCCTGGAGACGCGGCGAGTGCTCGGGCGGGAGGTTGCGGGGCTCGCCGCCGAGCGCGCCGGGGCCGGACTGGCCGAGGCGCTGCACGCGGCGGTGGAAGCGCTTGCGGCGGAACACGATCCGGTGACACAGCAGATGTCGGCGGTCACCTTCTGGGATCACCTGGTCGATGGAGCGGATTCGATCGTGTACCGGCTGCTCTACAACGATCTGCGCACGGTGTACGAACCCGCGGTCGGGGCGCTGGCGGGGGTGATGGCCGGTGAGGTGGGCAGCATCGATCGCTACCGCGGGCTGGCCGAGGCGGTCATCGCGGGCGACGCCCAGGAGGCGCGGGCGGCGGCGGATGCCCTGCTGGCGATCGCCGCGGAGTCGTTCGACGCATTTCTGCGGCAGGCTCGACCCGGCGCATAGGACGGGGGCCGAGAGATATCCGTGCGATGAACCAGCCCCCGACCCGCTCGGCCTCCAGCAGGCCCACGTCCGAGTCGGGGCCGAAATCACGCGCGGGCTGATAAGCGTTATGCGCGACGGGAAAACGTGGTCGTGCAGCGCGGCGACGAAGGACCTCTACACGGCCGCCCAAGGTCTCTACCCGGTGAGATATCGGGGTGACAGCATCGACCACACCGCATGAACTCGAGCTTGCGGACCGGCGTCCGCGGCTGGATCACACTAGATGACGAAGGACTCGGCGAGATGAACTCCCCCATGCAGATGTTGTGTCAATGGATGTGCAGCCTGATGGGCGGTTGCCCGATGATGGGCCAGCCTATGTGACATGACCCTCGCTCACCGTGCGGGACGCACCAAACCCCTTGCCCCGCAACCACATCGACTCACCGATGCCGCGTCGATCGTGCTGGCGTTGTGGGCGATTGGTTTGGCAGCGCGGCCGGCGGCGGGGCGGATGATGTTCAGGTGGAAACGTGCTCTGCGCGGGTAGAATCGGTTGCCGATATCGGTTTCGTCATAGATGCGAGGGTGGTGCGGGGTGCGGGAGTTCCAGCGGGGTGCGGTGCGGTTGCACATCCTGCATCACGCGGCCGAAGAGGGTGTGCACGGTGCGTGGCTGACCACTGAGCTGGCGCGGCACGGCTACGACATCAGCCCGGGCACCTTGTATCCGACGTTGCATCGGCTCGAGGCCGATGGGCTGCTGACCTCGGAGCAACAGGTGGTCGATGGTCGGGTGCGGCGGGTGTATCGAGCGACCCCGGACGGGCTTTCGGCCTTGGCCGCGGACCGGAAGGCGTTAGCGGAGTTGGCACGTGAGGTACTCGGCGAGCACACCGCCTGAGCCACTACCGGCAGGGCGCGGCGCACGCCGCGCTCACCGCGAGACCGGGGCGAGCCGGCGGTGCAGGAGGTAGACCAGCGCGCCGGCGGCGAGGACCGCGGCGCCGGACAGGACCGAGTTCAGGGGCAGGGCGAAGGCCAGGATCACGCATCCGGCCAGGCCGAGAACGGGAATCACGCGGGGCGGGCGGCCTTGGTCGGGGGCGAGGGTCCAGGCCGAGGCGTTGGCGACGGCGTAGTAGGCCAGCACACCGAAGGAGGAGAACCCGATCGCGCCACGCACGTCGACGACGGCGGCGAGCACCGCGACGACCGCGCCGACGGCCAGTTCGGCGCGGTGGGGTACCTCGAAGCGCGGATGCACCGCCGCCAGCTGGTGGGGCAGGTGCCGGTCGCGGGCCATGGCCAAGGTGGTGCGTGAGACGCCCAGGACCAGCGCCAGTAGTGATCCCAGGGCCGCGACCGCCGCACCGGCCCGCACCACCGGCACCAGGGCCGGTGCCCCGGCCGCGCGCACGGTGTCGGCCAATGGTGCTGTGGCAGAACCCAATCCGTGCGGGCCGAGCACCGCCAGGGCCGCGACGGCGACGGTGGCGTAGACGACCAGCGTGATGCCCAGGGCGATCGGGATCGCACGGGGGATCGTGCGGGCGGGATCACGCACTTCCTCGCCGAGGGTGGCGATGCGTGCGTATCCGGCGAAGGCGAAGAACAGCAGTCCGGCTGACTGCAGCACGCCGCGCGCCGAGGCATCGGACCCGATCGCCAGCTGCCCGGCATCGGCGGCCGAGGAGGTGAACGCGGTGACCACGACAGCGGCCAGCACCGCGAGCACGACCGCGACGATGATCCGGGTCGCCTGCGCCGATTTCTGCACGCCGCGATAGTTGACCGCGGTCAGCGCCACCACTGCGGCGACCGCGACCGCGTGTGCCTGTGCGGGCCAGACATAGGTGCCGACGGTCAAGGCCATGGCCGCACACGAGGCGGTCTTGCCGACCACGAACCCCCATCCCGCCAGGTACCCCCAGAACTCGCCCAGGCGTTCACGCCCGTAGACGTAGGTACCACCCGAGGCGGGATAGCGTGCGGCCAAGCGGGCGGAGGAGGTGGCGTTGCAGTAGGCGACCACCGCCGCGACCGCCAGCCCGATCAGCAGCCCGGACCCTGCCACCGCCGCGGCGGGGGCGAGCGCGGCGAAGATCCCCGCGCCGATCATCGAGCCCAGCCCTATCACCACCGCGTCGCCGATGCCGAGCCGGCGCTGCAACTGGGTATCGGGATGGCTGGAGGATGACATGAGGCAGCGCTCCTGTCTGGCGGGGACGAGACAGCGGCCACGATAGCCGATATCGGAAACCGATACCGATCGGCGGGAAGGATTTCACCCACACGCCACCTGGGTATCGATCCGGCGTGGGGACCACGCGGTTCGTCGCACTCGCGGGTAGGGTCGGGTGCTGTATCGGGTACCGATATCGGGAGCGAGTGCTGATGGCAGGAACGCAACGGTGGTAGTGGATACTCGGCCCCGACGGCCCGGCGGCGGTGATCTGCATCCCGGTGGCGGTGGGGCTGGTGTTCCTCAGCGAGGGGATCCAGACGTTGCTCTGCCCGCACACGCGGGGTCCTGGCCGCTTCGGCAAGATCGGAATACCGGCGGCGACGTTCGGTGCGCCGTCACACCGGCCCGGGGAGCGCGGCCGTGACCGAGCAGGCGGTTCGCCGCCTGACGGTCGCCGAGGCCCTGGTCGTCGCGACCGTCGTGGTCGGCGGGCTGTTCGGATCGCTGCTGGACCGTGCCGTGGTCGCCACTGTCGCGTGGCGGGACCTGGGGGTGGTGGCGTGGGCCGATTACAGTCGGCATGCGGATCTGGGGCCAGGTGAGGTGGTGTACCCGGTCGGCGGGATCCTCTGGTGGGGCCTGGTTTTCGCGGCCGTGATCGCCTGCCGGCGGGATCGGTCGGTATCGCGCGCGGTCCGGGTGCCGCTGTACCTGGCAGTTGCGGCGGTGCTCGGGGCGATCGTCTCAACCGCGATCGCCGCCCCGACGATGCAGCATGTGGGCTCGGTCGCCGACACCGACACCGCAGCGTTGCGGCACGCGTTCGACACCTTCACCATGTGGGGTGTCTACGTGCGGGGCATGTGCTTCGCTGCCGGATTCCTGTGCAGCGTCTGGGCGCTGGTCGCCCTGCTGCTCAAACGCCCTCTACCGGTACCGCACTACTGCGACGCCGGCGCGACCACATAACACCGGTGGTAGTCGGCCTGCGACCAACCGGATGAGTACGCTCGATCCGACGTATATCGGGAGGCGAGGACCGTTGACGCGAACGCAACCGTGGTCGTGGCCACGTACCTTGGGCGGCGCGGACGGCCCGGCGGCGGTGATCTGCATCCGGATTGCGGTGGGGCTGGTGTTCCTCAGCGAAGGGATCCAGAAGTTCCTCTCCCCACACACGCTGGGTCCGGGCCGCTTCGACAAGATCGGGATACCGGCGGCGACGTTCTTCGCCAACCTCGATGGTGTCGTCGAAATCGTCTGCGGCACCATGATCGTCATCGGCCTGCTGACCCGGCTGGCTGCCGTGCCGCTGCTGATCGACATCAGTCTGGCGATCGTGCTGACCAAGCTGCGCGAGCTGCGCCCCGGCGGATTCGGTGGCATACAGGGCTTCTGGGGCATGGTCCACGACGCCCGCACCGATTTCGCGATGCTGCTCGGCTTGATCTTCCTGCTGTGGGCCGGCCCTGGCCGCTGGTCATTGGACGCGGTGCTCGCACGCCGTGCTGAGCTCACACGCAGCAACGCCATGAACCCGTAGTCCATGTGCAGCTGCTGATGGCGTGCAGCAGCGATGCGCCGGTCCGGTCGGCGACGAGATCGATGGCCTTTTCCTGGTAGCCGCCGAGCATCACCACATCCTTGCGCAACTCTGTAGTCGGGGTCCGGGCGATGTGAGTGATCTCGAAGGTGTTGCGGTGCAGGTGGATCGGGTGGATGTCATCAGCGGCGTTGCGCCACCGCAATCGGTAGCGGCGCCCACGTGCCCGAACGCCGGTGCGCAGGTGTGTTCACCGAGATGGACATACCGTTCCAACTCCACCCACGACAACACCCCGAAGCGGCGATACACCGCCACGCCCTCATCACGCACAGCCGGACATGAAACCAGTAGCAGCCCAATACCGTTGCCGATTTCACCCAGCCACCGTCAGAACAACCAGACCGCTCCGGATCGCTAAGGGCTACTTCTCGCACGGCTATCCCTCGCAGGCTCGGACGCCCGCCCGTACCGGCCCGGTTCCGGCGTGTAGACCGCCGCTCGTACCGAGACCTGCCCCGGCGATCGCTGGGCACAGCTGACCGATCCGGACGACGGTCTTGTATTTCGACACTGGATCGATATATTGGTCTGACCACTTGGCCACCAGGCCAAGATCATCTGTCTGGACAAGGCGGTATGCATATGACGCCTCCTCTGCACTCGCAGCGCGAGGCTCGCGCCGAGCGGCCGGACGCGGTTTCCCCGGCCGTGCTGCTCGAGCGGGCGCGGGAGGCGCAGCCGGGGTGGGCTGCGCTGACCGTCGCCGAACGGGTCCAGGTGCTGGGGTCGCTTCCGCAGCTGCTGTTCGACCGGATGGACCGGATCGCGGAGGGGATCGTCGCCGAGAACGGCAAGCCACTCGCCGAGGCGCTGGCGCACGAGGTCGTCCCGGCGATCGCCCTGGCTCGCCATCACCTCGACAGTGCCGTCGCCACCCTGGGCGCGACCCGGATCTGCTCGGCGACCGTGCCGCACCGCAAGGCGCTGCGCACCCATCGGCCCTACGGGGTCGTGGTCGCCATCGCGCCCTGGAACTTGCCGTTCCTGATTCCGTTCAGTCAGGTGCTGCCCGCAGTGATCGCGGGAAATGTGGTGGTGCTCAAGCCTTCCGAGCTCACACCGCGGGTGGCCGAGGCGCTGGTCGAGCTGATCTCCGACTGCGGTTTGCCCGCCGGGGTCCTGCAACTGGCGGTCGGGGACGGGGCGGTCGGCGCCGAGTTGATCGCCGGACGACCGGACAAGGTGCTGTTCACCGGGTCGGTGGCCACCGGGCGCACGGTGATGGCGGCGGCCGCGCGCTTCCCGATACCGGTCGGACTGGAGCTGGGCGGGATCGACGCCGCGATCGTGCTCGACGATGCCGACCTGGAGTTCACCACCTCGGCGGTGGCCTGGGGCGCGAATTTCAATGGGGGACAGGCCTGCTGCTCGATCGAGCGGGTGCTGGTGCACGACTCGCTGCACGACGCGTTCCTGGTCCGGCTCGAGGACAAGGTGCGGCGCATCGACACCGGGCGGGATCTGGCGCCGGCCATCGATGAGCGCCAGCAGCGGATGTGGGAGCGCCATCTCGCGGCGGCGCGGCAGGGCGGCGTGCAGGTGCGGGGCGGAGAACCGTTGCGGGATCGCCATATCTCGCCCGCGCTGGTGAGCGGTGCGGGTGTCACGGCGGCCGAGGTGTGGCGGGAGGAGACGTTCGGGCCGGTGGCGGCGATCGCCCGGTTCGGGTCCGATGACGAGGCCGTGGCGCTGCACAATGCGACCGAGTACGGGCTCACCGCCAGCGTGTTCTCCGCCGATGTCGGACGCGCCCGCGCGCTGGCGCAGCGGCTGCGGGTGGGCGCGGTGTCGATCAATGATGTTGCGGCGACGATGTATTCGACACCGGAGCTGCCGTGGGGCGGGGTCGGCCGGTCGGGCTTCGGCCGCTCGCACGGGGTCGACGCGCTGCTGGATGCGAGCTGGGTGCAGGTGGTGGACCTGCCGCGCGGCCCGGCGTTCGGGCCGAAGCGGCCCTGGTGGTATCCCTACGGGCCCGAACTCGAGGACGCCATGCGGGCGCTGGCCTCCGGCGCGGTCACACCGCGGGCGGCGGCTCGGCTGCGAGGATACGGGCGGGCCGGTCACGTGCTGCTGGGCATGCTCAGCCGGCAGCCGAAACTCTGAAGGACGGGAATCGGTGAACAACCAAGTCATGACCGCCATCGCCCAGAACGCTCCGCGGCTGCGAGCGGGGGCCGATCACGTCGAATCGTGGTTCGTGCGTGCCAATGACCCGCACTCGCCGCGCGCGGTGTGGATCAAGGCGACCGTGCTCACCGCGCGCGACGGGACCGCGCTGGCGCAGGCGTGGTGCAGCGTCTTCGACGGGCAGCGCACGCACGCGTGGTGTCTCGATATTCCCTTGGTGGCGGCGCGATTCGAGGCGCATGCGATCGGGCAGGACGTCACCGTCGGTCCGTTGTCCCTGTCGTTGACCGGGAACGGCGGTACGACCGGTGGCACATTGTCCGATGCCGCGCAGACCGTCGCCTGGGATCTGAGCTTCACCAAGGTGGCGGGCCTGGGTGAGCCGATATCGCTGCTGCCCAGCGACCGGTTGCTCGATACTCCGGTGCCGAACAACAAACTGGTGACCCCGTTTCCGGTGCTGACCTGCACGGGCCGGCTGGAGTGGCAGGGCGAGCGCTGGGACCTGAGCGACTGGTACGGGATGCAGGGCCACAACTGGGGCCGCGAACACAGCCCCGGATACGCCTGGGGCCAGTGCGTTTTCACCGATGTTCGGGGCAGCGAACCCTTCGCCGTGATGGAGGCTGCCTCAGGCCGAACCCGCATCGCGGGCCGCACCTCGCCGCTGCTGTCCATGCTGGTCATCCGCCGCGGCGACGAGGAATTCCGGTTCGACCGGATCGTCGACCTGTGGCGGCAACGCCCCCGGCTCGACTTCCCCACCTGGACCCTGCGCATGCGCGGGCGCCACGGCACCGCGGACCTGCGCATGCACGCCGAGCCCGAGCAGATGGTCTGCCTGGCCTACCGGAACCCGGCGCGCGACACCAGCTACTGCCTCAATTCCAAGACCGCCGCCGTCTCCGTGCACGTCGCCCCGATCAACGGCAATGCCTTCGAGTTGCGCAGTCCGCACGGCGGCGCACTGGAATTCCTTGTCCCGCACCCGGTTGCGTCGGTGTCCCCGATCGTCTGAGAGAGCCCGCTATGCCTTTGACCTTCTTCGAGACCATGCGCGGCGAGCTCTATGACGCCGACGGGCTGGCTCATCACGTGGCCATGGATCTGCGCTGCGAATCCGGGCACGCGCGCGGATTCGTCACCAATGGGCGCGCCCGCATCACCGGCACCATCCGGGCCTTGCCGTGGGCCGACGGCGCGGCGGTGCTCGGCACCCTGATCGCGCTACCGGTGACCAAGCGGCTGATGAGCTACGAACTCGAGTTCCGCGACGACGACGGTCACGCCTGGCAGCTGAGCGGTCGCAAGGATGTGCGCTGGCTGCGCGGCGCGCACGCCAGCTTGACCAACCTCGCCACCACCCTGTCGTGTGAGGGCGAGCAGGTCGCGCAGGGGCGAATGCAGTTCTTCGCCAACGACTATCCGAGTTTTCTGCGCTCGTTCCAACCCTGGGTGTCGCTGCGCGCCGACCTGCCCGAGGGCCGCCATCCGGAGGGGATACTCGGCCCGGGACATCGCGAGACCCTCGCGGCGCTGGCCGAGGTGCTGATCGAGCCGGGCGGGTCGGTGCCGCCCGTCGGCACCGGCACCATCGACCGGGTCGACACCTATATCGGCAATATGACCCCGCTCATGCAATCCGGGCTGCGGGCGGCACTGCGCGGCCTCGATGCGGCGGCGCGCGCCAGACACGGCAAACGCGCTGCGGCGCTGACGGTTCCGCAACGCCGCGCCCTGGTGGAGGAGGCCCGGCGAGCCGGCGCCCTACGCCACGCGGTCGATGCCGTCGAGACTCCCTTGCGGATCGCGCATTTCGGTGACCGCCGCTATCTGGATGCGATCGGCGCGCCACGTTACGGCGAGCCCGTGCTCGAGCAGCGGCCGGGCTGGATGGCCAATGTCACCACCCCGACCGAGCTGTCGCGGCGGGAGACGATCGACTGCGATGTCGTGGTGATCGGCACCGGTGCGGGCGGTGCGGCCGCGGCCGCCCGGCTCACCGAGCACGGCCTCGGCGTGGTGATGATCGAGGAGGGAGACTACGCCGGCCGCGCACAGTTTCGCGGGGATCTGGGGGAGCGCACCCAGAAGTATTGGCGCGATGGCGGATACAACCTGGCACTCGGCAATACGGTGCTCGGCGTCAGCACGGGCCGGCTGGTGGGCGGGACGACCGCCATCAATTCCGGCACCGCCTTCCGCACTCCGGACGCGGTGCTACGGGAATGGCTGGACCTGGGCTTCCCCCGCGACTTCACCCCCGAGGCGTTCGCGCCCTACCTCGACGAGGTCGCCGCCGAACTGGGTATCGGCCCCGCCGATCCCCGCTATCTGGGCCGGGTCGCGGAGATCATCGGCGCGGGCGCGGACGCCCTGGGCGCGGCGCACGGTCCGCTGCCGCGCAATGCGGTGGGCTGCGACGGGCAGGGCCAGTGCGTGCACGGCTGCCCGACCGAGGCCAAACGCTCGAGCAATGTCAGCTGGGTGCCGCGGGCGTTGAAGGGCGGTGCGCAGCTGTTCACGAATCTGACCGTCACCCGAATCCTGTTGTCGGGCAGCCGCGCCACCGGCGTGCTGGCCGAAGGCCAGGACGCGCACGGCGCGCCGCGGACGGTGGAGGTCCGCGCCCGCGCGGTGGTGGTCGCGGCCGGCACCCTCATGACGCCGCTGCTGCTGCGCCGCAACGGCCTGACCCTGCCCGCGCTCGGACACCACCTGTCAGTGCATCCGTCCCTGGGCGCGGTGGCCATGATGCCGACGCCCGGAACGCCGTGGTCGGGGATCCCGCAGGGCTACCAGGTGGAAGGACTGGGCGACCCGCTGGTCACCTTCGAAGGCGTGTCCATCCCACCGCAGTTCGCGGCCGGCACGCTGCCGTTCCACGGTGCGCGGCTCACCGAATGGATGAACCGCTGGTCCCACACCGAGCAGTTCGGCGCGATGGCGCGTGACATCGGCACCGGCAGCGTGCATCACGGTCCGGGCGGGCGGACCCTGATCCGCTATCACCTCACCCCGCGCGTCCAGGCCGCGTTGCAGCACGCCTGCGCGAGCCTGGCTGAACTGTTTCTGCGCGGCGGGGCGGAGGCGGTGGCGTTGCCGATCGCGGGGACCCCGCCGATCCGCACCCTCGATCAGGCCCGCACGGTCGCCGGGATCCGGTTGAGTCCGCGGCAATTCCGCATGATGGGGCCGCACCCGCTGGGCACCGCCCGGATGGGCCCCGATGCCCGGGCAGCGGTGGTGGATTTCGGCCATCGGGTATTCGGCACGAATGGTCTGTATGTCGCCGACGGTTCGGTCGTCCCGACGTCACTGGGGGTCAATCCGCAGGTCACCATCATGGCCTTCGCGCTCCGCGCCGCCGATCTGATTGCGGCCGACCTCAATTGACCGGATTCGCCCCGTCACCCCTCTGGCGCACCACCCGTGATCTTGGTAGAGATTGGTGTAAGCACTAAAGGGGTGATCCGGATCATTCCGGAGGATGGGGACGAATCAATGGGTGCCAGAGCCGAACTGGAACGGGAACTGGGTGGGTCGCTGGCCGCGCTGGATCTGCTGACCGAGGCCGAGACCGCCGAACTGCTGGCGATCTTCCGGCAGGCGCAGCGCACCGAGAACATCGCCATGGTCGAGGCCGTCGACAAGACCGTCGGCGCGCTACCGTGGCCGTTGCGCACGGCCGCCAAGAAGATCATGTTCGGCAACAAGCTCGGGTAGGGGCGATGAGCGACCTGGTCACCCGCGCCCAGATCACCCTGCTGTCGCGGACGCTGCACGTCCCCGAGGACAAGCTCGCCCATCTCGAGAAGCTCGGCGCCGCCAACCTGCACGAACTGCAGGAACGCATGGCGCAGGTGATGTTCGCCGAGCACAATGCGATCTTCTCGCGGTTGTCGCTGCTGGTGCCGATCATCCCGCTGAGCATTTCGCTGCCGCTGGTGCAGAAGCTGGTGCCGCCGGTGATGGCCGGTCGCGCCGCGGGTGCGATCGGGGTGGATCACCCCAGGAAGGCCGCGGAGGCGGTCGGCATGCTCGATCCGGGCTATGCGGCCGAGGCCGCGCCCTACATGGATCCGCACAGCGTCGGGCAGCTGGCCGATATCGCGCCCGCCGGGCCGGTCATGCGGATCATCAACGAGCTGCTGCGCCGCGGGGACTACATCACGGCGGGACCGTTCCTGGCCTATGCGACACCGGATCTGGTGCACGCGGTCGAGCGCGACGTGCACGACGACGAGGGCCTGATCCGGTCGGCGTCGTACTCGTTCTCCGGCGAGAACATCAGCGTGATCATCCGGCACCTGCTGACCGGCGAGGGGCAGCGGGTGCCGAAGCTGGCCCGCACCATCCTGCAGGGCGCCAAGGAATTGCGGCTGGCGGCGCTGTCGGTGTTCGCGCGCTGCGACACCGATGTGATCGTGGCGATCGGCGACATCCTCTTCGATGTGGGGTCCGCCGACGAGATCGCCGATCTGATCGAGACCTTCATGTCCGCCGGGGCGGTCCCGGAGACGCTGCGCTTCGCCGGCCAGCTGAGCCCCGCGGCGCTGGACCTGCTCGCGGCCAATCCGATTCTGGCCGAACCGGAGTCCATCGACGCCGTCGCGGGTGCGGCCGACGGCAGCAGCGAGGCCGCGGTCTGGCGGGGTCTGCTGGAGCTGGCCGAGCGCACCGAGCCCGGCATCGCGCGCCGGATCGGCGGGGCCATCTCGCATTTCGACACCGCGACGCTGACCGGGCTCCCGGGGCTGGCGGCGACCGCGCACCTGTGGCCGCCGCTGCTGAAGGTCCTCGCCACCGCCGAGCCGGATGCGCAGTCGCGGATCGGGGAACTGTGGTCGCCGCTGCCGGCCTTGGAGCGCAACGAGATCGAGCAGCGCATCGCCGATCTCGGCCTGGGCGAGCAGTTGACGACACTGATCGCAACCTTGCAGCTCACGCAATAAGGTCGCCGACGCTGCGGCCCGCGACATTCGTCGCTTGGGCCGCAGCGGCTTTCGATACTCACCGATGGCGCGGTCACGGCCCGGGCGCGCGGTCCGTCACTGTCCGCGCAGAGCCACGATACTGCGTTCGAACGCGGCCGCACCATGTCCATCGGTGACCTGACGGTCCACCAGCGAGGCGATCCCGTCGAGCGGTTCGGCGGTGATTCCGGCATCGAATGCGGCTCGACGCAACGTGTCCAGGGCGGTTTTGGTGAAGACCAGGTCCTGGAAGACGTCGCTGGTGTAGTCGCCGGTGTCGATGATGCGGCCGTACGCGGGCAGCGTCTGGGACATGGCCGTCACCCATGCCGCCGCGCGAGTCGCGAACTCCGAGGCCGCAACTCCGGCCGAGCCGACCAGGGCCGCGCCCTGGAAGAATCCGCCGAACATGGCGTACATGGTCGACAGCAGCGCGAAATCCCACAGCGCGGCCAGGCCCGCGTCGGTGCCGAAATATTCCGCCGAACCCAGTAATTCGAGGGTGGGGCGGTGGGCGTCGAAGATCGTCTGCGACCCGCTGTAGAGAATGCTCGAGCCCTCCGCCCCGATCATGTCGGGGACCGCCATGATCCCGCCGTCGAGGAAATCGATGCCGTGCCCGGCCGCCCAGGCCGCCAGTTCCCGCGACTGTTCCGGTGAGGTGCTGGTCAGATTGAGCCACTGCGTGCCGCGAAGCTCGGCCGCGATCGGATCGAGGATCTCGTGCACGGACGCGTGATCGAGCAGCACCGTGACGACCAGCGCACCGCCGCCCACCGCCTGCCCGGCCGTCCGAGCGGAAACCGCGCCCGCGGCAACCAGTTCGGCATCCTTCCCGGGCGTCCGATTCCACACCGTGGTCGCCACGCCGGCCTTCAGGAACGCGGCCGCCAGCGCCCGCCCCATCGCACCGAGACCGAGTACGGTCACCGGGCTGTGCTGGATGTTCGTCATTACAGGACAACTCCTTGTCGCTCGTTGGCGAGTGGTTCCGGCGCGCGCTGAATTCGAGACTGCCGGTTACGGAGTCGTCCCACAAGTACGCACAAATAGCTCAGCTACTTACGAAAAGGTTTGTCTCCAGGACAGTCGGCCACCAGCACGAGTTTTCCGCGCGAGTGCCCGTTCTCGCCGAGGCGGTGTGCCTCCGCCACCTCGCCGGAGGCGATCGGCTCGGCGCCGAGCGCACTCAGGTAGTCGTGGCTGGCAAGACTGGCGGTGCCGATCACCGCGCGCACCGCGGGCGACCGCGAACTGGACCGCGGCGGCGCCGATGCCGCCCGATGCTCCGTTTGACGAGCAGCGTGGTGTCGCGGTGCTGCGCTACGCGCTCCCGCCTCGCTGGGCTGCGTGCCGCCCGGCGACGCGGCCGAAGGCGAGGGCGTCGGCGATGTGGAAACCGCCGTCCTTGCACCAGGAGTAGGTGGAGCTGACGTTGCCCGCCGCGTAGAGGCCGGGGATGATCGCGCCGAAGGGATCGAGGACTTCGGCGTTCTCGTTGCGGCGGGGGCCGCCGTTGCTCCAGGCCAGGATGGGGGCGGCGGTGAAGGCGTAGTAGGGCGGCTCGGACAGGGGTGCGAGAGTCTTTGCGGGGCGGCCGAACTGGTCGTCCTTCCCGGCGGCGCAGGCGGCGTTGTAGCGGTCGACGGTCTGCTGCAGGACGTCGGCGTCCACGCGCAGGATGGCGGCGAGTTCGGTGAGGGTGTCGGCGCGGTGGATCCAGCCCTTGCCGATCTCGGCGCTGTTGTCGGCGCTCCAGTCGTAGCCTTCGATCAGACTGGCCCAGCCGACGGCGAGGCGCTCACGTCCGGGCACGATCGGGCCTGCGCGGCGGGCGGATTCGTCGAAGACGATGTGCATCGGGGTGGTGGGGAACAGCTGGTAGCTGCCGTTGATGCGGGCATGGCCGTGGCCCAGGGCCACCCGTTCGTTGCAGTAGCGGCGACCGTCGAGGCCGAGGTAGACGAAGCTGTTGGTGTTGGGGAACGCGGTGTAGAACCCGGCTTCGTAACCGGGAGCACGCAATCCGGGCAGGGTCATCATGTTGGACATGTGCCACAGGTCGGCTCCGGCCTTGACCGCCATGCGCAGGCCGTCACCGGTGGCGGCGGGCGTACCCCAGACCACCGGATCGGTCAGGCGCAGGTGATCGCGCACCATCTCCGGGTTCGCCTCGAATCCGCCGGTGGCCAGCACGACTCCGCGGTCGGCGCGGATCCGCAGGGCGCTCCCGTCCGGTGCGGTGGCCAGGACGCCGAGCACCATGCCGTCGCCGGTGATCAATTCGCGTGCGGGCGTCTGCAATCGGACCTCGATGCCGCGGTCGCGGACCGCCTCCGACAGGGCCGCCCACAGCAGTCCGTCACCCATGCGGCCCTCGACGCCGATCCAGCCGCACATGACATCGCTGCCATCGAGGTCGGGGAATTCCGGCGGCGCGGGCACCGCCGGACCGACCGTGATGCCGAGGCTTTCCATCCACTCGCTGTTGCGGGCGGTCTCCTGCGCCCACACCCGCACCACCGACTCCGGGATCGGCCGTCCGGCGCTGAGGCTGCGCAGGTAGACCGCGGCCCGCTCGGGATCACGGTTGTCGAACCACACCGCGCCCGACACCCGGGTGCTGCCACCGGCCCGGCCACCGGATTCCTTGTCCAGCACCAGCACTCGCGCCCCGGCATCATGGGCCGCGACGGCGGCCGCGCAGCCCGCCCCGCCGAATCCCACGACCACCACATCGGCCTCGACATCCCACGCCACACCCGAGTCGGCCACGACCGCACCGTCCTTCCATCTCGTCCACCGCGAACGGTCCCAGCCCGTCGCGCCGACCGAAAACGCTTGTCCCACTCACCGGATACCACCGGCGCGGCCACGGGAACGGCCGGCATCGGCCGCGGTGGTGAAGTGAGCTGCCCACCGCGGGCCGGTGCCGCCGCGCCGGTCACGCCGGGCTGCCGAACCAGGTGGCCAAGGCCTGTTCGAGCCCCTGCGGCTCGGCGGAGGTCCAGGCGACGATGCCGTCGGGGCGGATCAACAGCGACAGCGGCTCGCGCGGCTGGGCGGGTTTGGCGGCGACGATCCGGATGCGATCCGCCCACGGCTCGACCTGGGCGCTCAGTGCAGGGGAGTCGCTGGGATCCAGCAGCAGGCCACGGCCGTCGGCGAAGTGACCGGACACGCTCGTGCCGTCGGACAGCTCGAAATCGGGTGTGGCCGCACCGACCAGCGGGTCACCGCTGCCCAGGTCGTAGCGGTGCAGCACGCCGGAGAGCTTCTTCACCACCTGCGTGGTGGCCGCCGGGGTGTCGAGCAGGTCGGTGGTGACCGCCCGCAGCGCGCGACTGCGCGGATCGGTGCGCATGAGCGCGATCTGCGCCCGTGTCCAGTCCAGCACCCAGGCGCCGATCGGGTGGCGTTCGCGAGTGTAGGTGTCCAGCAACGCCTCCGAAGATCGGCCGCGAATCACGGCGGCCAGCTTCCAGCCCAGGTTCACCGCATCGCCGATACCCAGGTTCAGGCCCTGGCCGCCGAACGGGGAGTGCACGTGGGCGGCGTCGCCGGCCAGCAGGATCCGGCCCCTGCGGTAGTCGGGGACCTGACGGGTGTTGTCGGTGAAGCGGGTGGCCGAAACCACCGTGGAGATCTGCACTTTCACGCCGGTGACGCGTTCGAAGCTGTCCTCGAGCTCCCGGGCGGTGACCGGGTTGGTGCGGTCGGCGGGCGGGCCGTCGAGTTCCACGGTCAGGATGCGGCCGGGTTGGGGGCCGTTGACGAAGATGCCGGTGGGGGTGGTGTGCCAGCCCAGGGGCACGTTCTCCGCGCCGGTCATCTCGACCAGGGCCTGGCGGCCGGTGATTTCGGGGCCCAGCCCGGGGAATTCGAATCCGGCCAGTTTGCGCACGGTGCTGCGGCCGCCGTCGCAGCCGACCAGCCAGCCGGCGCGCACGGTGTGCCCGCCGCAGTCGACGGTGACACCGACCCCGTCGTCGTCGAATCCGGTCAGCTCGACCCCGCGCCGCACCGGTACTCCGAGGTCGGCGGCACGGCGGGCCAGGACGGCCTCGATGGTCTGCTGATCGAGAAAGCGGTATTCGGCGGCCGGGCCCAGATCGGCGAAGGCCGGATCCGCGCCGTCGACATTGTCGGCCCACAGCATGATCCCGGCGAAGTGCGCACCGGCCGGTGCACGCCGCGGCGCGGCCGGAACCGCTGCGCCCGCGAACATCTGGCCCATACGGGCCAGCGCCGCCTCGTGGGCCGCCCGCAGTTCCGGCACCAGCCCGCGCCGGCCCAGCGCCTGGGCGGTGGGCACATTGATCGCACCCGCCTTGATCGTCGTATCGGGTTCGGCGAGGCGCTCGACGACCAGCACGTCCACTCCCGCCAGCCGCAGCTCGCAGGCCAGCATCAGCCCGACCGGTCCGGCCCCGGCCACCACCACATCTCGTGTCTCGTTCATGAGGATCACTGTGGTGGTAGCCGATCACCGGGCGCTTGCGTCGGCTTGCGCGCCGCTTGCGCGGTCAGTTCCAGCCGCGCGAATCCTGTTTCAGGGCGGTGTCGATGGCCAGGCCGGAGGCCACCACCATGGACAGCAGCGGCTGGGGGAGCTGGCGGTGGATCTGCACGACATAGTTGTCGGCGGTGGTGAACATGGTCTTGAGCAGGCCCTCCCACGTCTTGGTGATGCGGGCGACCTCCTGACCGGTGTGGTCGTGGATGGCGAAGTTCCAGGCCCGCCAGTTCTCGGCGCGGATACCGCCGATCTGCTGACCGTTGACCACGAAGGCGAAGTTGATCTTGCCGATCATGTTCTCCTGGATGATCTCACCGATCGGCGCGCCATTGCCGTGCTCGAGCAGGAACTTCGACTTGAAGACCTTGGCCGGGCGGGTGATTCGCATGAGGCACTGGCCGTGCGCGTCGCGGATCTCCAGCTTGTGGGTCATGAACTGGTCGTAGCTGGACAGGAAGCGCACGGCCTTCTTCAGCGCGCTCTGCCCGACCTCGGCGACCGCGCCGATCTGGCGACCGTGCTGGTCGAAGACGCTGTATTCGTTGACCATTTCGATCAACTTGACCTTCTGGTTCACCACCAGCACGGGTTCGGTGAACACGGTGCCGCCACCGGCCTGGGCGGGGGCGATCCCGGCCTGCTGCTGCACCTGGCGCTGAATGTCGGCGGGGTTGTCGGCGCTGCCGACCTCGAGCTCCCAGGGGCTGGCCTCACTGCGACCACCGAACTGCTGCGGTTGCGCGCCATAGGGCTGACCCGGCTGCGGCGGGTGTGGCGGGCGCTGCCCGTATTGCTGTTGCGGCTGTTGAGCGTACTGCTGCTGGGGCTGCTGCCCGTATTGCTGTTGGGGCTGTTGGCCGTACTGCTGCTGAGGTCGCGGCGCGTACTGCTGCTGGACCTGATGCGGCTGCGACTGCTGAGCGTGCGGCTGGTTCGGCTGCTGCGCGAACTGGTCGGACCGGGGCCGATCCAGTTGCTGCGGCGCCGGCGCCGGTTGCTGCTGGGGCTGAGTGTGATTCGTCCATTGGCTGCCGTCCCACCAGCGGAGCACTGGAGATCCGGGACGCTCGGGGTACCACCCCGCGGGTTGACTCATGGCCGCATCCTAACGGTGTACAGGGACTCTGCACTTTTTGCACTTTTCGCCCCGCGGTCACCTCTATGATGGGCGGTCGACATCCGGAGGCCCAGCTCGGGTCACCCGGGGAACGGGGAAAGTATGTCCGCCACAGTCGAATTCGCGGGTTGCCACGCGTACACGGTGCGGCCGGGCTTATGACCGAACTGGTGACGCGAGCCCAGCTCGTCCTGCTGGCCCGGACCCTGCACGTGCCGGTGGAACGGCTCGCCCACCTCGAACGGCTCGGCCCGCATCGCCTGCACGAGCTGCAACAACGCATGGCGGGCAACCTCTTCGACCAGCACGCGCCGGTGTTCGAGCGCATCGCCAAGCTGGTCCCCGTCATCCCGCTGAGCATCTCGCTGCCGATCGTGCAGCGACTGGTGCCGCCCACCATGACCGGGCGCGCGGCCGGCGCGATCGGAGTGAAGTATCCGGCCAAGGCGATCGAGGCGCTGCTGCGGCTGGATGTCGGATACGCCGCGGACTGTGCGCCGTATCTGGATCCGCGCACGGTCGGCCAGCTCGCCGACGACGCGCCGCCCGCGCCGGTGGTCGCGATCGTGAACGAGCTGCTGGCCCGGCGCGACTACATCACCGCGGGGCCGTTCCTGGCCTATGCGACACCGGAATTGATCCAGGCGGTCGAGGAGGGGGTGCCCGATGACGAGGGCCTCATCCGCTCGGCCGCCTACGCGTATTCGGGAGAATCGCTCAGTGCGGTGATGCGGCAGCTGCTCGCGGGCAGCGGTCAGCGGGTGCCGCGGCTGCTGGACACGGTCATCAATGGTTCCAAGGAGTTACGGCTCGCGGCGCTGTCGGTGTTCGCGCGCTGCGCCCCCGATGTGATCGCCGCGGTGGGCGACATCCTCTTCGAGGTGGCCCCGCCTTCGGCGGTGGCGGATCTGATCGCCACCTATATCGCCGCCGACGCCACCGACGACATGCTGCGCTTCTTCGGGCGGCTGAGCCCGAACGCCCTGACCAGGCTGGCCCTCAACCCGGTGCTGCCGGAGATCGCCGAGACCCTCGTCGACGCCGTCGACGGCAGCAGCGACCTGGCCGTGTGGCGCGGGGTTCTCGAACCCCTGGCGCGCACTCCCGCCGAAGTGCGCCGCCGGGCGGGCCTGCGCCTGGCCACCCTCGACGCCCCCACGCTGCTCATGCTGCCCGCGTTGGCCCAGGCCGCCCGGTTGTGGCCGCCGCTGCTGTGGGTGCTGTCCGCGACCGATGTCGAGGTCCAGGCCCGCGTGGGCGAGCTGTGGGCCACCGCCACCCGCCTGGACCTCGAGGTCCTCGAACGCCGCATCGCCGACCAGCACCTGGATGCGCTGCTGGCCACGCTGACCAACACGATCCGTTTCCTGCGCTGAGCGCGCCGCCCTCGCCGATCGGGTGCGCGCGGGGGTGCTTTCCCGCCGGGTACGGGAACCCTTGTGCCACGGATGATTCCAACTCCCGGTCGTCGTTCGACCTGCGGCGGGCCGGGTCGTGCGGGCGGCGGTGGGCGACGGGGTGCCGGGGAGGTGGTAGGAAAGGTGACGTGTCCGAAACCGCCGAAACCCGCACCCCTCGCGCCGTGTCGGAAGTGGTGGACCTGGTCAGCACGCTGATCCGGTTCGACACCTCCAATACCGGCGAACTGGAAACCACCAAGGGCGAGCGCGAATGCGCGCAGTGGGTGGCCGCACAGCTCGAGGAGGCCGGGTACACCACCGAATACGTCGAATCGGGTGCGCCGGGGCGCGGCAATGTGTTCGCGCGGCTGCAGGGCGCGGACTCCTCGCGCGGGGCCCTGATGATCCACGGGCACCTCGACGTGGTGCCCGCCGAGGCCGCCGACTGGAGTGTGCACCCGTTCTCCGGCGCGGTGCGCGACGGCTACGTGTGGGGCCGCGGGGCCATCGACATGAAGGACATGGTCGGCATGATGCTGGCGGTGGCCCGCCAGTTCAAGATCGAGGGCACGGTGCCGCCGCGCGACATCGTGTGGGCGTTCGTGGCCGACGAGGAGAACGGCGGGCGCTGGGGTTGCCAGTGGCTGGTCGAGCATCGGCCCGACCTGTTCGAGGGCGTCACCGAGGCGGTCGGCGAGGTCGGCGGATTCTCGCTGACCGTACCGCGGCCCGACGGCAGCGAGCGGCGGCTGTACCTGGTCGAGACCGCGGAGAAGGGCCTGGGCTGGATGCGGTTGCGCGCCAAGGCCCGTGCCGGGCACGGCTCGTTCCTGCACGAGGACAACGCCGTGACGATCCTGTCGCAGGCGGTGGCGCGGCTGGGCACCCACACCTTCCCGCTGGTGGTCTCCGATTCGGTCGCGGAGTTCCTGGCCGCCGTCGCCGAGGAGTCCGGGCTCGAATTCGATCCCGGCTCACCGGATATCGAGGGTCAGCTGGCCAAACTGGGCACCATCTCCCGCATCATCGGCGCGACCCTGCGCGACACCGCCAACCCGACCATGCTGCGGGCGGGCTACAAGGCCAATGTGATTCCGCAGACCGCCGAGGCCGTCGTCGACTGCCGGGTGGTGCCGGGACGGCAGGCCGAATTCGAGCGAGAGGTGGACGCGCTCATCGGGCCGGATGTGGAACGGGAGTGGATCACCAAGCTCGACTCCTACGAGACCACCTTCGACGGGCACCTCGTGGACGCCATGAACGACGCCATCCTGGCCCACGATCCGAACGGGCGCACCGTACCCTACATGCTCTCCGGCGGCACCGACGCGAAAGCCTTCGCCAAGTTGGGGATTCGCTGCTTCGGCTTCGCGCCGTTGCGGCTGCCGCCCGAACTGGACTTCTCCGCCCTGTTCCACGGGGTCGACGAGCGGGTTCCGGTGGAATCGCTCGAATTCGGCGCCCGGGTACTGGAACACTTCCTGTTGCACAGCTGACGATTCGAAAGGACTGCTCGTGCCCGACTACTCCTACAATCCCTACGCGCCGCTGCCGCAGCTGCCCGAGTTCACCCTGACCTCCACCGATATCAGCGACGGCAAGCCCCTGCACCTGGATCAGGTCAGCGCGCTGGGCGGCGCGGGCGGACAGGACATCTCCCCGCAGCTGAGCTGGTCGGGCTTCCCGGCCGAGACCAAGAGTTTCGCCGTCACCATGTACGACCCGGACGCGCCGACCGCCTCGGGCTTCTGGCACTGGGTCCTCGCCAATGTCCCCGTCACCACCACCAGCCTCACCAGCGGGCAGGCCAGCAAGGGCGGCACCCTGCCCGCCGGCGCCATCCACCTGCGCAATGACGCGGGCCTGCACGAGTACACCGGCGCGTTCCCGCCCGCCGGGCACGGCGCGCACCGCTACTTCGTGGTCGTGCACGCCGTCGGCGTCGAGCGCCTCGAGGTCGACGAGAACGCCTCGCCCGCCTACCTGGGCTTCAACCTGTTCATGAACGCCGTCGGCCGCGCCACCATCATCGGCACGCACGAGCAAAAGTAGGCGTCCACGCCGAAATGACTGTGGCCCCGGGCGAATTCGCTCGGGGCCACGGTCATGTCCGGGCAACACGACCCGTGTCCCGACCGTTCAGACATCCGACAGCACCCGGACGGCGCTGGGATCCAACAAGACTGGGCCGGTCGCCCGACTCGGACACCCGAGGCTCGTCGTGGTGTGGCAGCGACTCGGCCGGCCGTGCCCACCGGCGGGTGCAGGTGGCTAGTCGGGGGTCGAGAGTTCAGCCAGGCCGCGCAGGCCCGCGGCGAGATCCTCGGGCGTGGGGGAGTGGTCGGGGTCGATGAGGTATTGGACCAGCAGGCCGCCGATGAGGGTTTGCAGGAGTGCGCCGATGGCGGGGTCGCCGGCACCGAGAGCTTCGGTGAGGCCGGCGCGGGCTTGTTGCTGTGCGGCACCGGTTTCCGCGCGCAGGGTGGGGGAGTGCAGGGCCTGGGCCGTGGATTCGATATTGGCGGTCCAGATCACCCGGTCGGTGGTGAACGAGTCGATCAGTTTGTGCCAGAAGGTGTTCAGGCGGGCGGCCGGGTCGCCGGCCCGATCGGCGGGCAGGGAGTCGAGGATCTGCTGCACGGCGGCGGCGGTGGCCTCGAGCATGGCCTGGTTCAGCAGCTTGTCGCGGGTGCCGAAGTGATAGTTGATGGCCGCGAGGTTGGCGCCGGAGGCGGCGACGATGTCGCGCACGGTGGTGCGGGCGTAGCCGCGGTCGGCCAGGCACTGCTTGGTAGCGGCGAGGAGATCTTCTCGTGTTCCCACGGCGGTAGAGCCTAGCACCGGGTGGAACGGTCGTTTGTAACACATGTTTCAAACATACGTTTTGTACGAGTGTATGAAACGTGTGTATGGTCGAGTTCGGCACGATCCATCACACGGAAGTACGAGCCCCGACATGACTCAGCAGAGACTGTTGTCCCCCTTCGAAACCAGTTACTTCGCCACCGACACCTGCCTCGGCAGCGTGCCGATCGGCGGGATGCCGCTGTTCATCGGCACCACCGTGCGCGGTGCGGTCGATCCCGCCGTGCTGCGGCGGGTGCTCGGCGAGCTCGCGGCCGGGCATGTGCTGCTGCGCAGCCGGACCGTCACCGTGGCCGGGGTGTCGCGGTTCGATGTGGACGAGGGCTATGCGCCGCCGTTGGAGGTGCGCGACGGAGAGGTCGACGAGTACTGGGACCTGGTCAACACCCGCCCGGACTGGAGTGCGGGGTTGTTCCGGGCGGTGCTGCTGCGCGGGCCCGTGGACAGTCGCATCGTGCTGGTCATCCATCACGGGATCAGCGATGGGCGTTCGGCTTTCGCGCTGCTGGACGAGATGTGGCAGCGCTACAGCGCACACGTCGCGGGAACGGCACTACCGCCCGAGGAGACGGATCGGGACCTGCTCGACGGGGTCGATCGACTGCTGGCGCGGGTCACCACCGTCGCCGAGGTCGACGGATTCCTCGCGCAGGTAATGGAGATGGCGGCGACCGCCGGGCCCGAGGGCGCGCCGCGAACCTTGCCGCACGACGGCGACGGGTCGGGCGATCCCGGCGGGCGATTGGCGTTGCGCCGCATCGAATTGTCGCCCCGGCACACCCGCGAGCTGGTGGAGGTGGCGCGCACACAAGGGATCTCGGTCAACAGCTTGCTGGCCGGTGCCGCCCTGGCGGCGGTGCGCGCCGAGCTCGCCGAGGACGGGCCGCTGCCGTTGATGTGCGGGCATGCCGCAGATCTGCGGCCGGAACTGTCGCCACGACTGCCGGTCTCGACGATGCTCAATTGCGCCTCGGGGGCGGGGACTCCGGCGCTGGTGGATCGGGATGCCGATCCGCGGGCACTGGGCGCGGTGGTCGACGCGACCATGCGGCAGATGCTGGACACACGGTTCCCGGCGCTGTTCATGCGGGCCGCGCAGCGGGCGCTGGCGCCGGAGGTGGCGGCGATGCTGTCGGGTGCGCCGGCGATCGCACTGTCGAATATGGGCCGGCTGCCCGCGCATCCGATGCCGGCGGACCTGGAGTTCGTGCGGGACGAGGTGTTCGCGATGGCGGCCGGCATGCCGCCGAAGATGACGATCTTCACTGTCGGAGATCGGCTGACGATTCAGGTGGAATACGACACCGCCGAGCACACTCACCGCCAGATGGGGCGGATCGCCGAGTCGATGAGCGATCTGCTGGCCCGGGTGACCCGGACGGCCACGGCGCGCGGGTGACACCACCGGCGATGCGGCGCCCGTAGCAGCGGACGCGAAAACGGCTGTGGGCCTGGACGACTCGTCCAGGCCCACCTCTGTTCCGGTGGCGTGCCCCCGGATCAGCTCATATTGATCACGCCGTCCGGCGGCGGGGTCAGATACAGCGCGGCGATCTCGGTGGCGTACTTGGCCGCGATCGGGTTGCGCTTGAGCTTGAGGGTCGGGGTGAGTTCGTCACCGCCGGGCTCCCAGCCCAGATCCAGAATGGTGAAGCGCTTGATCTGCTCCACCCGCGAGAGCTTGGCATTGGCCTCGGCGACCGCGGCCTTGATCTCGGCGACGATCTCCGGGTGCGCGGCCAGGGTCTTCAACTCGGCGTCGGGAGTGCCCAGGGCCTTGGCCCGCACCACCGCGGTGTCGGGGTCGAGCACGATGAGCGCGGAGATGAACGGCTTGGCGTCACCGATCGCCACCACCTGGCCGACCAGCGAGGACACCGCCTTGACAGTGTTCTCGATATTGGTGGGAGACAGGTTCTTTCCCGCCTCGTTGATGATGAGTTCCTTCTTGCGGTCCACGATGCTGACGTAGCCGTCGCCGTCGATGGTGGCGACGTCACCGGTGTGCAGCCAGCCGTCGCCGTCGATGGCCTCGGCGGTCTTGTCGGGCATCTTGCGGTAGCCGTGGGTGACGATGCCGCCGCGGACGAGCAGCTCCCCGTCCTCGCCCAGGCGAATCTCCAGCCCGCGCAACGGAACACCGACGGTGCCCGGCTTCGGCTTGGCCAGCGGGGTGTAGGTGCCGACGCCGGAGGTTTCCGACATGCCCCACACCTCGGTCACCGTGAAGCCCAGGCCCAGCAGGTATTCCAGGGTCTCCGGCGGGATCGCGGCCGCACCGGAGGCGGCGACGCGCAACTCGTCGAAGCCGAGGGCGTGACGCAGCTTCGACAGCACCAGCGCATCGGCCAGCTTGTGCTGCACATCCAGCAGCGGGCCGCGGCCGCCGCCGGCCAGATCCGCGCGGGCGGCCTGCGCGCCGACCCCGAGCGCCCAGGTGGCGAGGGCCTTCTTCACCGGGCTGGACTCGGTGGCGAGCTTGGCGTCGATCCCGGCCTTGATCTTCTGCCACACGCGCGGCACGCCGAAGAACGCGGTCGGGCGAGCGTCGGGCAGGGCGGCGGCGATCTCGCGCGGGTCGGGCACGCAGGTCATCTGCACGCCGGTGAACAGGTTGGCGCAGTGGCCCGAAATGCGGTCGGCCACATGGGCGGCCGGCAGGTAGGACACCGAGCGGTCGTCGAGGCCGACGGTCAGCGGGCCCTCGACCAGGCCCACGATCTGGGCCACCACATTGGCGTGGGTGAGCTCCACGCCCTTGGAGGGACCGGTGGTGCCCGAGGTGTAGATCAGCGTCGCGACATCGTCGGGCTGCACCGCCCGCCAGGCGGCATCGAAGTCGAAGTCCGCCTTCGGCGCGGCCTCCACCTCGGCCAGGGTCAGTGTGCCCGCCGCCGAACCCTCCACCAGCACAATGTGTTCCAGCTCGACGCCCGCCCCGCGCACCACGTCCAGGAACGCGGGCTCGGTGATCACGACCTTGTTCTCGGCATTGGTGAACAGGTGCGCGATCTGCTCGGCGGAGCTGGTGTTGTAGATCGAGAACGGCGTCGCCCCAACGTGCAACGCCGCCGTGTCGACCAGATTGAATTCCGGCCGGTTGGTCAGCATGATCCCCACGGTGTCCCCGCGCCCCACCCCCAATCCGGCCAGCCCCGCCGCGATGGCGCGCACCCGTTCCCCGTACTCGCGCCAGGTGATCTGCTGTGTCCCCCCGACGGTCCGCAACGCCACCTGCCCCGGCCGCAGCGTCAATGTCTGCTGGAACGCCTGCGGAATCGTGTGAACGGTTTTCCCAGATGCGTGCGCATACCCGATGTCAGTCGTCATAACCCTTTTCCCGATTGCCTCTCGCTTCACCCGCCACACGCGCACCCACCTGCGCGAACTCCGACGTCCGAGAGAACGACCAACCCGATCACGCGATGGCCACGCGCCGTCTGTGGCGCGGCTCACTCATCGTAACCAGATCATCACAGTTGTGTCGTGGGCTACACGGCCACGCCGGTGGCCGAATTTACCGATCCTGGTGGCGGGCGGCGGAATCGACGGTGCGACCCCAGGGTCCGGCCACCGGGTCACGCCCGATGCCGGCATGCCGCCCCGGATACGCGCTGCGCCGTTTGGCTTTCGCCGCCATGTACAGCGCCGCCTGCGGACTGCGCGGCTCGGTCTCGAGCGGCACCGCCGTCACGATCAGTCCCGCATCGCGCACCGCGGCAACCTTGTCCGGGTTGTTGGTCATCAGGCGCACCGACCGCAGGCCCAGTGCGGCCAGCGCGTATGCGGCATGGTCGTAGGTGCGTGAGTCGTCGGGGTGGCCCAGGCGGCGATAGGCATCGAAGGTATCGGCCCCGGTCTCCTCGCCGAGATGCAATCCCATCGCCTTGACCTCGAGGCCCGCACCGCGGCCCTCCTGCTCGAGATAGATGAGCACACCCTGCCCGCCCTCGCCCTGGATGAGGTCCATGGCCAGCTCGAGCTCGGGCCCGCAGTCACAGTCCTGGGAGCCGAGCACATCGCCGTAGAGACACCGGGAATGGATGCGTACCAGGCAGTCATCCGCCGGCTCACCGAAGATCAGCATGTGCCCGACACCGGTTTCGTCGTGCACTTCCTTCACCCGCACCCGCAACTCACGCCCCTTCCGGAGCAACGAATGTGCGGTTGCCTGAAGCTCTTTCACGCCTGCTCCACCTGCCGCCCTGCCTCTGGCAATTATGGCCGAGCGGTCGATTTCAGGACATGAGTTGCGCGAAGAGCTCAGAACCCGGACAGGCGATTCCGCATCAGGCGGGCCCGGGCACGCAGCAGCCGGGTGCGTTGGGGAGCCCAGCAGCCCACCGCCAGTCCGGCGATGGCCGCCGCGGCCGCCACCACGTGGGTCGACAACAGCGAAAGGGGTTGGCACAGCTGGCATTCGGGCGGGAGCAGGAGACCCGATGACATTGCGACCGACCAGCATTCGATGAGGGAGCAAACAGCCCGGCGCGGGACATCGACCGCGACCGAGCGCACCACAGCGCGAACGGGCAGCGATCCTGCCGCTCGCGTGCACGACCGAGGGAGGGCCCATGATCGACATCACCACCACCGCCATGACCAGCACCATCAGCCCCGAGTATGCGATCCGCGAGCACCGGGGCGGCGAAGCGGTCTGGCGTCTGAGCTGGCTTCCGACCCACCGGCTCACCCACGAACAGGCCCGCGCCGGAATGGAATTGGACGAAATCCTGTCCGACCCGGCCGTCGTCTACGACGAAGCCGCCCACCTGTGGGCAGCCGACCTGGCCACCCGAGTCGGCATCGGCGTCGAAAGCGCGGTACTCCTGCTCGCGCAACGCCTGGCCGAACGGATGTACCGGCAAGACACTCCCCGAGAGACCGACGAGGAGGACGAACGACCCGAATCGATCCTCGCAGGATGGGCGGCCACCGCCCACCGTCCCTCGACGACAGGCGCCCGCTCCCGCCACCTGTGGGCCTGAGCGACCTGACCCGCACGACGATTCGCCGGATCCGATCGGTCCCTATGACGCGTGGGACCGTCGCCCATGCGAGGTCAGTGGCCGGGATCGGTTGTCAGGCGCGGGTTTTGTGTTCGGCGCCGACCGCGTCGGCCAGGGTGGTGTAGCCGTGGGCGCGGAGTTTGGCGGCGAGGCCGCGGTGGATGTGCTTGACCCACAATGGGCCGCCGTAGATGAAGCCGGTGTAGCCCTGGAGGAGGGAGGCGCCGGCGAGGATGCGTTCCCAGGCCTGGTCGGCGGTTTCGATGCCGCCGACGGAGATGAGGGCGAGTTCGCCGCCTACTCGGGCGTAGAGGCGGCGCAGCACTTCGAGGGAGCGGTCGGCGACGGGGGCGCCCGAGAGGCCGCCCGCGCCGATCGGTTCCACGTCGGCGGCGGGGGTGCGCAGGCCGTCGCGGCGGATGGTGGTGTTGGTGGCGACGATGCCGGCCAGGCCGAGTTCGACGGCGAGGTCGGCGACGGCGTCGATGTCCTCGTCGGAGAGGTCGGGGGCGATCTTGACCAGGACGGGGACCGAGACGGTGTCGAGGACCGCCTGCAGGATCGGGCGCAGCGAGGTGACCGCCTGCAGGTCGCGCAGGCCGGGGGTGTTGGGGGAGCTGACGTTGACGACCATGAAGTCGGCCAGCGGGCCCAGCAGTCCAGCGGAGATGGCGTAATCGCCTGCGGCGTCTTCGGGTTCGACAATCTTGGTCTTGCCGATGTTGGCGCCGATGGGGACGCCGCCGGGCAGGCGATGGGCCAGGTGTTCGGCGGCGGCCGCCGCGCCGAGGTTGTTGAAGCCCATGCGGTTGATGAGCGCCCGGTCCGCGGGCAGGCGGAACAACCGGGGGGCCGGGTTGCCGGGTTGGGCCTGGGCGGTGACGGTCCCGATCTCGGCGTAGCCGAAACCGAGCGGGCCCCACGCGTCGACGCCGTCGGCGTTCTTGTCGAAGCCGGCGGCCAGACCCAGGGGCGCGGGGAAGTCCACGCCGAACACGCGGGTGCGCAGGATCGGATCGTCGGCCACCAGCAGCCTGGCGGTCAGCGCGCGGCCCGGGGCGAAGCGGGTCGCGAGCCGCATCGCGGCGAAGGCCAGGTGGTGGATGCGTTCCGGCGGCAGCAGGAACATCACCTTCAGCAACAGGCTGTACAGGCGCTCGTACATGGGGGGTTACATCACCGCCTCGGGTGTCGGGGATAGCAGGGGGGTCGTCTTGCGGCGGCGCAGTAACACCCGACGGCTGCCGTCGGTGTATGCCCGCACCCGCGACAACTCCCAGCCACCGTATTCGGCGTGGATGGACAGTCGCATGGAGGCGGTGACCCTGCTGATGCCGGGCGGCAGCCGCAGGGGCACGTATTCCCATTCGTCGCTGGATTCCTCCCAGCCCTCCGGCAATGTGCGCGATTGGTGCGCCGATCGTGAGGCCCGAGCCATCACTGCCCTCTCTTCCGCTGGTCCGCGCCGATCCGCTGCAGACCGTCACCGGTCGCGGATCCCACGAACATGTCACCGGTGCGGCCGTCGATGGTCACCGCATTGGGCTGGCGCACCGTCGGGTAGCGCCCCACCTCTACCGGTATACCCGTCGACAGGTCGTAGCCGACGACTTCATTACTGCCTGTCAGCGTCACCCACACGGTCTCGGACCGCTGATCGTAGGCGAGTGCGTAGGGCGAAGAGCCTACCGGGAAACGCTGGTGCAGGACCAAGGGATCGGCGGTGTAGACCAGCAGTTCCTGCCCGGCGGTGTCGGTGACGATGCGGCGGCCGAAGTGGTCGCCGATCATGTTCGACGCCCCGTCGCCCGCGCGCAGCGACAGCCCGAGCCTGCTGGTGCCGTCGAGCTGGACGATGGCGGTCTGGCGGCGATCGAGCACGACCACCGCGCCGTCGCCGGCCTCGACGGCATCGGCGGAGGACAGACCCGAAATGGTATGGCGCACAGTGCCGTCCGCGTCCAGCAGCAGCACCTTGCCGTTGGCCAGGCCCGCCACCAGCGAGCCGTCGGGGCGCAGCGCCACCGCGTGCACGTCGCCGTCGATCGCGATCTCGGTGACCTTGGCCGAGGCGGCGTCGACGCGAAGGATCCTGCCGGGCACCGCGACGAGGATCTCGCCGGGCCTGCCGAGGGCGAGCGAGGCGGCCTTGCCGGGCAGCGGGACATCGGTGGTCCGGTGGTTGCCGGGGGTGGCGGTGTCGGTGAGCCGCAGCACGGGCTTGTCGCCGGCGGTGGTCGCGGCGGCCAGGGTTCCGGTGGCCGGTTCGGAGACCAGCAGCGAGATCGGGGTGCTGGGGGTCACCTCCCCGGCGGGGGCCGCGGTGGCCGCGGGCGCGGCGGCGGGGGTGGCCGGGTCGCGAGTGGCGTTGTCGGCGTTGTTCTCCTGGGAGGAACAGCCCGCCAGCAGGGTCACCACGGTCACACCCGCGAGGGCTGAACCGATCCAGCCGCGACGGCGCATGCAGCGAACTCCTTACTGACCGAACTGACCGACGAAATCATGCGTGCTCTCTTATCTGACCATGATCCGTCACCACACCCGACAAGCGGGGGTCTTCGCGGCGGCGTGCCGCCGCCTCCCGGGCCGATTTGCATGATGTGACATGGGCTTTCGGTGGCGCTGTCGGCCGGTGCGGCTACCGTGGAAGGCAAAAGCGTGCTGTATCAGGGAGATCTGTTGGTAGCCGACCACACTCCGGGCTTCACCGTCGAAGACGTGACGGTGGGTCGTTACGCGCACGGGTTCGGGGTCACCGCGGACGGGCGGTCCTTCGCCTTCCGCACCCACCGCGCGACCCTCACCCTCGAGATCTACCGGCTCGGGCTGGCCACCGCCGTGCCCGGCCCCGAGGACGTCGAAGCGGTGGCGCTGGCACCGGTGACCGATATCGATCTCGACGACGAGCGCAGCGTGGTGGCGCTGGTGCGTGATCTGATTCCGCAGGCCACGCCGGTGCCGGCCGCGCAGCTGCGGGAGGCCATCACGGTGCGGGCGCTGCTGGGCCGGCTCAGCGCGGTCATCGACGGCATGTGAGCCGCTCGCACGGAACCGGGTGTCTGTGACACAGGAATCACCCCCGGGCGCGGCGCGTGACAAACTAACGGCACACAACCGCAGTTCGAGCTGACGAGGATGTTGATGCGACTTCGACGACCGGCCGCCGCCGCGCTCCTGTTGACCGTGCTCGGCGCGTCGATCGCCGCGTGCGGCGGGGGCGACGACGAGTCCAAGGTGGCCCAGGCACGGTCCTCGGCGTACGCGGCACTGAGTTCGTCCTCGGCGGCCGCGGCCGCGCAGAGCAGCGCCAACAAGCCGGCGATCCCGACCGCGCGGGAGCTGGACGCGCAGATCAAGAGCGCGCTGGATCCGAATCTGCCCGACAGTGACCGCACCGCGCTGATCGAGGACGGGGAGGCGTTCAAGGACGCGATCCCGGACATGTACAAGGCGCTGGCCGATCATCCGCGCGCGGTGTACGGGGTCAAGGATCCGGTGTTCGACAATCACGACGGCACCCTGACCGCGACGCTGAGCCTGGACAAGGACGGCACCGGCACCGATGTGCGCACCACGGTGGTGCATTTCGTGTACAAGGACGGGCGCTGGAAGATCTCGCGCACCGACCTGTGCGGCATTCTGCGTTCGGCCGACTACAAGACCGCGGCCTGCGGCTGATGCTCGAGGCCGGATCCCTGTGGTGGGGGCGGCTGATCCACCGTTTCCGGTTCGTGGTGTTCGCCGTGTTCGGCCTGGTGGTGCTGGTATCGGGGTGCTACGGGCGGGACCTGGGTGATCACCTCACCCAGGAGGGCTGGTTCGACGAATCCAGTCAGTCGGTGGCGGCGTCGAAGCTGGCCGATGCCACCTTCGGGCGCGACACCGACGCGGATCTGATCGCGATCTACACCGCCCCGCCCGGGCTGACCGTCGACGACGAGCCGGTGCGTTCGGCGGTGGCGGCGGAGTTGACCCGGCTGCGCACTGAGCATCCCGATCGGATCCTGAAGATCGACTCGTACTGGGACGGCGCGCTGATGGGGCAGTTCGCCGACGCCTCGCGCGCGCACGCCTTCGCCAGCATCGGGCTGCGCGGGGCCGGCGGCACCGACACGGTGAACAACTATCTGGCCATCAAGAGCGAATTCCACGCGGGCGCAACCGGTTCCGGGCCCGGCGGGACAACCGTGCAGCTGGCCGGATTGCAGCCGGTGGTGGAGGGCATCAACACCGGCATGCAGGACGACATCCGCCGGGCGGAGCTGATCGCGCTGCCGCTGGTGGCGATCCTGCTGTATTTCGTGTTCGGCGGGGTGGTGGGGGCGCTGCTGCCGGTGCTGATCGGCGGCATGACGATCCTGGGCAGTCAGGGCATCATGCGGCTGCTGACGAATCATCTGCAGGTCAACGTGTTCGCCTCGGCGGTGGTCACGCTCGTGAGCCTGGGGCTGGCGATCGACTACGGGCTGTTCGCGGTGACCCGGTTCCGGGAGGAGCTGGCGGCGGGCCGCAGTGTCGAGGAGGCGACCGCGCGGACGGTGGCGACGGCCGGGCGGACGGTGTTGTTCTCGGCGGCGATCATCGCGGTGAGCCTGGGCGCGTTGTTCATCTACCCCAACGGTGTGCTGCGGTCGGTGCCGCTGGGCGGTATCTCCTCGGTGCTGCTGGCGGCGGTGCTGTCGGTGACGGCGCTGCCGGCGGTGTTGTCGATCGTGGGGCGGCGCATCGATCTGTGGGGATGGCACGGACTGGCCAGTGTCCGCACCGCCGAGCAGATCGATGCCGGATTCTTCTCGCGGCTGGCGCTTTTCGCGATGCGCAAGCCGTGGCTGGTGATCGTGCCGGTGGTGCTGATGCTGCTGGTGCTGATCCTGCCGTTCCGCAGTATCGAATTCGGGGGGCTGAGCGAGCGGTATCTGGCGTCGGACAATCCGGCGCGGGTGGCGCAGCAGGACTTCGACCGCATGTTCCCGCAGTTCCGCACCGAGCCGTTGAAACTGGTGGTGGTGGGCGCGAATCCGCAGCAGCTCTCGGATATCCGCTACGCCGCCAATCAGATCGTGGGCCCGGAGATGACGGGGCCGTTCGATCCGGCCGCGCCGACCAAGGATCAGGTGACGGTGCTGGCCAGCGGGCTGCGCGACAAACGCGACGCCGACAGCGTGATCGCGGCGCTGCGCTCGATCCCGCAACCGGACGGGGTGCAGGTGATGGTCGCGGGTGTGCCCGCGCTGGAACGGGATTCGATCCAGGGTCTGATCAGGGGGCTGCCGCTGCTGGCGGCGATCCTGGTCGTGGCGGCGATCGCGTTGATGTACGCGGCGTTCCGGTCGCTGGTGCTGGCGATCAAGGCGGTGGTGATGAGCGCGCTCAGCCTCGGCGCCACCCTGGGCGTGCTGACCTGGATCTTCGTGCAGGGCCACGGCGCGAGCCTGTTCGATTTCACGCCGGGCCCGCTCATGTTCGCGGTGCTGGTGCTGATCGTGACGGTGCTGTTCGGCCTGTCGACCGACTACGAGGTGTTCCTGCAGTCGCGGATGGCCGAGGCGCGCGCGGCGGGAGCCGATGCGCCCGAGGCGATCCGCTACGGCATCGCCCACACCGGCGGTGTGATCACCTCGGCCGCGGCGATTCTGATCGTGGTGACCGGGGCGTTCGGGTTCTCGGATCTGGTGCTGATGAAATACATTGCCTACGGCATGATCGCGGCACTGGTGTTGGACGCCACTGTGATCCGCATGTTGTTGACTCCCGCGGTATTGAAGTTGGTCTGGCGATGAGCGTGCTCAAAGGCGCGAACCTGTTGGTGATGTTCCTGCTGGAACTGTTGGTGCTGGGTGCGGCCGCCTGGTGGGGGTTCACCGTGTCGGCCCCGATCGTGGTGCGGGTGCTGCTGGGGCTGGCGGCCCCGGCGGTGTTCATCGTGGTGTGGGCGCTGTTCGGTGCGGCCCAGGATCCCCGGTTCCCGCAAACCGGTTGGCGGCGTGTCGTTTTGGAGGTGGCGTGGTTCGGCGCGGCGTCGGTACTGCTGGGCCTGGCCTGGACTCCGGTGGCGGGTGCGGTGATGTTCGCGGTGTGGCTGGTCAACGGAGCGCTGCGGCTGCTGTGGGGTCAGCAGCAGCTCTGATCAGCGCTGCCGCCGTGCGGGCCGGGGCGAATGCGCTTGGCCCGCACGGGTTTCGGCGGGTTCAGCCGCGGACGGGCAGCACCAGTTGGGCGCCGGTCACCGGGTGGTCGAAGACGTCGACCGGGTGCTGGTAGACGCGGGAGAGCAGTTCGGGGGTGAGGATCTGGCGGGGCGGGCCGTCGGCGGCGATGCGCCCGGCTTCCAGGACGGCGACCCGGTCGGCGTAGGCGGCGGCGACACCGAGGTCGTGCAGCACGACCACGACGGCCGCGCCCGCGGCGGCCCGCTCGCGCGCCAGATGCAGCACCTGCTCCTGGTGGCCGAGATCGAGTGCGGCGGTGGGCTCGTCGAGCAACAGGGTCGCGGTGTCCTGGGCCAGTACCCGGGCCAGGGCGACGCGGGCGCGTTCACCGCCGGACAGGGCCGGGAAGGGGCGCTCGGCGAAGCGTTCGACGTCGGTGGCGGCCATGGCAGCGGCGATCGCCTCGTCGTCGTGGTCCTGGCGGCCGGTGCGTGCCCACGGGGAGCGTCCCATGGCCACCACTTCGCGTGCGCGGAACGGGAATCCGACGGTGTGCGATTGCGGCAGCACCGCGCGGCGGCGCGCCATGTCCAGGTGGGTCCAGTGGGTCAGGGCGTGCCCGTCGAGTTCGACGCTGCCGCCGGAGAGTTCGAGTTCCCCGGCGAGGGCGGCCAGCAGTGTGGACTTCCCGGCGCCGTTGGGTCCGACCAGCGCCACGATCTGCCCGGCGATCACCGGGAAGTCGATGCCCTCGAGGACCGTGCGGTCGCCGCGCTTGGCACTGACGTTGCGGGCGCGCAAGGTGACCGTGCCCGGTTCGGGTGTCTCCGGCAGTGCGGGGGAACGTCCGAAAATCGTTGCCAGCTCGCGCAGTCCGCTCATGCCCAGCCTCCCGATCGTGCGCGGGTGCGGCGCAGCAGCCAGAAGAAGAACGGCCCGCCGACCAGCGAGGTGATCATGCCCAGCGGCAGGTCCGCGTTGTGGACCAGGGCGCGGGCGCCGATGTCGGCGGCGACGAGCACCGCCGCGCCGAGGATCGCCGACAGCGGAATCAGCACCCGGTGTCCGGGCCCGACGAGCATGCGCACCAGGTGCGGCACGATCAATCCGACGAACAGGATGATGCCGGTGAAGGCGACGCCGGCGGTGGCGAGCACCGCGACGACGACGATGATGTTGCGCCGCAACCGTTCCACGTCGACCCCGAGGTGGCGGGCCGCGGATTCACCGAGGGCGAGCAGGTCCAGGCGCGGGGCCATCCAGATCGCGGCCGCGATGCCCAGCAGGGTCAGCGGCCACACCACGTTGACCGCCTGCCAGCTGGCACCGTTGAGACTGCCCATCTGCCAGAACACCAGTTGATCGCGGGCCGCCGGGGATGCCTTGAACAGCAGGAACGAGATGACGCCGCCGGCGAAGGCGTTGATGGCGACGCCGGTGAGGATCAAGGTCACCACCTCGGTGCGCCCGCCCGAGCGCGAGAGCAGATACACCAGCAGGGTGGTGCCCAGCCCGGCGACGAACGCGCCCGCCGCCACCGACCAGGCCGCGGTGAACGCGCCGCCGACCACGATGACCGCACCCGCCCCGACGGCCGCGCCCGCGGACACGCCGATGACGCCGGGTTCGGCGAGCGGGTTGGCGAACACGCCCTGCAGCAATGCGCCCGCGGTGGCCAGGGCGGCGCCCACGAGCACCGCGAGCACGACGCGCGGGAACCGTACCTCCCACAACGTCACGTAGCCGGCGGGATGGTGGGGCAGCGGCCCCCAGTCGAGCCCGATGCGGTGGAACACGCTGCCCGCGACCTCGGCGGGGCTGGTCGGCACCTGCCCGATGGCCGCGGAGATCAGGGCCAGCACCACCAGCCCGGCCAGGGCCGCGGCGAAGATCAGCGTGGTGCGCGGGCGGCTGCGCCGACCGGCCGGAGCCGGGTCCACACTCGCCGGCAAACGGTGTGCGGCAACCGATTCCATCTCCGATTCGGCGACCTCTACTGCCCCGCGACCGGTGGCCGGGCTGCCGGACTCCGCGGCGGCAGCCGGGTTCGCCCGCTCGGCCATCGCCCGATCGGCCTCGTCGCGCTCGCCCGGGGGCGAGGTCGTCTCGCGTGCGCTGGGCCGATTCGCCGCATGGTCGGCGGCCGGGTCGGTCCCGTCGCCGTCCGGTGTGGCGGCAGCGCCGGGCGGGCCGGCCGAATCGGGTTGCGGGGTTCGCGGGTCGGTCATGCGTTGCTCATGCCGTAGACGGCCTTGACGAGGGCGGCCAGGACGCGGCCGGTGTCGGGGCCGAAGGACAGCAGGACGGCGTCGGACATGTCGACGACGCGGCGGTCACGTCCGGCGGGGGTCTGGGCGACACCGGGGATCTTCTCGAGGCCGTCGACGCCGCCGACGGAGGCCAGGCCGTCGCTCATGAGCAGGAAGACGTCCGGGGCGGCGGCGATCATGGCTTCGCTGGTGATGGGCAGGAAGTCCTGGGTGATGCCGGAGGCGGTGCCGGCGTCGATGCCGCCGAGGGCGGTGATGAGCGAGTCGGCGCCCGAGCCGGGTCCGGCGATCATGGTGATGGCGGTGCTGCGCAGGTACAGGAACGCGATCTTGGGCTTCGAATCCTGGTGCGGCACCGAGGCGGTGGCCGCGGAGATCTCGTCGCGGGTGCGCTGGGCCAGGGCCTTGCCGGCGTCGGGGACGCCGAGGGCGGCGGCGACGGCCTGGATCTGGGGGACGACGCCGTTCATGGTGCGTTGCGGGTCGAAGTAGACCACGGTGATGCCCAGCGCCTTGAGCTGCTCGCGCAGGGCGGGGGTGACGGCGGTGGTGTCGGTGAGGAATACCGTGGGCCGCAGTGCCGCAACCGATTCCACGCTCAGGGTGCCCGCGCCGCTGGAGACGGTGGGCAGGTCCTCGACGGCGGGGAACGCCGCAGAGTTGGAGCGGCCGACCAGTTTTGACCGGAGGCCGAGCGCGACGACCGTCTGGGCGAGGGTGCCGTAGCGGTCGGCGGCGATGATGCGGCTGGTGTCGGTGACGGTGACGTCGCTGCCGTCGAAGGACTTCACGGTCGCGGGCAGCACCGGGGTGGGTTCGGGTCCGATCGCCACCGGGTTCAGGTCGCCGACGCTGGCGGTCACCGGGCCGTGGGTGCCGCTGCTGCCGGAGGTGCCGCTGCTGCAGGCGGTGACGCCCGCGACCAGGCCGATGCCGAGCAGCATGATCAGCAGCGTGCGTGCGGTCGAGCGGGCATTCACGAGACACCTCATGCAGGTAAGGTTAGCCTTGCTCATTCTGTGCGTGCGCTCACGTCTCCCAGCGCCGCGGTGATGGCCCGCGGCAGCTCGAGGGTTTCGGCGGCCAGAATCCCGGTGAGCTGCCCGATATCCCGCGCCCCGACCAGCATCGTCGCCACCGCGGGCTGATCGCGGATCCAGGCCAGCGCCACCGCCAGCGGTGAGGTGCCCAGCCCGTCGGCGGCGGTGACCACCGCGTCCACCACCCGCACCGCGCGATCGTCGAGGTGGGCGGTGATCTCGGCGGCGGTGGCCTCGTCGGCGCCGCGCGAGTCGGCGGGCACGCCGTCACGGTATTTGCCGGTGAGGATGCCCCCGGCCAGTGGCGCGGTGGCGATCAGGCCGATGCCGTGATGCTGTGCGGCGGGCACGAATTCGTGCTCGACCCCGCGCGCGAGCAGCGAGTACTGGGTGGTCGCGGCGGTGATGGGCGCCGCGGCCGCCAACGTGGCCAGCTGCCAGCCGTCGTAGCCGCGCGCGCCCGCGTAGCGCACCCGCCCCGAGCGCACCGCCCACGACAGGGTGTCGGCGATCTCCTCGAGGGGGGTGTGCGGATCCCAGGCGGCGACCGTCCACAGGTCGAGGTGGTCGGTGCCGAGCTGGCGCAGGGTGTGGTCGAGCTGGCGCCGCATGGTGCGCCGGGAGGCGTCGACGGTCCAGCGCACGGCGGCGGGCGCTTCGGCGGCGGCGTCGCTGAGTATCGGTGTGTATCCGGCACTTCCGGACAGCACGAGATCCTCGCGCCCGATCTCGGAGAGCAGTTCGCCGAGAATGTGTTGCGCGGCGCCGTCCCCGTAGGCGGGGGAGGTGTCGACCAGGGTGCCGCCCGCTTCGACGAACGCCATCAGCTGGGCGGCCGCGTCCTCGGCGTCGGTTTCCCGGCCCCAGGTGTGGGTGGCCAGCCCGAGCCTCGAGACCCGCAGTCCGCTGCGGCCGACCGTCCGTTGTTCCATCACCGCGCTTGCACTTTCGTCACACGCGTCAGCCTAGGCCCACCTGTCGCATCTGCCGGGCTACGGCCCGCGGCGAGCGCGGCGGGTCGATGTCCGCACCGGGCAACGGGGCCCATTTCGCGGATGCATGTCCGAATTCGGACACTCGCCCGGTAGGGTCGCTGCGGTGTTGCGGCGCGGATGCGCCAGGGCGGTGGCGGTTCGGACGCGAGGTGGCGCCGAAATCCGCACCGGGAGCCGACGATTCGGGACTGGAGGGTGTGTGGGCGAGTCGATGACGTGGGTGCAGGCGCTGGTGCTGGGCCTGGTGCAGGGGCTGACGGAGTTTCTGCCGATCTCCTCCTCGGCGCATCTGCGGATCACCTCGGCGGTGTTCTTCGGTGACGATGCGGGCGCCTCGTTCACCGCGGTCACCCAGCTGGGCACCGAGGCGGCGGTGCTGGTCTACTTCGCCAAGGACATCTGGCGCATCCTGGTCGCCTGGTGCACCACGATGTGGTCGAAGATGGCCGCGCCGCAACGGGTTTCGGTCCCGGTGTCCGAGCGTGCGACCACCCGGCTGCCGGTGCTGACCGAGGACGGGCGCTTCTCCTTCGGCCCCGATCCCGACGTGCAGCGCGAGCTGGATTATCGGATCGGCTGGTATGTGATCATCGCCACCGTCCCGATCGGGGTGCTGGGTCTGCTGCTGAAGGACCAGATCCGTACCGGCGCACGGAATCTGTGGCTGGTGTCGATCATGCTGATCGTGTTCGCCCTGGTGATCGCGGCCGCGGAGTACTACTCGGGCAAGGCCTACGGTCGCCGGCGCCGCCCGATCGAGCTGCTGACCACCCGCGACGGCCTGATCATGGGGCTGGCGCAGTGCCTGGCCCTCATTCCCGGCGTGTCGCGTTCGGGCGCGACCTCGTCGGCGGGCCTGTTCTGCGGGCTGACCCGGGAGGCGTCGGTGCGGTTCTCGTTCCTGCTGGCGATCCCGGCGGTGCTGGCCTCGGGCCTGTTCAGTCTCCCCGACGCGTTCGAACCCGCTGGTGAGGGCCTCAATGCGTCGGGTCCGCAGCTGCTGGTGGCGACCATCGTGTCCTTCGCGGTGGGGTATGCGTCGGTGGCGTGGCTGCTGAAGTTCGTGGCGCGGCACTCGCTGGACTGGTTCGTCGGTTACCGCATCCTGCTGGGGTTGACGGTGATGGTGCTGCTGACGACCGGCGTCGTGTCGGCGACGTAGCCAGTAGGCTGTCCCGGTGACGGTGATCCTGTTGCGGCACGGCGTGTCCACGTCGAATACCGCTCGCACCCTGGCCGGCCGCAGTGCGGGCGTCGATCTGACCGACCGCGGACGCGAACAGGCGCAGAGCCTGATGGAGCGGCTGGGATCACTGCCCATCGAACACATCGTGTGCTCGCCGCTGCTGCGCTGCCAGCGCACCGTCGCCCCCCTGGCCGACAAGCTCGGACTCGAACCCGAACCCGACGAACGCCTGCTCGAGGTCGACTACGGCGACTGGACCGGCAAGGCGCTGGCGGACCTGATGAGCGAGCCGTTGTGGAAGGTGGTGCAGCGCCACGCCTCGGCGGCGACCTTCCCCTCCGGAGAGTCCTTGGCACAGGTGCAGTTTCGGGCCGTGTCCGCTGTCCGCGAACGGGATCGGCAGTTCGCGGCCCGGCATGGTAGCGATGTGTTGTGGATTGCGTGCACGCACGGCGACGTCATCAAATCGGTGCTGGCCGACGCGTTCGGCATTCACCTCGACGGGTTCCAGCGCATCGTGGTGGAACCCGCGTCGATCAGCGTCATCCGCTACACCCCGACCGCCCCGTACGTGTGGCGGGTCAACGACACCGGGACGGACCTGTCCGCGTTGGCGGCGATTTCACCGCGAACCGGCGGCGAATCGCACTCGGGGCCGGTTCCCGGCGGAGAAACGGGTACCACCATCAGTACGGATAATGGGGTAGCGGAACGCCCCGATTCATAAGTGTGAGTGAACCGAATGGAGGTGCAATGGGCCGAGCAATCCATATCTTCCGCACCCCCGATCGTTTCGTCGCCGGCACCGTCGGCGAGCCGGGCGACCGCGCGTTCTACCTGCAAGCCGTGCAGGACCCGCGGGTGATCAGCGTGCTGCTGGAGAAGCAGCAGGTGAAGGTGCTGGCCGATCGGATGGGTCTGCTGCTGGACGAGGTGCAACGACGCTTCGGCACCACCGTGCCGCCGCAGGCCGCCGATGTGGCCGACACCGCGCCGTTGATCACCCCGATCGATGCCGAATTCCGGGTCGGCACCATGGGTTTGGGCTGGGACGCCGACGCGGGCGCGGTGGTGGTGGAGCTGCTGGCGATCACCGAGACCGAGGTGGACGAATCGGTGGTGCTCGACGACACCGAGGAGGGTCCCGACGCGGTGCGGGTGTTCCTGACCCCGGTGCAGGCGCGCGAGTTCGCGCTGCGCTCGGCGCGCGTGATCGCCGCCGGACGCCCGCCGTGCCCGCTGTGCGGGGAACCGCTGTCGTCCAAGGGGCACATGTGCGTGCGCACCAACGGCTACAAACGCGGCGACATCTTCGGCGCCAATGAACTCGAGGAATGACGGCGTGAGCGAGGACGGGCTGCGCACCGCCGAGCTGACGGTGATCGGGCAGGTCACCACCGCCAGCAATGTCACGCTCGTCTGCGAGACCGATGGCGCGGGGCTGCGGGTGGTGTACAAGCCGGTATGCGGGGAGCGACCGCTGTGGGATTTCCCCGACGGCACGCTGGCCGGGCGGGAGGTGGCCTCCTATCTGGTGTCGGAGGCGATCGGCTGGGGCGTGATCCCCGAAACCGTGTTGCGGGAGGGTCCTTTCGGGCCGGGCATGGTGCAGCGCTGGATCGAGACCGCCGAGGATGCCCAGGGCCCGGATCTGGTGGATCTGTGCCCGGTGGATGCGGTACCCGAGGGGTATCGGGAGGTGTTGCGGGCGCTGGACCCGGGCGGGCATCCGGTGTCGCTGGTGCACGCCGATGATCCGCGGCTGCATCGGATGGCGGTGCTGGATGTGCTGCTCAACAATGCCGACCGCAAGGGCGGGCATGCCCTCGTCGGGCTCGACGGGCGGGTCTACGGTGTCGATCACGGCATCTGCCTGCACCGCGACCCGAAGTTGCGCACGGTGTTGTGGGGCTGGGCCGGTGAGCCGATCGGTGACGAATTGCTCACCGACATCACGGTTTTGGTCAAGGCACTGCCCGGTGAGCTGGGTGAGCGGCTGGCGGAGTTCCTCACCGACGCCGAGATCGAGGCGCTCGAGGCGCGCGGGCGGGCCCTGCTGGAGGAGCCGGTGATGCCGATGCCGGTGAGTCAGCGCCCGATTCCCTGGCCCGCGTTCTGACCCGGCCGACGGCGACCTTCGCCTCGTCGTGATTGCAACTCTTGACACATTCGCGCCCGCGACTAGGGTGCTGGTCGGCCAGGGCGGGTGGGTGTCGCGCGGCACACCGGTACGGGGGCGGCGGGGATGCGCCGCGATCACAGCGTTAACCTCGATTCATGCAGTCCTGGTCCGATATCGCTGTCCCGACCGTTCCCGGATCCGGACCGGCGTTGCGGTTGTTCGACACCGCCGACAAGCAGGTGCGCCCGGTGACCCCCGGCGCCACCGCGACGATGTACGTGTGCGGCATCACCCCCTATGACGCGACCCATCTCGGGCACGCGGCCACCTATCTGACCTTCGACCTGGTCAACCGGTTGTGGCGCGACGGCGGGCACGAGGTGCACTACGTGCAGAACACCACCGATGTCGACGATCCGCTGTTCGAGCGCGCGCAGCGCGACGGTATCGACTGGCGCGAGCTCGGCACCCGGGAGATCAACCTGTTCCGTGAGGACATGGCCGCGTTGCGGGTGATCCCGCCGCGCGACTACATCGGCGCGATCGAGTCGGTGCAGGAGGTGGTGGAGCTGGTCGACAAGCTGCTCGCCTCGGGTGCGGCGTATGTGGTCGACGATCCGGAGTACGCCGACATCTACTTCCGTCACGACGCGACCGAGCAGTTCGGGTACGAGTCCGGCTACGACCGGGCGACCATGGAGCGACTGTTCGCCGAGCGCGGCGGGGATCCGCAGCGGCCGGGCAAACGGGATCCGATCGATGCGCTGCTGTGGCGCGCGGAGCGGCCGGGTGAGCCGTCGTGGCCGGCGCCGTTCGGGGCGGGCCGTCCCGGCTGGCACATCGAATGTGCGGCGATCGCGCTCAACCGCATCGGCACCGAGTTCGATGTGCAGGGCGGCGGCAGCGACCTGATCTATCCGCACCACGAGTATTCGGCCGCGCACGCCGAGGCGCTGGTGAAGGGACGCCGTTTCGCCCGCCACTACGTGCATGCGGGCCTGATCGGGCTCGACGGCGAGAAGATGTCGAAGTCGCGCGGCAATCTGGTGTTCGTGTCGAAGCTGCGCCGCGCGGGCACCGACCCGGCCGCGATCCGGCTGGGGCTGTTCGCGGGCCACTATCGCGCCGACCGGGAGTGGTCGGATGCGGTACTGGCCGAGGCGCTTTCGCGCCTGGAGCGGTGGCGCGCGGCGGTGGCGCTGCAGTCGGGTCCCGAGGCCGGTGACACGGTGGCGCGGGTGCGGCGGCATCTGGCCGACGATCTGGACACGCCGAAGGCGATCGCGGCGATCGACGCGTGGGCGCAGCAGGCGCTGGCCTACGGCGGACCCGATACCGCGGCGCCGGGCCTGATCAAGGACACCGTCGACGCCCTGCTGGGTGTCGCGCTCTGAGCCGCACGAGGGCGTGAGTCGACGCGCGGGCCCGGATCCGGGCTCGCGCGTTCGTGTTTCGGCCGGTCGGTGGTCGGCAGGGTGTGCGGTGTCGCGGGGCCGGGCGGGCGGTTCGGGAGAAATGGGTCGACTGCTCGGCGCCGGGCCGCGCATGCTGTCGTGCGGGTGTCGTTGTCTGTGAGGAGGATGTGCCTGTGGTTGCCCCGGAGTCCGGTCGCGGCGAGTGGTCGCTGGCGGCGGCGCGTTTCGCGCGGGAGACCGATCGGCTGGTGGAGTGTGCGGCGTTCTATCGGGAGATCGTCGGACTGACACAACTTTTCGTGTTCGAGGATCATGCCGGCTACAGCGGGTTCGTGTTCGGGCTGCCGGACGCGTCGGCGCAGCTGGAGCTGGTGCGCCGCGAGGGCGCGCCGCCACCGGCACCGCCGGGTCCCGAGCATGCGGTGGTGCTGTATCTGCGGTCGGGATTCGCGCGGTTGCGGGCGCGGCTGGCCGATCATGGTGTGGCCGAGGTGATTCCGGACAATCCGTACTGGGTGGCGGCGGGGGCGTTCGCGGTGCTGGATCCGGAGGGGTGGATGCTGATCGTGGTGCCGGAGGCGGCGGGTGGGGTGCGGATCGAGGAGTTCCTCGGTGATCGCGCCGAGATCGCGTGGTCGTTCCGGATGGCCGAGGATTCCGAGCAGTCGCTGGCCGGGTATATCGGCCGGGGGCGGGTGTGGGTGGCGCGCAACGACTCCGGGGCGGTGGTCGGCCATGTCCAGGCCGCGCCGGGGGCCGGGGAATCGACCTGGGAGATCGTCAATACCGCTGTGGCGGAACCGGTGCGGGGCACCGGGGTGGGCCGGCGGCTGATCGATCGGGTGGTGGCGGTGGCCACCGACGCCGGGGTGCGCCGGCTGGAGGTGGCCACCGCCACCGCCGATGTGGGGAATCTGCGGTTCTATCAGCGGTGCGGGTTCCGGATGACGCGGGTGGTGCCCGATGTGTTCACCGCCGCGGCCGGGTATGCGGAGGAGATCGTGGTGGACGGGATCCGGTTGCGGGATCAGGTGTGGTTCACCCGCCTGCTGTGAGGGTGCCCGCTCAGGCGGCGACGACCTTGGCGTAGTTGTCGCGCAGTGCGGGCCAGCCACCCGGGGAGCCGACGGCGTCGCGCATGGATTCCCAGCCGGGGCCGTGATTTTCGAAGCCGGAGTGCACCAGGGTGACGGCGGTGTGGCCGGGGTCGAGGGCGGTGAAGGTGACATCGACGCGGCTGGTGCGGGCCGGGTCGGATTCGGGTTTCCAGCTCAGGTCGATGTCCCAGGAGAAGGCGAAGTGGGTGTCGGGTGACCACTCCAGCACCCGGCCCCACGGGCATTCGGTGCCGTCGGCTTCGCGGCCGTAGAGGCGGCCGCCGACGTGGGGTTCGACGACGACTTCGGCCAGCGGGCCGGAGCCGATGTGGTGGTCGCGCGGCCACCAGGTGTCCATGCCGGTGGTGAAGACGCGGTAGGCCTTGTCGATGGGTGCGTCGACGGTGACTTCGACGGTGACGGTGTCGGTGTGCTGGGTCATGGCTGCTCCTGGGTGTGGTCCTGCTGGGCTTGGCGGTTCACTTCGTCGCGAAAGGCCGACAGCGCGGTCGACCAGAAGTGGGTGAAGTACGCGCGCAGCGCGTCGATGCCGCTGGGGTCGAGCCGGTAGACGCGCCGGGTGCCGACGGCTTCGTCGCGGACCAGGCCGGCCTCTTTGAGCACCTTGAGGTGCTGGGAGACGGCGGGCCGGGACACGGGAAGCTCCTGGGCGAGTTCGCCGACCGCGCACGGGCCTCGGCCGAGGCGTTCGAAGATGGCTCGCCGGGTCGGGTCACCGAGGGCGTCGAGAGCGGCGCTTTGGTAAGTACCCACGAACCGTAAGTCTACGCTTACACATAGGCGGGTGGAAAGGGGTGGTGGCGAATCCGGTTGGCGGGGGTGCGAAGTCGCCCTCGCCCTTCCCGCGGCCGGTCGGCGGCCGATACCGTGAGGGCCGGATGGTGTGGACCCTCGGTGAGGAGGTGGGCCGTGAGTGCGGTGCCGGGTTTCGAGCGTTTGCGTGCGGTGGTCGGGCAGGGGCTCGATCGGAGTGCGTCGGTGCGCAAGCGGTTGCGGGCGGGTGGGCAGTTGGTCGGCAGCGTGCGCCGCGATCCGCGCATCGTGCGGGAGCTGATCGCCGGGTTGACCGGTCACGGCGGTCCCGGCGAGGCGGCGGTCCCGGCCGAGCACGCGGTGCCGGCGGGGCTGGCGGACTACCCGCGCACCGCGCACGCCCAGCACGATCTCGAGACCGGTCCGGCCGCGACGCTGGCGTATCTGGTGCAGCTGCAACGGCTTCCGGAGTGGGTGGTGTTCCATGCGGGCTGGCGCGGGGAGGCGCCGGGGGCGGCGGCGGTGGGCGTGGAGTACACGCAGGTGGCCAGGTTCATGGGGATCCCGGCGGATGTGGCGTGGACGGTGACCGAGGTCGGCGACACGGGACTGGCGATGCGCGGGCGCGGGCCGCAGGGGCTGGGTCTGGGGTTGTGGATCACGGTGGCGCCCAACGGGTCCGGGTCGAGTGTGTACCTCGACGCGGGTCTGTCGGGGCAGCCGGTCGACGGGCCGCTGGGCGCGACGGTGGCGCGGGCGCTGGGTGACGCGCTGCGTGATTCGCTGGCGGCGCTGCCCGCGTCCGTGGCGGCGGCCAAGTCGAGCACGACGGAGCGGGCGGCGCACAAGGCGGTGCGACACCGGGCGTCCGGGACGCTGCTGGCGCCGGGCACGCCGGTGCTGGTGGGCGTCGGGCAGGTGGTGCAGCGCACCCCCGACCCGTCCTACGGTGATCCCGCGCAGCTGGCGGTGCGGGCGTTGCGCGCGGCGGCCGCCGATGCCGGGGCGGGGGAAGCGTTGCTGGCGCGGGCGAATGCGGTGTTCGCGGTGGCGCCGACGTCGTGGCAGTACCGGGACCTGGGTGCGCTGGTGGCGCGCGCGGTGGGCGCGGGCGCGGCGGAGACGGTGCAGTCGAGCCCGTTCGGGGGTGATGGCGGGCAGCTGGTGCTCAACGAGGCGGCCGCGGCGATCGCGGCCGGCGATTACGACCTGGTGCTGGTGACCGGTGCCGAGGCCGGGGCCACGCAGGCGGCGGCGCAGCGCGCCGGGATCGAATTGGATTGGCCGGTGCAGGATCCGGCGGTGGCGCCGACGCGCACGGTGGGGATCGACAAGGCGGCCAACAATGCGGCCGAGTCGGCGGCCGGGCTGCAGGCGCCGATCAATATGTACGCGCTGCTGGAGTCGGCCAATCGGGGGCGGCTGGGCCGTACTCCGGCCGAGCATGCGGCGGCGGTGGCCGAGATGTGGTCGCGGTTCTCGGCGGTGGCGGCGGCCAATCCGAATGCCTGGCAGCCGCAGGAGTTCCCGGCCCCCGAGATCGCGACGGTGACCGAGGCCAATCGCATGATCTCCGCGCCCTACACCAAACTCGAGTGCGCGAACCTGACGGTGGACATGGCCTCGGGCATCATCGTGGCCAGCGCGGCGGCCGCCGAGGCGGCGGGTATTCCGCAGGACAAGTGGGTGTTCCTGCACGCGGGCGCCTCGGGCACCGACGAGTGGTTCGTCAGTGAGCGCAGCGATTTGGCGGCGTCTCCCGCGATCCGCACGCTGGGTGCGGCGGTGCTCGACCATGCGGGCATCACCGCCGACGCGCTGGCCCATGTCGATCTGTATGCGTGTTTCCCGGTGGCGGTGCAGATCGCGGCCCGTGAGCTGGGGCTGCCGGCGGAGGATCCGAAGCGGCCGCTGTCGGTGACCGGGGGCCTGACCTTCGGTGGCGGGCCGGGCAACAACTACGGCGGTCACGCGGTGGCGACGCTGGTGCAGCGGTTGCGCGCCGAGCCGGAATCCTTCGGTCTGGCAACGTCTCTGGGCTGGTATCTGACCAAGCACGCCCTCGGCGTGTACTCGGCGACCCCGCCGCGGCAGAGCTACCGGCATCTGACCCCGGTCATCGAGCATCCCCCGGCCCGCCCGGCCCGCACCGGTTACAGCGGCGAGGCCGTGGTGGAGGCCTACACGCTGCCCTACGGCCGCGACGGCCGTCCCGAGGCCGCGATCGTGAGCGTGCTGACCCCGCAGGGTGAGCGAGTCCTGGTGCGCTCCACCGATTCCGCCCTGCTCACCGCCCTCACCGAGGACGACTGGCTGGGCCTGCCGGTGACCGTGGACGGTGACGCGATCGTCCCGAGGCCCGCGCAGGTCGGCGGATCCGAGTCCGGCACAGGGGAATCCGATACCGGTGTATCCACCGGCACTGCTCCGGAGACGGCGGTGGCGGCGACGCCCGGTCACGGGTTGAGCACGGCGGGTCTGCCCCGGGTCGCGTTGCCGCCTCCGCCGCCCGCGCCGGTGCTCATCGAGCGCCGCGGCCACGTCATGATCATCACCATCAACCGGCCCCAGACGCGCAATGCGATCAACCTGGCCACCGCGCTGGGGCTGGAGCGCGCGATCGACGCCTACGAGGGTGATTCGAATGCGCGCATCGCGATTCTCACCGGTGCGGGCGGATATTTCAGTGCCGGTATGGATCTCAAGGCGGCCGCTCGTGGCGAGGTGCCGGTCACCGAGAAGCGCGGCATCCTCGGCATCGTCTCCCAGCCGCCGCGCAAGCCCCTCATCGCGGCCGTGGAGGGTCCCGCGCTGGCCGGCGGCTGTGAATTGGCGCTGGCCGCCGATCTCATTGTCGCGGCGAGCGATTCGACGTTCGGCATCCCGGAGGTCAAACGCGGCCTGGTCGCCGTCGGCGGTGGCGTGCTGCGCCTGACGCAGCGACTACCCCGGGCGATCGCCATGGAACTGGCGCTGACCGGTGACCCGATCACCGCGGCCCGCGCCGCCGAGATCGGTTTGATCAACGAGGTCGCCGCGCCGGGCAAGGCGCTCGAGGCGGCGCTGGCGCTGGCCGAGCGGATCGCGGTGAACGCTCCGCTGAGTATCGATGCGAGCAAGCAGATCATCGACCAGGCCCCGGACTGGTCGGTGGCCGAGGCGTTCGGCAAGCAAGGGCAGGTCGCCGCGGCCGCCCTGTCGTCGCAGGACGCCGGGGAGGGTATGCGCGCGTTCGTGGAGAAGCGTCCCCCGGTCTGGCAGGGCCGCTGACCGCGATGGCGGCTCCGCGCCGCGGGGCCGAATGTGTTCAGGTGTCCAGGAATTCGACAGTCGACACGAGTGAGAGGGTATGTGCATGCCGATCGATCATCCTGTTGCGCGCCCGCTGACGTTGCGCCGTGACGGCCTGGAACTGTCCGCTCGTCATTGTGGTCCGGACGACGCGCCGCTGGTGATCCTGCTGCACGGGTTTCCGGATACGCCGCACACGTGGGACGGGTTGATCCCGCTGCTGGTGGAGGCCGGGTATCAGGTGCTGGCGCCGTGGTTGCGCGGCTATACGCCGGGGTCGGCGTCGCGGGCGGCGCGCTATGACCTGATGGCGGTGAGTGCGGATGTGGCGGCCTGGCATGCGGAGCTGGGTGAGCCGCGCGCGCATCTGGTGGGACACGACTGGGGTGCGTTCGTGGCGATGATCCTGGCCAAGCAGGATCCGCGGCGGTGGGAGTCGTTGACACTGCTGGCGATTCCGCCGTTCGGGGGCGGGGTGGCGCCGGGCATGTGGCGGTATCTGCCGCGGCAGCTGGTGTTGTCGTCGTACATCCTGGTCATGCAGTCGGGGCTGTCGCCGCGGTTGCTGACCCGCCGGGGTGCGGGGTTCGTGCGGGCGCTGTGGCGGCGGTGGTCGCCGGGGTGGGCGTTCACCGACGACGAGTTCGCGCCGGTGGCAGCCGTTTTCACCGATCCGGTGATGGCGTGGGCTGCGACGCGGTATTACCGCTCGCTGTTCACGGTGCAGCGCAGGGCGACTCGCGAATTCAGCGACATCCTGATGGCCGAGGCCGCTCCGCTGCCGACGCTCGCGCTGGCCGGGCTGCGCGATGGCTGCATGTCGCCGGATCTGCAGCGGGTACTGGCAGAGCATGCAGGGGTCCAGCACGCGCAATTGCCCGGCTGTGGGCATTTCCTGCAGGCCGAACGCCCGGATGCGGTCGCGGAGTTGCTGTTGCCGCATCTATGGGCGGCCGGCGCGCACACTGGATAAGCCAGTGGCCGCCGTGGGGCCGGGATCCTGTGTCCCCGTGGGCATGTCGCCCATCGGAATGGAGTGCTCGCCGTGCGACAACCGGGCGCGGCCGGCGGTGCCGGTGGCCGGCCGCGCCCGGTGAGCCGGGTCAGGCGTTGTTCAGGGCGGCGACGGCGTCGGCGAACATGGTGGCCTTGATGGCGCCGAGGGTGGCCGGGTCCTTGGCCCCGAGCGGGGCGAGCATCCCGAGCGCGGTGCCGGTGAGGGTGTCGAGGTCGGTGGTGGCGTCGACGAGGTCGTGGGCGAGGGCGTCGGGGCCGCCGAAGCGGCGTCCGGTGGTCATGGACGCGACCGCCGTCCTGGGAGTGACTTTGGCTTGGATGAGCGCGGCCATGCCTCGGCTGAAGGGGATGCGGATGTCGACTTCGGGCAAGCAGAAGTAGCCGCGGTCGGCGCGCATGACCCGGAAGTCGTGGGCGAGGGCGAGCATGGCGCCGGCGCCGAAGGCGTGCCCGGGCAGGGCGGCGGCGGTGGGCAGCTCGAAGGTGAGCACGCGGGCCAGCAGCGACTGCACCTGCGCCACATACCATTCGGCGCGTTCATCGTTGGCCGAGAGCCAGTCCAGGTCCAGGCCGTTGGAGTAGAACTTGCCGGAGGCGGTGGTGACCAGGGCGTGCGCGCCGTCGGCGACGGCGGTGTCGAGGTGCGCACCGATCTGGTCGAGGAATTCGGGTGAGAAGCGGTTCTCGTCGCCGCCGAGGTCCAGGACGGCGATCTTGTCGTGGTAGGTGAGTGTGGGCATGGGGTGTCCTTCCTCAGGAGGTTTTCGGTCGTGCGGGTGTGGGCCCGAGGTCGAGGACCGCGCGGACGGCGGCCTGTAACTGTTGGCGGGCAAGGGGATTGGCGAGGCGGTCGCGGTCGAGCAGGATCGCTGTCGGCAGGTCGACCAGGCACAGGGTGAGGGTGTCGACAGCGGCGGCGTCGGCGCGGTCCCAGAGTCGGCGGGCGAGGGTTTTCATCAGCTCGACGAGGGTGGCCTGGGTGGCGGCCAGTTCGGCGCGGACGGGTTCGGGCAGGTCCTCGCCGAGCAGGTCGTCGCGGCGGACGGTGAAGAACAGCCGGGTCGACATGGGGTGGCGGGCGGCGAATTCCGCGGGCGCCTCGGCGGCGGCGATGACCGCTGCCACGCCGTCGCCGGCCTCGGCGACCATGGCGGCCTGGAGTGCGAGAAACCGGTGGGCGGCCCGGATCCAGGTGCGCCCCACCAGTTCCGCGCGTGACCCGAAGGTGTGGTACAGCGCTCCGTTGGAGACGCCGGTGGCGGCGGCGACCGCGCGGATGGTCACCGCGGCGGGCCCGGATCGCACGGCCAAGGCCTCGGCGGCGTCGAGCACGAGGTCGGGGTCGTGGGTGCGGGGGCGGGGCATGCACCGACCATAACAGAGCAAGTGCTCTGTTATGAAGGGGTCAGTTCCCCCGGTCACGAATCGAGCCCGGCGCGAACACGATCCGGCCGCCTCCGCGACGGGATGCGGAGACGGCCGGATCGGATGCGGTGCAGGTCAGGGTGTGGCCGCCTGCCGAAGCCCGCCTGGGCACCGTCGGGCGACTGTTGCCCGGACATGCCCCACACCTCGGCGATGGGGATGCCCCGGCCGAAGAAGAACCCGAGGGTTTCCGGCGGGATCGGCGCGGCCCCCGACAGCGCCCATTTGAGTTGGTCCAGGCCGAGTTCGGTGCGCAGCGGCCGCAGCACCGCGGCATCGGCCCTGTCCCATTCGGCGGCCAGGTCGGAGTCGATCGGCTGGCCGGCCGGCTGGGCGGCGGCCTTGCGGGCGGCGACCTCGAGCCCCCCGGTGAGGGCGGCGCGGCGGGTGGGGTCGGTTTCGGCGGTGACCGAATATTCCACGGCCGCTTTGAGTTTCTCCCACACGCGCGGGACCGCGCCCCAGATGGTGGGGTGCACGTCGGCCAGGGCGGCGGGCAGCTGGGTGCGGTCGGGGACGACGGTGATCTGGGTGCCGAAGTATTCGTGCAGGTACAGGTTGGTGACCCGGTCGGCCATGTGCGCGGTCGGCAGGAACGAGGTGATGCGGTCGCCGAACTCGACTTCGGTTCGCTCATCACAATTCTCGTTCCCCTCACCATCGAAGCCTGCTCAGACGGTAAGGGGGTGGAGTGGGTGTCGCGGGCCCGAATGCGGCAGGTCAGGAGTCCCGGGTGGCCCAGGGCGCGGTGGTCGAATTCTGGCCGCTGTTCGACTCGCTGATGCTGATGCTGGGTGTCGGTCTCGCCGAGATGCGCGGCCGCACCGGGTCATTCGGTGTCGGGGCGGGTGCCCAGGATGCCGTAGAGCAGCAGGTCTTCGAGGGAGGTGGCGAATCCGTCCAGGTCGTCGATGTCGCGGATGCACATGGCGAACAGGGCGGCTCCGGCGATGGTGTCGAGCACCGTGTGGGGGTCCAGGCCGGGGCGTTGGGCGTCGCCGGGCAGGTAGTCGGCGAGTTCGTCGCGGGTGGGGGTGTCCAGGCGGGCGGACAGTTTCTCGTACAGGCCCGAGTCCTGGCGCATCTCGGCCATGAGTCCGGGCATGGCGGCGCGGGTTTCGGCCGATCCGAACAGCTGGATGGTGCCGCGGATGACCTTGCGGATCTCGGCGAGCAGATCGGGTGCGACGACCGCGGAGCCGACGTCGGGGAACACGGCCTGGGCGATGAGGTGGGCCTTGGAGGGCCAGCGCCGGTAGATGGCGGGGCGGCTGACACCGGCGCGGGCGGCGATGGCGTCGATGGAGGTGGCGCCGTAGCCCTGTTCGACGACGAGGGCGCGGGTGGCGTCGAGGACCGCGGCGTCCACCGCGGGGTCGCGGTGCGGGCCCAGCCGGTGGCGTGTGGTCACGGAAATCCGTCCTTGTCGCTGCGGGCAGGAGTCGATACAGTCTGTCACATCAAAGTCGTTACATTCTGTAACCGCTGAGGACTCGAGGAGGAGTCGTGTCAGCTGCCCCGCAGGTCACCCCCGCCGACACCTATCAGCCGGTGCCGCTGCTGGCCGGCAAGGTCATCGTGGTCTCCGGTGTCGGACCGGGCCTGGGCCATTCGCTCACCATCGAAGCCGCCCGCATGGGCGCGGATCTGGTGCTGGCCGGACGCACCGAGAAACGCCTGCACGAATACGCCGACGAGGTCCGCGCCCTGGGCCGGGCCGCGGTGGTGGCCAAGACCGACATCACCGACGAAGCCCAGCGTGCCGCGCTCGTCGAGACCACGCTGGCCGCAATGGGCCGGGTCGACTGCCTGATCAACAACGCCTTCGCCATCCCGCCCATGTACCCGATCACCCAGATCGAGGTGGAGGCGCTGCGCCACGCCAACGAGACGAATGTGTTCGCGCCGCTGCGACTGTCGGCGCTGTTCGCCGACGCGCTGGAACGCTCGCGCGGGTCGGTCATCATGCTCAACTCGTGCGTGTCCTACAGCTCGCAACCGGAGTACTCGGGCTACAAACTGTCCAAAGGCGCACTGGCGCACCTGGCTTCGTCGCTGGCCACCGAGCTGGGGCCGCGCGGCATCCGCGTCAATTCCGTCGCACCGTCGTATGTGTACGAGGACATCAACAAGGCCTATTTCGATTGGCTGGCGAGCCAGGCCGGGGTCACCCACGACGACATCTACCGGCAGAAGGCCGCACCCACCGATCTGGGCCGCCTGGCCGGCCCGGAGGAGGTCGCGCGCGCGGCCCTGTTCCTGGCCAGTGATCTCGCCACCGCCGTCACCGGCCAGATGCTCACCGTCGACTGCGGCGAGTTCCACCGATGAGTACAGGAGCAACCGTGAACAAGCGCATCGTGCTGTGGGGAACCGGCGTGGTCGGGTCCATGGTGCTGGCCGAGATCCTGCGCCACCCGCGCTTCGACCTGGTCGGGGTCGGCGTCAGCAATCCCGACAAGGTCGGCAAGGACGCCGGGGACCTGTGCGGGGCCGCGAAAACCGGTGTGCTCGCGACCGATTCGGTCGAGGAGCTGATCGCGCTGCGCCCGGACGCGGTCGTGCACTACGGGCCGACGGCGGCGTTCGCCGAGGAGAACATGCGCGTCATCGGGTCGTTCCTGCGCGCGGGCATCGACGTGTGCTCGACCGCGATGACCCCGTGGGTGTGGCCGCACATGGACAAGCTGCCCGCGTTCTGGCGCGACCCGATCACCGAGGCGTGCGCGGCCGGTGGAGCGTCGTGCTTCACCACCGGCATCGACCCGGGCTTCGCCAACGACCTGTTCCCCATGACCCTGATGGGCCTGTGCGGTGAGGTCGAATCGGTGCGCGCCTCGGAGCTGCTCGACTACACCGACTACGAGGGCGACTACGAATTCGAGATGGGCATCGGCCACCCGCCCGAGTTCACCGCCCTGCTCGAACACCCCGATATGCTCGTGATGGCCTGGGGTGCAACGGTTCCCATGATCGCCACTGCCGCCGGGATCGAACTCGACGCCATCACCACCACCTGGGACAAGTGGGTGACGCCCGAGGACCGGCCCTCGGCCAAGGGCATCATCAAGGCCGGCACGGTCGCCGCGATCCGCTTCACCATCAACGGTGTGTATCGCGGCCGCGAGGTCATCACCCTCGAACACGTCAACCGCATCGGCCTCGACGCCGCCCCCGACTGGCCCGCGGGCACCAAGGACGACGTCTACCGGGTCGACATTCTCGGCAGCCCGTCGATCTCGCAGGAGACCTCGTTCCGTTTCACCGACGGTTCCGGCCGCACCCCCGCCGTGGCCGGGTGCCTGGCCACCGGCATGCGCGCCCTCAACGCCGTGCCCGCGGTCAACGCCCTGCCACCGGGCTGGGTCACCCCGCTGGATCTGCCGCTGATCCCGGGTGCCGGCACCATCCGCTGACCGGACGCAGTGCGCGAGCCCCTCCCGGCACCACCTGCCCGGAGGGGCTCTCTCATGTCCGGGTCGCGAACCACCGATCCTCCTCGGCGGCACCAGCTTCCATTGGCTGGTAGCCAGCCGGCGTCCACCACGGCGTGCGTGAGCCGGCGCGGCCTGCCACGTCGCGAGCCCACCCTGACAGGTCCGCCCGGTTCCCGGCGCGCGTGGCGGGTGGGCCGGGCAGGTTCGCCGATTCGGTAGGTTGCTGGTGACAGGGTGTGTGACCGAGGACGGTGGAATGGGTACGGCGGGAACCAAGGGTGTGCCGCGCGCCGAGCGGGAGAATCAGATCCTCGAGATCGCCGCCGAACGTATCGCCGCGGTCGGGTATGCCGGGTTGAATCCTGGTGAGGTCGCCGCCCGGGCCGGGGTGTCGAAACCGTTGGTGTACACCTACTTCGGCACGAAGGACCAGTTGTACGCGGCATGCGTGGAGCGGGCCGCCGCGGCGATCGGTGACGCGATCGACACCGTCATCGCCGGTCCGGCCGAGCTGGAGATGGCGGCGAACACCCTCGCGGCGATCTTCGGGGTTCTCGAGCATCGCCCGTACCACTGGAATGTGCTCTTCGATCGCAGTCATCCCACCGACGGTCCGGCCGCCGACGCCGCCCGGGCGGCGCGCCGGCGGATCGCCGCGCAGGCCGCGCACGGGGCGGGCGCGGTGATGCGGGCGCGCGGGGTCGGCGATCCGCAGGATCTGTCGGTGTTCACCGATATCTGGATGGGTTCGGTCACCGCGCTGGTGTCGTGGTGGATCCGTCATCCCGAACAATCCGCCGCGGCGATGATCGCGCGCAGCCGCCGCCTGATCACGGCACTGTCGTGACCGCCGCATCCGGGAAGGGCTGAGATGGCACGCACCGCGGGCAGCAGGAATGTGCCGCGCGCCGAACGTGAGGAGCAGATCCTCGACGCCGCCGCCGCGCAGATCGCGCGGGTCGGCTACGCGGGTCTGTCGATGGCGGCCGTCGCCAAGCAGGCCGGGGTGTCGAAGACGTTGGTGCACACCTGTTTCGACACCAGGGACGGGCTCTATGCCGCGTGTGTGGAGCGGGCCGCCCGGGCCGTCACCGAGGCGGTCGAGCCGGTGCTGTCGGGGACCGCGGATCTGACCATGGCCGAGCGGACCCTGCTGGCGATCTTCGGCGCGCTCGAGCACCGCCCGCACGACTGGAACGTGCTGCTGGATCGCAGCCATCCCGCCGACGGCCCGGCCGCCGAGGCCGCCAATGCGGCACGCGCGCGGATCGAGGAGCAGGCCGCGCGCGGGATGTCGGCGTTCATGGCCGCGCGTGCGATCACCGATCCGGTGGATCTGGCGGCGTTCACCGAGGTGTGGATCGGTGCGGTGACCGCGTTGATCCACTGGTGGCAGCGGCATCCGCAGGTGCCGGGGCCGGAGATGGCGGCCCGCACCCGCCGGCTCATCGCCGCGTTCGCCTGACCCGAATCCGGTGACCGCCCAGCGGTGTCGGCGATGTCTCCCCTTGCCGCCACCATTATTGACCATGTAGTAATTTACCCATCGGTCATTAATGTGGCGAGTGGAGGATATGACCATGGCAACCAGATCGTGGTGGGGATGGGGCACCGTCGAGGACGCCGTCACCGGCGCCGAACGCACCGCACTGACCCAGCGGATCGCGGACCTGCTGCCCGACGCCGACCTCACCATCCACCAGCCGCCCGAGCTCACCGCACTCCCGATCCGGCAACCTCGCACCCGCGCCCCGCAGGCCCTGGCCGGGATCGTCTCCTACGACACCGCCGACCGCGTGCGGCACGGCCACGGCCAGGCCTTCCGCGACATCGTGCGCAACCTGCTCGGCCGCGTCGGCGATGTCCCCGACCTGGTCGTGCGGCCGCGCACCGAGCAGGACGTGGTCGACGTCCTCGACTGGTGTGCCGGCGCGGGACTCGCCGTCGTCCCGTTCGGTGGCGGCACCTCGGTCGTGGGCGGTGTCGAACCCCGCGACTGCGGCGACTATCCCGGCAGCGTCGCGCTCGATCTCACCGCGCTCGACCAGGTCCTCGAGATCGACCGCACCAGCCGCGCGGCCCGCATCCAGGCCGGAATCCTCGGGCCCGCACTGGAATCCGCGCTGCGACCCCACGACCTGACCCTGCGGCACTTCCCGCAATCGTTCGAGTTCTCCACCCTCGGCGGCTGGCTCGCCACCCGCGCCGGCGGACACTACGCCACCCTCTACACCCACATCGACGACCTGCTCGAATCGATGCGCGTCGTCACCCCCGTCGGGGTCGGCGAATCGCGGCGGCTGCCCGCCTCCGGCGCGGGGCCCGCCCCCGACCGCCTGTTCCTCGGCTCGGAGGGCGCCCTCGGCGTCATCACCGAAGCGTGGATGCGGCTGCAGGATCGGCCCCGCTGGCGCGCGAAGGCCTCGGTCCTGTTCGACGACTACCGCGCCGCCGTCGACGCCACCCGCACCCTGGCCCAATCCGGGCTGAATCCGGCCAACTGCCGGCTGCTCGACCCCGCCGAAGCGTTCCTCAACGCGGGAGTCCTCGCCGCCGGGGGAGTCCTGGTCCTCGGATTCGAATCCGCCGACCACCCCGTCGACGAATCGTTGCGCCGTGCCGTCGAGATCTGCGCGGGGTTCGGCGGCCGCACCCGCGACGAGGCTCCCGCCGCATCCGACGCCGACCCCTCCGACACCTGGCGCTCGTCGTTCCTGCGCATGCCCTATCAGCGCGACGCCCTCGCCGCCCAGTCGATGATCACCGAAACCTTCGAAACCGCCTGCACCTGGGACCGATTCGACCAGCTGCGCGCCGCCATCGAGACCGCGGCCGCCGACGCGTTCCGATCGGCCGGTGTCACCGGCGTGCTGACCTGCCGGTTCACCCACGTCTATCCCGACGGGCCCGGACCCTACTTCGGCGCGTACGCCGCCGGCCGCTGGGGGAGCACCGTCGAACAGTGGGACGAGGTCAAAACCGCTGTCTCCGAAGCCATTTCCGCCAACGGCGGCACCATCACCCACCATCACGCCGTCGGCCGCGACCACCGGCGCTGGTACGACCGGGAACGACCCGGCCCGTTCGCCACCGCCCTGCGCGCCACCAAACATGCCCTCGACCCCGCGTGGATCCTCAATCCGGGCGTCCTCATCGACCGCGACGGGCGGTCATGAACAAACACCTGCTCGACCGGTTCGGCTCGGGCATCTCCGCGGGCGACCGGTCCTGTAGCACCGGCCCGTACGCCGGCTCGGGCTTCAGCACGGCCGGGGGTTGGCGGACGGTCAGCGCAGGGAGTAAACGTAGCGGCTGGTCGGGATGACGCCGAGGTCGCGGTCGGCGCCTACACGGGCGATGCTGTCGAGCATGCGCCGCTCGAGTTCGGCGTCGTCACCGCCGCTTCCCCAGTAGGCGTGCGGATCCGACATCGCAGCCATCGGGAACAGTTCCTCGACAACGGCGTCCACCCGTCCGTCGGGGGTGATCGAGCCCAGCACCGGATTCTGGATGTAGCCCAGACTGGCCTGGTTGTCCAGCGCGACCCGGGTGTGGTCGCCGATCCAGTTCTCCAGCCACGGCGCCCGGGTCTCCTGGTCACCCCGATCGCGGACGCGCAGATGGACTCGGTGCCACTGGTGGCCATCACCGGTCAGGTCGGCCGGCCACATAGCCGTGCGCGCTGTTCCAGGTCTTCAGCGCGTCCACCGCCTCGACCACGTGCTTCACCGCGATGCGCGCGAACGCGTCGGCGCGGACACCCCTGGGTGCGCGGCGGGCGCAACGGGGTGAGCTCGTCGACGACGAACCCGTCGAGCCGATCGGCCAGCGGTCGCAGTAGCGCGGTGATCCGATCGGGGTCCTCGACCCCATGCAGCGTCACCACGGCGTCGACGGGCGTGTCATAGGTGCACATCCACAGCTCGGCCGCGGCGACGTACTCGTCACGGATATTCACCTGCAGTTCGCTGAGACCGCAGTGGGACAGCGCCCGCCGCAGTTCGCCATCGTGCGGGCTTGTCTTCAATTCGCCCCCACAGCAAATACGTCAGTTTCATAGCCCTGCTACCCGTAATGTGATGCTGATCATCGAACCAACCGGACAGTAACCCAGCCTTCGGGACGGCAACCGGCCCGTGTCCCACTCAGCGGAACTGTTAGCAACCCGAACCAACTCGCTCTGGTGGCAACCGTTTCCGCGCCATCCAGCATCGGCCAATGACAATTTCGGTCGAAACATTTCACCAAAAGCCACATACGCCAAAGGATTTGAATTCGTCAGATCAGTATTTTCGGCACCGGGCGCGGAATGAACAACAGCACCGGGCCACCGCCGGTGGTGCAACAACTAAACTGAACCGAGAACTGACGTCCCATCATCGGAACGATTCGTCGCATCGCTGGCACGACCCTTCATGTGTTGCCCATCCGCAATCGAAGGAGGAGTCATGGGCACCGAACCGAAGCACGACGATCAGATGGACTTCGAAGCCCTGTACCACGACACGGCATCGGAACAGGGTGCTCCCGCATTGATCCCCTGGGACATCGGCGGCCCACAGCCGGCGGTGCAGGAGTTGGTGGCCTACGGCGCCGTGCGGGGCGAGGTGCTCGACCCCGGAACCGGCCCGGGACATCACGCGATCTACTACGCATCCAAGGGCTACTCGGTCACCGGTATCGACTCGTCGCCATCGGCGATCGAGCGGGCCAAGCGCAACGCGGAGCGCGCCGAGGTGGCGGTGAACTTCGAGGTGGCCGATGCCACCAAACTCGAGGGCTTGGAGGATCGGTTCGACACAGTCGTCGACAGCGCCTTCTACCACGTGTTCCTCGACGACGAAGAAACTCAGATCCGGTACGCGCAGGCCCTGCACCGCGCCACGAGACGGGGCGCGCGACTGTTCATGTTCGAATTCGGCCGCCACAACGTCAACGGCGTTCAGCTCGAAGGTTTGCCGGCGGAGAATTTCGACCGCGTGCTTTCCCCGGCCGGGTGGGTGATCGACCACCTGGGAACCACCACCTACCAGGCCAACTTCGGCCCGGAGACATTCGCTTACATGACCCAGGAGATGAGCGACGACTCCGGATGGGCTGATCGGATGAGGCCGATGATGGAGCAACTCCAGATCATCGGGCCGTTGCTGAAGAACAACCGGGTGCACGTGCCCGTGTGGGCCGTGGCCGCCACCCGCCTCGACTAGCCCTGCCGAGTTGCCGTACAACCCGAATGGTTCAGGTCGGCACGGTTCAGGTCGGCGCCGGGTCATTTCCCCAACGCTGGTCCAGACTCCTCCGGGGCAGTGGAGATGATGTCGATCACCGTTGCGACGACCTGGCCTTCGGGATCGCGGAGGCGCGGCAACGAGGTCCTGTCCTCCAACAGGGATCCGAGAGCGAGATCTACCAGTTCGGCACCGACCTGTTCGGCAGATCTGCGCCCTTCCGGCTCGAACCACGTCCACGCCCATTGCGCGGCACCGAAGATGAGCAGGCTCCGGATGCTGGTGTCGACGGGCCGGAAGTCACCGGACGCGATACCCGCGTCGAGGACACCGAGCAGGATTCCGGTGTAATGCCGGCGCAGCTTGCGCCCCTCGGAATCCGCATCCTCCCGCGCGAGCCGTGCGACCTCGCGCTGGAATGCGACAGTCCCGTTCCGGTCGTGCACCTGATACAGCATGGCCGCGTGCAACAGCCCGGCCAGCTGCTCGGGCGGTGTGGCGAAGGTCGATACGATTCGCTCCGCCTCATCGATACGGCGCCGCATATAGGAAACGTGCAGAACTTCCAGCAGCCGCGCCTTCGTGCCGTAATGGTGCACAATCAAACCCTGCGAGATGCCCAGCTCGCTGGCGACACCGCTGAAACTCGTTCCGTCATAGCCTTTCTCGGCGACATGGCGCGTGAAAATATCGAGAATCGCGCCCGACTTTCCCGGTCCCACCGCACGTTCACTCACTGATCCCGCCCCCTCCTCGTCCAATTTTCCGGACACCCTCGCATCGATCGCCTGCACGACCAGTCGTTGACTGAGTGCGCAGTCAGTATTAGCATAATGCCCCGAGTCGCAGCGGCGCGTTCTCTACTTCGACCATTCATCGCGAAAAGTTGACTTACCGCCCATGTTTCAGCACACCCAACCCGCCGAGGCCGGCATTGAGCGACGAGCCTCTCAGCACATCGCATGACGACCCGCTTCTCCGGCAGCGCCACATGTGGTCACCCATGAATGCGGGTGTAGCGGCGTACGGGAATCCGGCGACGGATGCGGTATCCCTGCTGTCGGCGGATCAATTATTGGCCGCGATCGCCGGGCGGCTCACCGAGCCGTTCCCCCTCATCACGTGGGCGAGAGAACTCGGCGACCTGCATGCCGCGCTGATTTCAGCGGTTCTGAATCCGCGGCGGAATGCACCGGAGGTCACCGAGACGGCGCTGTGCGCGGATATCGCGAAGGTCATCGACAAGATCAACTCTTGGGCCGCGGCCTATACACGCCACACCCGGTGCGCCCGTCGCCACACGCACACCTTCGGCGAGGTGATCAGTCATGTGGCGAAGACCTACGCCGAGGCGTGGTGGACGGTGCTGCACAGCGACTGCGAGGAGCTCCGGCACTCCGCGTGGGTTCATCTCGGCGAAGTCCGTGACGGCTACGCCCATCTCATCGGCGATATCCGGGCAGGCCGCGTCCAACTCCCATTGGGCTGGCGAGGCATCGGGCGCACCCAGCCCGCGGGCTGAGGCCCATCCCGGCGCGTGCCGAAGGGTGAGATCGGGGTGCGCGAAATCACCCCTGTCTCGCGACACCGAAGAGCTGATTCGGGCGCGAGTTCGCCCCGGTAGCAACAGATTCCACCATCCAGCCAGTCCAGATCAACACGTCACTGTGACGAATTAGCGACCGGAGGCGGCACCGGGGATGCCCGCCTCGATCAAGGCCGAGCGCAGCGCGCCGTGGTAGGAGAACTTCCGCCGCGGCGGCTCGCTGTCGCCCCCGCGCGGCTCTAGGTCGACCCGGCACGACAGGTGCTGCTCATGGCTTTCAGGCTGGCATGCCACCCCATGTTGTCACTGGTCACATTGCGTCCCACACTGGGTGATGTGACCAGTGGAAACTTTGCTATGGCGGAAGGTCCACGACCCGAGACACCAACCAACACCAACCTGTGGAGGACCGCCTCTCCAGCGAGGTGTACACGACACTGGCGTTCCCGCAGAGTCGGCTCGTCGCGCCGGCGCACTCACTGATCGCCAGAAATGTCATCGGCGAGGCCGCTCTGGCCGCCCGCATGGAAGTCGTGCGGGCGAGGCTGGAAGGCGAAGAGGGGTGAGCGTGCGGCGGTCGTCCCGTAGCCGCCGCACACCCGAGGACAGACCGGTTGTGAGGGACGGTGTGGCTACACGAGGCTGCGTTCGGCCACGATGGCGGCGGCCGCGCGGCGGCCCATCCGGATCGCGCCGTCCACGTGCTGGAAGCCGTGTCCTGCCAGGTCCGAGCAGCAGAAGTGGATCGGGCCGACCGGGTCGCGGTGGTCGCGGCCGTAGCGGGTCATGCCGCCCAGGTCGAAGCTGACGCCGTAGGCGCCGCGGGTCCATTCCTCTGCGCCCCAGTCGGATTCGTAGTAGACGACCGGGTCGGCGGCCTCGGGGCCGAGGTAGCGGACCAGGCAGTCGAGCACGGCCTGCTTGCGCTCGGCGGGGCTCATCTCGAACACGGCGTCGGCCTGTTCGTGGGCGATGAAGCCGACCATCGCGCCGTTGGTGGCGTCGTGGTTGGTGTTGTCGTAGACCTCCGACACGATGTCGGTATCACTGAAACCGGTGCCGGACAGGCCTTTCGCGCGCCAGAACGGGGTCGGGTACACCGCGTGCACCTTGACCACGAAACCGAAGGACATGTGCTGGTACATCTGCTGGCGACGGCGCGGCATGGGCGGATCGAAGCTGATGGCGGAGTACAGGTTCGGCGGCACCGCCAGCACCACGCGGTCGGCGCGCACCTCCAGATCGCCGTCGGCGAAGACGCTGACGCCGGTCTGGGACCATCGCACCTTCCGCACCGGAGAATTCAGGTGCACATCGTCGCCGAGGGCGGCGGCCAGGCGTTGCGAAACCTGTTGCATGCCACCGATGACCCGCTTGTCCAGCATGAAGGTGTCGGTGGCCAGCGCGGTGTAGGACCCCTGCGCGGCGGCCATGTGCAGTGCCTGCAGTGTCGAGAAGGTGTGTGCGGGCTTGGTCAGCATGGCTCCGGAGACGAAGAACGCCACTGTCTCGCGGGCGTAGTCGTTGTCGGACTGCCGCTCCAGCCACAGGCTGAACGGGATCGAATCCAGTTCGGCGGCAAGCGGATGCGCCCACGGCTGCTCCGCGCCGACCTCGGCGGCCAGCCCGTCGAGCAGCCGAATGAGGCGGTCGATCTCGGCGGCGGTGTCGGCGGGCGCGGGGAAGACGTCGCCGGTGAACTGCTGGCGGGTGCCGTCGGCGGCGAGGTAGACCGATTCGCCGTCGCGGTAGCGGGAGAAGGTCTTCAGGCCGAGTTTCTCGACCAGCTCGAGGGCGGCGGTGTGATGCGGGGACAGCCACTGGCCGCCGATCTCGATCATCGCGTTCTCGATGTCGCCGGTCCAGGTGCGTCCGCCGACTCGATCACGAGCCTCCAGCACGGCCACGGTCAGACCGGCCTTGTGTAGTTCGGTGGCGGCGGTCAGGCCGGACGGCCCGGCGCCGACGATCACGACGTCGCGAGTGATGACAGGCACGAGAACTCCTTGCTGAACATCGAGTTTTCCTGGAGATAACCCGAGGGTTGCTGTTTCTAGTATGTGGGTGCGCTCACGGTCCCGCTCGCGCCACTGCGGCGAATCGGCCGGCCCCTCAATCGCCATTGCGGCGTGCCGGCCGAGTTGTCAGCGGGCGGGCAGGGGCTCGTTCTGGGTGATGCAGTGGATGCCGCCCCCGCGCGCGAAGATCTCCCGCGCGTCGACGGTCACGATGACGCGGCCGGGATAGACATCGGCCAGCACGGCCGCGGCCTCGGCGTCGTTGCGGTCGTCGAATCCGCACAGGATGACCGCGCCGTTGCACACGTAGTGGTTGATGTAGCTGTAGTCGACGAAGCCCTCCTCGTCCCGCAGCGTTCGCGGGGCGGGCACCGGCACCACCTCGAAAGGCTTTCCGGCCGAATCGGTTTCGGCGGCCAGCTGCTTCGTGAGCTGCCGGCCGAGCGCATGGTCGGGGTGCTCGGGATCACGCTGATCGTGCACCAGGACCACACCGGGTGCGGGCAGCGCGGCGACGATGTCCGCGTGCCCGCGGGTGCCGAATCGCTGCGAGTCCCGCCACAGCCCGCGCGGCAGCCAGATCACCGTGTCGACGCCGATCGTGCGGCGCAACTCGGCCTCGATCTCGGCTTTGGTCAGGCCCGGATTGCGGTAGGGGTCCAGCTGCACGGTCTCGGTGACGAGCACCGTCCCGGCGCCGTCGACCTGGATGCCGCCGCCCTCGTTGACCAGCGCCGAGTCCACCACCGGCGTCCCGGCCGCGGCCGCGACCGTCCGGCCGATCTTCGAATCGTGGTCCCACCTGGCCCATTCCTGTTGGCCCCAGCCGTTGAACACCCAGTCCACCGCCGCGACCGCACCGTCCGCGGCGTGGACGAAGGTCGGCCCGATATCGCGCATCCAGGCATCGTCGAGGGGTGCTTCGACGATCTCGATCGCACTCGACAGGCAGGTCCGGGCCGCCGCCGCATCGGCCGGATCCACGATCATGGTGACCGGTTCGAACTCGGCGACCGCGTGGGCCACCGCCGTCCACGCCGTCCGGGCCTCGGTCACCGCCTGCGGGGTCGCGGTGATCTCCGACCCGGCGGGCGGGAACGCCATCCAGGTGCGCCGATGCGGTGCGTGCTCGGCGGGCATGTGCCAGCTCATCAGGGCCGCCCGAAGGGGTGCTGGTGATCGACGGGCGCGGTCAGGCGGGCGTAGGTGTCGGGCCGGCGGGTGTCCAGGAACGGGAACAGGGTCAGCCAGTCGCGGCGCTGATCCAGATCCAGATCGGCGACCAGCACGGCCGCCTCGTCGCGCGGGGCCTGCACCAGGATCCGGCCGTAGGGGTCGGAAATGAACGACGAACCGTAGAAGGTGATCTCGCCCTCGTCGCCGAAACGGTTGGGCACCACCATGAATGTGCCGCTGGTGATGCCGTTGCCGACGATCACGTGCTGCCACAGCGGCTGGGTGTCGAAGGCCGGGAAGGATGGTTCGGAGCCGATGGCGGTCGGGTAGACGATCACCTCTGCTCCGGCCAGCGAGTACAGCCGCGCCACTTCGGGGAACCACTCGTCCCAGCAGGTCGGCATGCCGATGCGGACGTCACCGAGATCCGGATGGGTGTGCGGGCGGTAGGACTCCTCGGTCGCCGGGCCCGCGCGGAAGTAGGTGTCCTCGTAGTATCCGGCGCTGATCGGAATGTGCAGCTTGCGGGTGCGACCGACGAGTTCGCCGCTGGGGGCCACCAGGATCGCGGTGTTGAAGCCCAGCCCGTCGCCCTGATCGGCGCGCTCGTACAGCGAGGCGTGCACGAACACGCCGTGCTCGATGGCCGCCTTCGCCGCGAAGGTGACGGTGGGCCCGGTCGTCAGGTCCTCGGCCGCGGCGCACGGGTTGTCGCCGCCGCGCACGAACGCGGGGTATTTGCTCAGCGTCAGCTCCGGCAGGAACACGGCCGTGGCTCCGAGCTCGGCCGCCTGGGCGATGCCCGTGCTCAGCTCGGCGCGCAGCGCATCCGCGTCGGCCTGCCAGCGGTGCTGGACCAGGGCCACCCGCAGCGGCGGGCGGACCGGCTCGCCGACCCGGGCGTGCGAGACGGGCGGTTCGAAACAGGTGACGACGTGCATGATTCCTCCTGTAGTGGGAATAGGATTGCGGCGCAGTGGGATTCGCTAAACGGTGGGCGCCTGCACGGCGGGCATCGGATCGCCGGACACCGCGCGCGGCAAGGTCCGGCTGCGGAAGTACGCCGGATCCCGCCAGCGCTGCACCAGCATCAGCGCCGCGCCCAGCATCAGAATCCCGAACCCCAGATAGAACACCAGCCCGATGCCGAAGATCTCGGCGCCGCTACCGGTTGCCGGATCGAGGCTCTCGCGCACCGAGATGGCGAAGATGATCAGCAGCATGGCCCCGCCGAGCAGCGGGAACAGCAGCTTGAACAGGAAATCGCGGCCCGAGGCGAACCACCGCTTGCGGAAGTACCAGACGCACGCGAACGCGGTCAGTCCGTAGTACCAGCAGATCATGATGCCCAGCGCGGCGATCGTGTCCTGCAGGACGTGCTCCGACAGCAGCGCGGTCAGCGCATAGAAACCGCCCGCCACCAGCGCGGCGACCGCGGTGGTGAACCGCGGCACCTGATAGCGCGGGTGCACCGAGGCGAACCGGCTGGGCAGCGCCCGGTAGGTGCCCATGGCGAGCATGGCGCGTGCCGCGGGCAGAAAGGTGGCCTGCAGGCTGGCGATGGTGGAGACCAGCACCGCGAGGTACAGCAGAATCTCGCCGTTGCCGCCGAGCACCGGCTGGGCCAGCGCACCGAACACATTGTCCGAGGTCTGCGGATTGCCCAGTCCGATACCGGTTTCGCCGACGCCGGCGTACCACATGAGCGACACCGCCAGCAGCAGATAGGTGCCGAGCACGGTCAGGATGGACAGCACTCCGGCCCGCCCGGGGGTGCGCTGCGGATCCTTGCACTCCTCGCCGAGGGTGAGCGCGGTATCCCAGCCCCAGTACAGGAACACCGACCCGATCAAGCCCATGGCGAACGCGCCCAGGGTGAGTCCGGTGAACGGATCGAACCAGTCGACATCGAAGCTCAGCCCGGACGGCGCGTCCCCGGCCAGCGCCTTCCACAGCGCCATCCCGGCGAACACCAGCAGCACCGTCAGCTGGAAGCCGACCAGCACGTACTGCAGGCGTTCACTGGACGTGATGCCGCGGCTGGCCGCCCACCCGGCCGCCGCCAGGAACACCAGCGTGGTCACGATATTGATCGGCTTGTTGTCACCGAGGGTCGCGATGGCCTCCGACCCCACCAGCTTGCCCACGAACAGGTACAGGAACTCCGCGCCGACCGCCGCGATGTTGGCCAGCACGATCACCACGGCGATCACCGAACCCCACCCGGCCATCCAGCCGACGTAGGGGCCCAGGGATCGCGCCGACCAGGTGAACGAGGCTCCGCAATCCGGGGTTTCGGCATTGAACTCGCGATAGGCGTACGCCGCCAGGAACATCGGAATGAATCCGGCGATCAGCAGCGCCGGCATCTTGAGGCCGACGGCGGCGACGATCAGACCCAGACTGGCCGTCGTCGTATACGCCGGCGCGATGGAGGCGATACTGAGCACGGCCCCGGCCAGCACGCCGACCTTGTTGGTCGCCAATCCCTTGCCGCTCGAGGCGGAGGATTCGATCCCCGGAGAATTCTGGATGAGCATGAGAGCTCCTCTTGCGAGGGTCTGGCGGCGGCGGGAGCGGGAAGCGCGCTCCCACCGGCGCCGCGCCACGGTGGAGACACCGGCGTGGAACGGCCGGTTCGGCACGGGATCCGGCGCAGGGGCCGGGGTGCCGGGAGAGGACGTCAGCGGGTGAGCGCGACGTATTTGGTGTCGAGGTATTCGTGGATCCCCTCGGACCCGCCCTCGCTGCCCAGACCGGACTGTTTGACGCCGCCGAAGGGGGCGGCCGGATCGGAGACGACGCCGCGATTGATGCCGACCATGCCGGCTTCCAGGGCGTCGCTCACGCGCAGAGCGCGATCGAGGTCTTTGGTGAAAACATAAGCCGCCAAACCGAATTCGGTGTCATTGGCGGCGGCCACCACCTCGGCTTCGGTATCGAAACCGTAGATCGCGGCGACCGGGCCGAAGATCTCTTCCCGGTGCATCCGCGCGGTGCGCGGCACAGCGTCGAGCACGGTGGGCTCGAAGAAGCAGCCCGGACCGTCGAGCGGCTTGCCACCGGCACGCAGTACCGCGCCGGACGCGATCGCGTCGTCCACCAGTGCGGTCACCGTCGCGCGCTGCCGCTCGTTGATCAGCGGCCCGAGATCGACCTCCGGCCGGTAGCCGGGGCCGACGCGCAGCGCGGCCAGCCGCTCGGCGAAGCGGGACGCGAACTGCTCGCGCAGCGCATTGTGCACGTAGAGACGGTTCGCCGCCGTGCACGCCTGACCGCCGTTGCGCATCTTCGCGGCCATCGCGCCCTCGAGGGCCTGGTCCAGATCGGCGTCCTCGAACACGATGAACGGCGCATTGCCGCCCAGTTCCATGGACGTGCGCAGCACATTGCCGGCGGCCTGCCCCAGCAGCAACTTGCCCACCCGGGTGGACCCGGTGAAGGTCACCTTCCGCAACCGCGAATCGGCCAGCAGCGGCGCGGTGACGGCCGCGGCGTCGCTGCCTGGCAGCACCGACAGCACGCCCGCGGGCAGACCGGCCTCGGCGAAGATCGCGGCCAGCGCCAGCATGGTGAGCGGGGTGTCCTCGGCGGGCTTCGCGATCACGGTGCATCCGGCCGCCAGGGCCGGGCCGATCTTGCGAGTGCCCATGGCCAGCGGGAAGTTCCACGGTGTGATGGCCAGTACCGGGCCGACCGGCTGCCGGGTGACCAGAATGCGGCCGGTGCCCGCGGGCGCGGTGGTGTAGCGGCCGCCGATCCGGACCGCCTCCTCACTGAACCAGCGCAGGAACTCCGCGCCGTAGGCGACCTCGCCGCGCGACTCGGCGATGGTCTTGCCCATCTCCAGGGTCATCAGCAGCGCGATCTCCTCGGTGCGATCCACCAGCAGTTCCCAGGCCCGCCGCAGGATCGCGGAGCGTTCGCGGGGAGCGGTTGCGGCCCACGCGGATTGCACCCGGCAGGCCGAGTCGAGGGCCCGCAGGGCGTCCTCGCGGCCCGCGTCGGCGACCTCGGTGAGCAGGTCGCCGGTGGCCGGATCGGTCACGGTGAAGGTGCCGCCGCCGGACGCGGGGGCCGCGGCTCCGTCGATCCACACACCGGTGGGAACGAGGGCGCGCACGAAGTCGAACTCGGACAACAGATTTCCTCAGCAGTCGATTATGCGGACAGGTCGCCGATGGCGGTGCACAACACGTCCAGGGCGTCGTCGAGCAGGTCCTCGCCGATCACCAGCGGTGGCAGCAGCCGGATCACGTTGCCGAAGGTGCCGCAGGTCAAGGTGAGCACGCCCTGCTCCAGGCAGCGGGCGGCGATGGCGGCGGTCAGGGCGGGATCGGGTTCGGTGCCGCCGGGGCGGACGAACTCCAGCGCCAGCATCGCGCCCCGGCCGCGCACCTCGCCGAGGGCCGGAACCTGCTGCGCGAGTGCGCGCAAGCGGGCCGAGGCGATCTCGCCGATGCGGCGGGCGCGGGCATTGAGATCGTGCTCGCGGATGGCGTCGATGGCGGCCAGCGCGGCGGCGCAGGCGACCGGATTGCCGCCGTAGGTGCCGCCCAGGCCGCCGGGGTGGACCGCGTCCATGAGATCGGCGCGGCCGGTGATCGCCGAGAGCGGCATACCGCCCGCGATGCCCTTGGCCATGGTGATGATGTCGGGCACCACGCCCTCGTGCGCGCAGGCGAACCAGTCGCCGGTGCGGGCGAAACCGGTCTGCACCTCGTCGGCGATGAACGCCACGCCGTTGGCGCGCGCCCAATCGGCCAGCGCCGGAAGGAATCCCGGTGCGGGCACGATGAATCCGCCCTCACCCTGGATCGGCTCGATGATGATCGCCGCCACCGAGGTCGCGCCGATCTGCTTCTCGATCCGGGTGATCGCCTCCCGCGCCGCCGCGGCGCCGTCCTGGCCGCCGTCACGGAACGGATACGACATCGGCATCCGGTAGACCTCGGGCGCGAACGGGCCGAAGTTCTGCTTGTACGGCATGGATTTCGCGGTCAGCGCCATGGTCAGGTTGGTGCGGCCGTGATAGGCGTGATCGAAGGCGACCACCGCGGGGCGGCCGGTGGCCAGGCGCGCCACCTTGATGGCGTTCTCCACCGCTTCCGCGCCGGAATTGAACAGCACGCTGCGCTTCTCGTGATCGCCCGGGGTCAGCGCGGCCAGCTGCTCGGCCACCTCGATGTAGCCCTCGTACGGGGCCACCATGAAACAGGTGTGGGTGAACCGCTCGGCCTGATCCTTGATCGCCGCGACGACTTTCGGATGCGACGCCCCGACATTGGTGACCGCGATGCCCGCGGCGAGATCGATGAGCGTGTTGCCGTCCACGTCGACGATGACGCCACCATCGGCGTCGGCGGTGTACACCGGGGCGGTGGAACCGACGCCCGCGGCGACGGCGCCCTTGCGGCGCACCGCCAGTTCCTGCGAGCGCGGGCCGGGCAGGGCGGTCCGGAGCACCCGCTGCTGCGGAATCCGGTAGCTGATCTCAGTCATGAAAATCTTTCTGCGGGAGGGGAATTCGGGGGCCGGTGCAACCGGAATCAGTCGTGTGCGCTCATGACGTGCTTGATGCGCGTGTAGTCCTCGACGCCGTAGGCGGACAGATCCTTGCCGTGGCCCGAGCGCTTGAAACCGCCGTGCGGCATCTCGGCGACCAGCGGAATATGGCAGTTCACCCACACCGCGCCGAAGTCCAGTGCGGCCGAAACCCGCTGCACCACACCGTGATCGCGGCTCCACACGCTCGAGGCCAGGCCGTAGACCACGTCATTGGCCAGCCGGATGGCCTCGGACTCGTCGGCGAAGGTCTGCACGGTGATCACCGGGCCGAAGATCTCCTCCTGCACGATCGGATCGTCCTGGCGCACACCGGTCACCACGGTCGGCGCGAAGAAGAAGCCGCGCTCGCCGATCCGCACACCGCCGGTGGCGACGGTGGTGTGCGCGGGCAGCGCCGCGATCTTGCCGGTCACCGACTCGAAATGGCGGATGTTGTTGAGCGGGCCGTAGGCGGCATCCGGATTGTCGGGCAGGCCCGGCTGCACCGTCTGCGCCTTCTTCACCAGGGCCTCCACGAAGGCGTCGTGCACGGACTCGTGCACCAGCACGCGGGTGGCGGCCGTGCAGTCCTGACCGGCGTTGAAGTAGGCGGCATCGCCGATGCGATCGGCGGCCAGCGCCAGATCCGCGTCGTCGAACACCAGGACCGGCGCATTGCCGCCCAATTCGAGATGCGCCCGCTTCACCTGCTGGGCGGCGGCGGTGGCCACCGCGATGCCCGCGCGCACCGAACCGGTGATGGCCACCATGTCCAGGGCCGGATGCGCGACCAGCGCGGCCCCGGTGCCCGCGGTGCCGAGCACCACGTTCAGGACACCGGCGGGCAGGATGTCCCGGGTCAGTTCGGCCAGCACCAGGGTGCTGCGGGGCGTGGTGTCACTGGGCTTGAGGACGACCGTATTGCCGGTCGCCAGCGCCGGGCCGATCTTCCAGATAGCCATCATCAGCGGGTAGTTCCACGGCGTCACCTGGCCGATCACGCCGACCGGCTCGCGGCGCACATAGGAGGTGAAGCCCTCCATGTACTCACCGGCCGACTTGCCCTCCAGCAGCCGCGCCGCCCCGGCGAAGAAACGCATGTGATCCGCGCCCGCGGCGACCTCCTCGGAGGCGATCAGATGCTTGGGCTGGCCGGTATCGAGGGACTGCGCCTCGACCAGGGCCTGCGCATTGGCTTCGATCGCGTCGGCCAGTTTCAGCAGCGCGGCCTGGCGGCGGCTCGGCGTGGCGGCCTTCCAGGCCGGGAGGGCGCGGGCGGCGGCGGCCACGGCGGCATCCACATCGGCGGGCCCGGAGATGGGGCTGCGGCCGGTCACGGACTCGTCCACCGGGCTGATCAGGTCGAACGACTCCGCCGCGGTGGCGGCCGTAAACTGGCCGTCGATGTAGTTGCGAAGTATCTCCGTGGTCATGTCTGCCCGTTCTCGTGCGATGTGGGAGTGCTGCTCGATTGCCACCGAGTGTGCTGCGCGACACACCCCTGCGTCACCTGCCGATTCGGCGTGACCCGAGAGCGGGGTTTCACCATTGTGTCCAGTTGCTGTGGGAGAGCTATGAGTGTGGGAATTCCGGTCCGATGGATCCTGTCGCAACCTGAGCTGGGATTGGTGCTCAAGGGCGGCGGTGCCGGACTGGGCCGGGAGATCGCGCTCGCGCTCACCTGCGAACTCACCGAACCGCAGCAATGGCTCTCCGGCGGGGAACTGGTGCTCACCACCGGCATGGGTTTGCCGCTCAGTCGCCCCGATCGACTGCGCTATCTCCGTGATCTCGACGCGGTGGGGGTGGTCGGCGTCGGATTCGGAGTCGGGCTCTCGCACCCGGCCGTGCCCGAGGACCTGGTCGAGGCCGCCGACGAGCTCGGGCTGCCGCTGTTCGAGGTGCCGCTGCCGACACCGTTCGGCGCGATCACCAAGAAGGTCATGCAGCGGCTCGCCGAACAGGAATACGAAAAGGTGCTGCGGGCCTCACGCAGCCAGCCGCGCATGACCCGCGCCGCGATCCAGGGCGTACCCGCCGTCATCAAGGAACTGTCGGCGGCACTGTCGGCCACCGCGATCGTCGTCGGCGCCGATGGCGTGGTGACCGACGCGCATCCCGGGCCGGCGCCCGCCGAGATCATCGACAAGATCACCGAATTTCTCGGGACCCGCGGCGAAGGCGCGGCCAGCGGCGTGATCCACACGGCCCCCGACGTTTTCATCGCCGTGCAGGCCATCGCGGCCGGGCCCGCCACACACGGGCATCTCGCCGTCGTGACCACGACCGCGCTGAGCCCGGTCGACCAGGTGCTGCTCGGGCACGCCAGCTCACTGCTCGCCCTGGACTTCGAGAAACCCGCGCGACTGCGCATCGCGCAGAACCGCTTGAACACCCAGGCCATCGCCATGCTGCTCGAGCAACCGACCACGCTCGACACCGTGTGGGCGCATCTGACTCCGGCCGCCGACCGGGCCGGGCGGGTGCGCGCGCTGGTGCTGCGCTGCCCCTCGGCCGACACCGCCGAACAGGTCGTCGCGGCCGTCGACACGCGGCTGGCGACACTGAGCAGGCAGCTGTTCGCCCACCTGGCCGACGATCGGGCCGCCCTCCTGCTGGCCGGAACCGATACCGAGGAATCGGCCGAGCAGCTGCTGCGGACCTTGCCCGCGAGCGTGCGCGCCACCGTGCGCGCCGGAATCAGCGCGCCACATCCCCTGCGCCGCTTCGCCGCCGCCATCGAACATGCGGAGCTGGCCGCGTCCGCGGCGCCGCCCGGGGCGAGCCCGCAGGAGCTCTCCGCGCTGGCCGGGCACTCCCTGCTGAGCTTCCCGGAGGCGCGCCGGATGCTCGGCGCAGTGTCGGAGGCCATGCTCGCGCCGCTCATCGGCTACGACGAGCGGCACGACACCAACCTGGTCGACTCGCTACGCGCCTACCTCGAGGCGCACGGGCAATGGGAAGCCGCCGCCAACGCCCTCGGCGTGCACCGGCATACGCTGCGCAGCCGGATCGTCAAGATCGAATCCGTGCTCGGCTGCCGGCTCGACACCGCCCGGGTGCGCGCCGAGCTGCTGCTGGCCGTTATCGCCCGGCGCTGACCTTGGCCGCCTCCGCCAATCCGGCGTTGACCACGCACAGGCGCGCGATATCGACGACACCGGAGCGGCGCAGACCACCGGCCAGATCCAGCAGCCTGGCAGCGGCATCGGTGTCACCCCAGGCCGTCACGAGATCACGGGCCGAGGCGGTGGGGTCGGCCCCGGCGAGAACCGCGACCGTGAGCGCGTGCCACCGCGACTGCAATTCATCGCCCAGCACGGCGGCCGCCAGGGTCTCCCAGCGGTCCGAGGCCGGCGTCGCGTCGAAAGCGGTTGCCAGCCAGTCCAAACCGAGGAGATCGCCCAGCTCGCGGTAGGTCTGCGCCACCAGCGGCACCGGAAGCTGTGCGCGCCGGGCAGTGTCGCTCAACGGCAGCGCCTGCCCCAGCAGACGCAGGTTCGCCAGGTCGCGTCCGGTATTCCCGCAGGGTCGCGGCAGCACCGTGATCAATTCCGCGACTAGCGGTGCGTGACGGTCGATCTCCTCGGACCAGGAGCCGGCGCCGGGCTGGGCCAGCAACCAGGCGGTGGCCTGTTCGACGGCCGCCTGAATACCGTTGAGGACGCTCATGCGCACCCGCGGCGAGACGCCGGGCAGGGCGAGGGCATCGTGCCACCAACCGTCGATATCGAGCACGCTGTGCACCACGGTGCAGGCCAGCACGATGTGCGCGGTACCCGTGCCGAGGCGCTCCTCCAGGCGGTGGATCATGCCGGGGCCGACCCGGTTGATCACCTGGTTCGCCACCGCCACGGCCACGATCTCCCGAGCCACCGGGTGCTTGCGCAGCACGTCCTCACCCAGCCCGGTGCGCACCGAATCGGGGAAGTAGCCGAACACGGTCCCGGCCACCACCGGATCGTCGAGAATTCCGGCAGCCAGCAGCTCATCGCGGACCAGGTTCTTGGCCATGGCCAGCAGTACCGCGATCTCCGGACGCACCAGGCCGGTTCCCGCGCGGCGGCGGGCGGTGAGCTCCGCCGCGGTGGGCAGGAATTCGGCGGCGCGGTCGAGACCGGTGGCCTGCTCCAGATTCTCGATCAAACGGCCGTGCCGATCGATCAGGAAAGGGGCGTGCGCCTCGGCCAGGCTGATCGCCAGCGCCTGCCGATCGCAGTCGGCGAGCACGGCGGCGACCACCGCGCCCGCATTGTCGGCCAGCAGCCGATCCCGTTCGGCCGGGGTCAGCGAACCCGCGGCCACAGCGGCCCCGAGCGCGATCTTGAGGTTCACCTCGCGATCCGAAATCGCCACGCCCGCAGCATTATCGATGAAATCGGCATTGACCCGGCCGCCCGCCATCGCGAACTCGATGCGCGCCCGCTGGGTGAGACCCAGATTGCCGCCCTCGCCGACCACCCGGCAGCGCAGCCGCGACGCCGGAATCCGCACCTCGTCATTGGCCGGGTCGGCGACCGCGGTGTCCGGCTCGTCGCCGCCGCGCACATAGGTGCCGATGCCGCCATTGAACAGCAGGTCCACCTCGGCACCCAGAATCGCCCGGATCACCTCGGGCGCGGGCAGTTCCGTCGCGGTGACGCCGAGCCGATCACGCACCTCGGGGGAGAGCGGGACGGACTTGGCGGTGCGCGGCCAGACGCCGCCACCCTTCGAGATCAGGGCGCGGTCGTAGTCGGCCCAGCTGCTGCGCTCCAGACCGGCCAGGCGGCGGCGCTCGCCATGCGACAGCAGCGGATCCGGGTCCGGGTCGAGGAAGATGTGGCGGTGGTCGAAGGCCGCCACCAGCAGAATCCGATCGGTTTCGAGCATGCCGTTGCCGAAGACGTCGCCCGACATATCGCCGATGCCCGCCACCGTGAACGGCTGCGCGTCGGCGTCGATGCCCAGCTCGGCCAGATGCTGGCGGATCGAGCACCACACGCCACGCGCGGTGATGCCCAGCGCCTTGTGGTCGTAGCCGCTGGAACCGCCCGAGGCGAACGCGTCGCCGAGCCAGAAGCCCCGCGATACCGCGATGGCATTGGCCAGATCGGAGAAGCGCGCGGTGCCCTTGTCCGCCGCGACCACCAGATACGGATCGTGGTCGTCGTACACCACGCAGCGCGCGGGCGGGACCGTCACGCCGTCGACAATATTGTCGGTGACATCGAGCAGGCCGCCGATGAACGCCGAGTACGCCGATTCGACGGTGGCGGGATCGCTTCCGCGCCGGGCCACGAACACACCCTTCGCGCCGGTCGGCACGATGACCGCGTTCTTGACCGTCTGGGTCCTCATCAGCCCGAGCACCTCGGTGCGGAAATCGTCCCCGCGATCCGACCAGCGCAAGCCGCCACGGGCGATCGCGCCACCGCGTACATGGCTGCCCTCCACCTCGGCGGCGTGCACGAAGATCTCGCGATAGGGCGTGACCGGGGCCGAGACCGAGAGCCGGGCCGGATCGAGCTTGAACGCGGCCACCGCGCGACACGGCTGATACCAGTTGGTGCGCAGCACCGCGGTGCAGAAGGTGTGCAGGCCGCGCAGCAGCTGATCCTCCGGCAGCGTGGCCGCGGCCTCCAGCCGTCGCTGCACCGCCGCATCGGCGGCGGCCACCGACTCGGCCCGCCCGGCGGTGCGCGCCGGATCGAACCTGGCGTGGAACAGAGCCACGAACGCGCGCACGAATTCGGCATGGGCGGAAAGGATCTCGGTGACCGTGACCTCGCTCAGGCGCAGGCCCACCTGCCGTAGATACCGGCACGCGGCCCGCACCAGCACCACATCCTGCCACGCCAGCTCGGCCGTGCCGACCAACCCGATCAACCCGTCGACCTCCACGACGGTGTCCACGGCCGCCAGGAACGCGTCCGCGATCAGCTCGGCCGTCCGCTCGTGCAGCGGAAAAGCGGTGGGGCGGAAGGTGAACCGATGCACCGCGCGCAGCTCATCGCCGCTCACCTCATGGGTGATCACCTGCAATCCCAGCGCCGAGAAGACCTCGATCAGCGTGGTGAGATGCGGCTGCGCGCCATGCCAGACCAATCGCGCCGACGGCAGCTCACCCGCGATCCGCTCGAATTCCAGCCGGGGGACGGCATCGATCCGCTGTTCGTCCAGCGTGCCGGTGCCTGTTCCGCGATGCATCCGTTCAACTCCCTGTGCGCGATGGGTTCGTCCGCAGCCAATCTGCCGCATGGGAGACCCACGACACAGTGGACGATCCGGCACCCTCACCCCACCCCGATCCGCCGTCCTGTCCATTGCCGGACGACCCCGCTCGCCTGATGGGGAAGCGTCCATACCATCTGCCGCTGGAGCGCAGCGGATTATCATGGGGATCCGGGGGGTTGTGAATTGCAGGTGACCCACATGGTCGAGGACGACCCCCTCAGAACACGCCGGGATATGGCGGCGACACCAGTCGCGGAGCTGAGTTCGGCGGGGTTCGAGGATGCCGAGGAGATCGGGCGGGGCGGGTTCGGCGTGGTCTGCCGCTGCACCCAGCGCGACTTGGATCGCGTCGTCGCGGTGAAGGTGCTCACCACCGCTGAACCGGACGAGGAAAGCAGAGCGCGATTTCTGCGGGAGCAACGCGCGATGGGGCGACTGACCGGCCACCCGAACATCGTCGGGGTCCTGCAGATCGGCGAGATCTCGCCGGGGAGACCGTATTTGGTGATGCAGTGCCATGAGCGCGGATCCCTCGAGGACCGGATCCGCAGGGACGGTCCTCTTCCTGTGGAGGAGGTGCTGCGGCTCGGGATCAAGATGGCCGGAGCGCTCGAGACGGCGCACCGGCTCGGTATCGTGCATCGCGACGTCAAACCGGCGAACATCCTGTTCACCGAATACGGGGAGCCGGCGTTGAGCGATTTCGGCATCGCCCGTATCGCCGGCGGCTTCGAGACCAAGGCTGGAACGGTCATGGCGTCGCCGGCGTTTGCGGCACCCGAGGTTCTCGACGGCCATCCGCCCGATCTGGCGTCGGACGTGTACGGGCTGGGAAGCACGTTGTTCTGCGCGCTCACCGGGCATGCCGCTTTCGAACGCCGCAGTGGGGAACAGGTCGTTGCGCAGTTTCTCCGGATCACCACCGATCCGGTGCCGGATCTGCGCACGGGCGGGATCCCCGACGATGTGTGCGCGGCAATCGAGACCGCGATGGACCGCGATCCGTCGCAGCGCCCCACCGCCATCGCCCTCGGTAAGCAGCTGCAACGAATCCAGCGCGACCATGGTTACTCCGTCGATGAGATGACCATCCGCGGTGAACCCGACACCATGCAGCAAGCGCACGTACCGGCGCGAGGACAGGTTCGTCGCAGAGGAGATACGGGTGCCCTTCGGTGGGAACTGACAAGCTTTGTCGGCCGGAAGGCACAACTGTCCGAGGTGAAGAAGGCGCTGTCGGAATCGCGTCTGGTTACTTTGACGGGCATCGGTGGGGTCGGCAAGACGCGGCTCGCGGCGCGGGCGGCGAGCAAGTTGCGCCGCAGTTATCCAGACGGGGTGAGATTGGTCGAGTTCGGCGACATCGACGACCCCGGATTGGTGGACGACATTGTGGCTACTTCGGTCGGCGTGCGGAACCTGGCCGGCAGGCCGACGAGGGAGGTACTGGTCGAGTTTCTGTCGACACGCAAACTCTTGCTGGTGCTCGACAACTGCGAGCACCTGGTGGAGGCGGTCGCCTACCTCGCGGAGTCGCTACTGCGTGCCTGCGCGGACCTGTCGATCTTGGCCACCAGTCGCGAGGTCCTCGGAATCGGCGGCGAATCCGTGGTGCCGGTGACACCACTGGGCTTTCCGGATCCGTCCTGCATGCCCACGCTGGGAGAAGCGTCCCGATACGACGCGGTGGAATTGTTCGTCGAACGAGCGGCGGCGGTGGTACCCGGGTTCGAGCTGACCCGAGACAACTGGCTCGCCGTAGCCCGGATCTGTGCCCGGCTGGATGGTTTGCCATTGGCGATCGAGCTGGCCACGGCCCGGCTGCGCGTGCTGTCCGCCGATCAGATCCTGCGACGGCTCGACGACCGGTACACCCTGCTCACAGCGGGCAATCGGGATGTCCCGACGCGCCAGCAGACCCTGTGGTGGTGCATCGGCTGGAGTTACGACCTGTGCACACCACGCGAACAGCAGCTGTGGTCGCAACTGTCGATCTTTGCTCACAGCTTCGACCTCGACGCAGCCGAACAGGTGTGCGGCACCGCCACACCCGACCCCGACCTGCTCGATGCCTTGTTCGCGTTGGTGGACAAGTCGATCCTGATCCGGGAGGAATCCGGTGGCGCGGTCAGGTTCCGAATGCTCGACACAGTGCAGAACTACGGCAGGACAAAGCTCGAGGAGGCAGGTGAGGACCGGGAGATCGGTCGCCGGCATCGGGATTGGTACGAGCGGTTGGCGTTCGACGCGGAGGCCGAGTGGATCAGTCCCCGCCAACTCGAGTGGGATTCCCGCCTGAAGCAGGAACTGCCGAATCTGCGCAAGGCGATGGAGTTCGACGAGGCCGGCGCCGACGGCATGCGGATCGCAGCAGCCCTGTTTTCGTTCTGGTACATGGGTGGCCGAATCACCGAGGGCCGCAGCTGGCTCGACCGAACTCTGGCCCACTCGGTCGTCGGACAAGGCCGAGATCGCGCCAAGGCGCTCTACTCGGCCGGGATGCTTGCCGCGGCTCAGCGGGACCTGGCCGCGGCGACAGCGCGGGTGGCAGAACTCAGAGGGCTGGCCGGGCAGATGGCCGGCCCGGAGATCGCCACCTGGGTGGCGGTCGCGGACGGTTACACCGCGCTCGTCAGCGACGATCTCGGCCATGCCGTCGCCCGCCTGGAGGAGGCCGCAGAACTGGTCACAGGCTGTAGCGATCCCGTATTGCGAATGGACTCTTCCCTGTTGCTGGGGTGGGCATACCAACTCGGTGGGGATCTCCAGCGCGCGGTCGCCTGTCACGAGCAGACGCTGGCGTTCGCGGACTCTCGCGGAGGAGAGACGTCATTTCGCTCCTGGCTGCTGTGGGCAATGGGTACGGCCGTCTGGAGGCAGGGTGCGCTCGACCGGGCCACGGACCTGTTGAAGGAGAGCCTTCGTCACGCTCGCTCGGTAGATGATCCACTCATCGCCGCGACCAGTCTGGAAGCTCTCGCATGGATCGCATCGGATCGCGCCGATGGCCGCCGCGCCTCCGTGTTGATGGGTGCTGCCGAAGCACTGGGCCGGGCCGCAGGTAGCTCCTCCATCCTGTTCCCCAACCTGGCCACCTACCACCAGGCATGCGAGCGCCGCGCACAGGAGACCCTCGGAACACGAGAATTCCGAAAGGCCCGGGAGAAGGGCAGTGCGATGAGCTTCGCCGTGGCCGCTGCCTTCGGCCTCGAAGAAGACCCCTCATCGCTCGCCGACCGAGCGTCGATCCTCACCAAACGTGAGCAGCAGATCGCCGAACTGGTAGCCGATGGCCTCACCAACAGCGCAATCGCTGGTCGATTGACAATCTCACGGCGCACCGCGGAGGGGCATGTCGAGCACATCCTGACGAAGCTGGGTTTCACCTCGCGGGCTCAGATCGCGAGCTGGGTCGCGGCAGGAGCAGGAACACCCTGAGTTCACCTGATCTATGTTCTGAACATG
>NZ_JBFAXK010000004.1:0-157602 GCF_040680715.1 Nocardia sp. NPDC051981 | reverse complement strand
ACATGACGTGTTTGGTCCGGGAGAAGTCGTCGAGCGCGTAGAGCGAGAGGTCGCGCCCGTAGCCCGATCCCTTGAACCCGCCCCATGGCACCTCGCAGCGGCAGGAGCAGGAACACCCTGAGTTCACCTGATCTATGTTCTGAACATGACGTGTTTGGTCCGGGAGAAGTCGTCGAGCGCGTAGAGCGAGAGGTCGCGCCCGTAGCCCGATCCCTTGAACCCGCCCCATGGCACCTCGCACGCGAACACGAGGTGCGAGTTGACCCAGACAGTGCCGAAGTCGAGCCGCTTGGGCACGCTGAGAGACAGGCCCACGTCCCGGGTCCATACCGATGCCGAGAGTCCATACGGGGTCTCGTTGGCCCGCGCAACCGCCTCGTCGGTGGTGCTGAACGTCTCGATCGTGACGACGGGGCCGAAGATTTCCTGCTGGGTGATCGGCGCCCCGGCCGGCACCCCGCTGAACACGGTCGGTTCGATGAAGTAGCCAGGGCCGTCCAAGACCGCGCCGCCGATGGCCGCGTGCAGGCCGGCCGCCGTCGCCTCGGCCAACGACTTCCGTACGCGCTCGAAGTGTGGGCGGGAAACCATAGGGCCGATGTCGATGTCGTCCCCGGCAGCCGGCGCGCCGACTACCAGGCTTCCGACTTCCCGAACCAGGAGTTGAGTGAACTCTTCCGCCACCGATTCGTGCACCAGCACCCGGCAGGCTGCCCCGCAGTCCTGGCCCGCATTGCAGAACCCGGCGTTGCGCACCCCGGCCGCGGCCGCACCGAGGTCGGCGTCAGCGAAGACGACGACGGGTGCTTTGCCGCCGAGTTCGAGATGGACGCGTTTGACCGACCGTGAGGCGGTTCCTGCGACTGCCCGGCCACTGAGAACGCTTCCCGTCACCGCGACCAGTGCGATGTCGGGGTGTTCGGCCAGGCGCTGTCCCACTGTCGGGCCAAGACCGGTCACGATATTGACGGTTCCGTCGGGGATGTGTCCGGCGATGAGCTCGGCCAGTTTCAGTATCGACAGCGGCGTCTGTTCGGAGGGCTTGAGCACCACGCTGTTTCCGGCGGCAAGAATGGGGGCGATCTTCCAGGCTGCCATCAGCAGCGGATAGTTCCAGGGCGTGATCACCCCGACCACTCCCACCGGTTCGCGGAGAATCACCGAGGTGTATCCCCGTGCGTAGTCTCCACCGGCGAGGGAAGTCATCGTCCGTCCCGCCCCCGCCATGAACCGGAACGTGTCGATGGTGTTGGAGACATCGTCCTCGGCGATGCTGCGGGGCTTGCCGGTATTCGCGGACTCGAGCACTGCGAGTACCTCGCGGTTGGCTTCCACGATGTCCGCGATCCGGGAGAGCACCTCGGATCGTTCCTTCGGTGTGGTGCAGCCCCACGATCTCTGAGCCTCGACGGCCGCCTCCACAGCCGAATCGACATCTTCGACGGTTCCTGCCGGGACGGATCCGAGAATCTCCTCCGTGGTCGGATCGAGGACGTCGATGACTTCGGTGGACGAGCCCTCGACGAACGATCCGCCGATGAAGTGGCCTGCGGGCGGCACGTCAGCGACCGGGATCTGATCCGGAGAGGGACGCCGAACGGTGAATCGCCCAATTTCAGTTGATGCCATGATTATTCGCCTGTACTTTCTGCGCCCGATCCGGCGCCGGTAGGTAGGTTCTTCGTCTCGGTCGCCTCGCCGAGGCGTCACGTGCAGCGGAACGATTCCTGCGGCGGGCAAGAGCTGTGACGGTGAAGTAGTAGAGCGGTGAAACGACAGCCAATCCGACGATGAGCGAGATGTCCGTGTTGCCGAGCATTGTGGCGATCGGCCCGATGAAGGCTGTTCCAATGATCATGAACGGGAGTTGTACAGCGACGCCGACGAGGTAACAGCTGACCGCGGGCCAGTTGACCCGGCCGTAGCGACCGCCGTCGCGCTTGTAGAAATCTCCGACGACGTAGTCCCCGTGCCGGACCAGGTAGTAGTCCACCAGATTCACCGCGGTCCACGGGACCAGCGCACCCAGCAGCAGAACCAGGAAGTTCTTGTAGGTGGCGACGAAGTCGCTGCCCGCGGTGAGCGCGATACTCGTGGCCAGCGCGCACAGTCCGGTGGCGACCAGCGCACGTTCGCGGCCGCGTGGATTGAAGCGCGGAACGATCGTCTGCGCCATCGTGATCGTGCACAGCGTGCCGCAGTACAGGTTCATCGCGTTCGTCGCGGCGACTCCGATGCTGAAGACCACGACCACCACCACACTGATCCCGGCGGTGGCCCGGGTCAGGGCGACAACCGGGTCGGTGTGGGGGAGCAGCAATCCGATGCCTGCCCCGAGGAACATCGGCAGGACCGAGCCGATGCTGGTGCCCCAGTAGCTCATCCAGAATGCCGGCCTCGCGCCCGTCTCCGTCGGCAGGTAGCGCGAATAGTCGGAAACGTATGGGGCATAGGCGATCTGCCACACCGCACACGCCCCGAAGGTGCTCAGGAAGCCGGCCGGCGTCGCGACGCCCGTGCTGAAGAAGTGAGCGGGCACCGAGTGGACGATGAAAGCCCAGACGAACGCCATCAGCAGCACCAGCCCCGACGCCCACGTCATGATGCGCGCGTAGGCGTGGATCAGGGTGTAACCCCAGATGGCCGCGCAGACGCTGATCGCCGCCAGCATCACGATGCCGGCCTCATCGCTCAGGAAGGGTATCGCCGACGCGAGGGACTGCCCGCCGAAGACGAGAATCGAGACGAAGAACCCCAGATACATGCAGACGACGACTCCGACGATGAGAATCGATCCCAGCGAACCGAATTGGCCCTTGGTCTGCACCATCTGTGGAACACCCAGCCGCGGCCCCTGAGCTGAGTGCAGCGCCATGAAGATCGCACCGAAGAGGTTTCCCGCGATGATCGCCAGCGCGGCCGACCAGGCGGGCTGCCCGAAGCGGGTCGTCGACAACGCCCCGGTGACGATCGCCAGGATCATGATGTTGGTTCCGAACCAGATCGTGAACATGTCCCGGTTGCGCCCATGGCGCTGGTCGGCCGGGATCGGTTGGATGGTGGCCGATTCGATGGTGGAGACAGATTCTTCACGCCCGCCGTGTTTTTCATTCACTGGTGTTGCCTTTCGCAGGACCCCGCGCCAGGTGTGGCGATCGTGGTTCCGGCCGCGCCGGGCTCGACCAGCGGATGACGAAGCCACGCTCGACAACGTCGGCGAGAAGATCGACGTAGGAATCCATGTCGTCGCGGGCCGGACGCGGTGCCGCGGCATAGGGCATGGCGGCCTGCACGACGGGACTGAGGAAGTACGCGCCTGCCGTCAGCACCGTCAGCGCCTCGAACTGGTCGGGCCGGTGCGCGGCGAGCTCATCGAGAGCGGCTTCGGGGGCCTTGCCGTCGCACGAGGCGACGGCGGCCGCGAATGCCTCTGCGAGATCAGGCCGGTAGCCGAGAACCTGGTCGAGCAACGCGTCGGGTACTCCCGCGGCGCTCGCCGAGGGCATGGAGCCGGACGCGGGAATCAGGGTGTCGGCGAGAAGCGCGAAGGTGCGGCGCTGGCCGGAATCGAGCATCATGCTGTCCTCAGAACGCGGTCTGGATGCTGTGGCGGGTTTCGGCGAGATGCCGCATCGAGCGCAGCGCAATCGCCATGATGGTCGCGGTCGGGTTCACGCCCGTGGAGGTGACGAAGACGCTGCCGTCGATGATGAACAAGTTGGGTACGTCGTGTGCCCGACCCCACTGATCGACGACGGAGGTGGCGGGGTCGCTGCCCATGGTGGCCGTGCCGAGCAGATGCCAGGCACTGTGGCGTACCACCGGGATCGGATGGACTTCGACAGCCCCGGCGGCCTGATGCGCCTCGATCGCCCGCTCCACATTGAATTCGAGCATTCGCTCACAGTTCTCACCGATGGTGTAGCGGATTTTCGCGGCCGGGATCCCGTCGGAGTCCGTGACGTCCGGGGACAGGACGACCGCGTTGTGCTCGTCGGGCAGGTCTTCGGTGGTGATCCCCCATTCGGTGTAGCGCCCGAACGTGCGCTCGAGGCGGCGGTGGAAGGCGGGTCCGAAACTCCCACGCCAGTCCTGGCCCCGCTCCCACAGGGCGTGGGCGAGCGGGCCACCGGTCGGCATCAGGTTCCACTTCGCTCCCCGCACGAAACCGCGGTCGGTGTCGGTCTCGTAGAACTGCATCGACTGCAGCGCCTGTCCTGCCGGGCCGAGCCAGGTTTCGAGCTCTTCGTCGTAGGCGCCGAAAACCGAGGCGTACGGGTGCGTCATCAGACGCTTGCCCACCAGCCCCGAGGAGTTCGCGAGGCCGTCGGGGAAGAGCGACGAGGTCGAATTCAGCAGCAGGCGCGGTGTGCCTACACCGTTCGCGGCCATCACGGTCACCCGGGCCGCCAGGTGTTGCAGGTTCCCGTCGCGGTCGATGTACTCGGCGCCGGTGACAAGGCCGCGGTCGTTCACGGTGAGCCGGCTGACGCGGGCACCGGTGATCAGCACCGCACCCAGCGCGATCGCGTCACGCCAGTGTGTGAGGTCGGTGCTGGCCTTGGCTCCGGTCGGACATCCGGATTCACACGCGCCGTAGCGCAGACAGGCCGGGCGGTTCTTGAAGGCGCGCGACGCGATGGCATTCGGTGCCGGCCACCAGTGCCAGCCCAGCCTGTCCATCCCTCTGGCCGCGACCAGCCCGTACTTGCCGATCGGCAGCGGCGGCAGCGGAAAGGTGTGCGGATCCGGATAGGCGGGATCGCCTTCCAGCCCGGACACGCCGATTTGGTGGGTGACCTCGTCGTAGAACGGTCGCAGATCCTCATAGGTGAACGGCCAGTCCTCGGCCACGCCGTCGAGTGTCCTGACGCGGAAGTCCGACGGCATGGCCCGAACCCAGTGCCCGGAGAACAGGATCGTGCTGCCGCCGACCCCGTTGAACATCAGCGGTTCGACCGGGCTCTCGGTGGCATCGACCGGATAGTCGGCCCGGTTCTGACGCACATTCGGGCTGGAGTTCCACTGCTTCAGACGGGTGAGCTCCCACGACGGTTTGTCGCCGGTGAAGTCGCCGGGCAGGTTCCAGTCTCCCTGCTCCAGACACACGACCCCGAGGCCTCTGCCGGCCAACTCGAGTGCTGCCACCCCGCCGGATGCTCCGGCGCCCACGATGAGGACGTCGGCTCCTTCGGCGGTGTCGTAGTCGATGTGCTGTGTGTTCATCGGCTGTGCTCCTGGTCAGCCCAAGAGCAATGATGCGTGGGTCGCACCTCGCCCGCCAGCATCGATCCGCAACAAACCGGCGAACCTGTGTTGTGTAACCGCACAAGGGGATGCAATGTACACGTTATGGGATTTCCTGGCCCCGGCGACCGGGACCAACATCCGTTCACCCAAACCCGATCAGCAGTTCGTCACTGTGACGTAATGAGATGCGGGAAGCCGCAGCACAACCCAGGGGAGAAGCGCCAAACCGGACAATCCGAAGAAGACCTTCGAGCCGCCACATACGTCACAGTGACGCAACCAATCACCGAATAACTATGCAGAAGCCAGTGAATAATGCGCCACACACGCAGGTTTCCCGGATTTATCCACCGAATCGGAGCACACGCACTTGCGCCGGACTACACGCAACTTTGCCCGGATCGAACACCGACAGTGGCTGACACGCGGGTTTCAAGATCAACTCCCATGCCGTAACCACGCCGATAATCGACATTATGTCAAGTAGTGCCGATCCGATGCCTCCCCTGCCGTCGTCAGCACGGCCGCGGGCACCACTGGTCCATGAGGTTTCGAGCGCGCTCCACGAGCTTCGAATGCGCCGGTGCCGCTGATGAATTCACCGATGTACCGGGAGGCCGCCCGGGGCGCGGCGAGATGGTCAGTCCCAGACGAGGGTGAGGACGCTGTGACCGTCGGGTATGGCCGGGACGCCGCAGTAGGAGGTGTCCTCGTCGTAGGACCAGCCCTCCCATACCGGTTCCGCACACAACTCCCCCACATCGAGTCGCTTGTCGATATCGCTGGGCAGCAATGACGTACAGATCGCCACCGATTCCGCCGCGATGCCGTCGTGATCGTCGTCGAACATCTCCTCGTGCAGTTGCACCCGGATCCAGGCGACGGCGGGGTCGGCGTCGAGAGCGGTGAGGCGCGCCGCGATCTCGGCAAGGCCGGGGCGGCCTTCGCCGTACTGGTTGGGGGCGATGGAGTCTTCGAGGGTGTTGCCCTCGAAGAACTCCGCGATGGTCACCAGCGGGTACCGGTTGTCGTGGGCGGCGGAGCGGGTGCGGATCTCGTCGCGGGTGATCATCGCTCGATGGTAGGGGCTGCACCCGCCCGTGGCTCCGGGGCCGGGTCGCCGGCGGTGGTATCGCCGGTCGGCGCCGGGATCATTTTTGCCGCCGATCCGGCCCAAAGACTTGATTGATTCCAGAAAAAGGGGCAGACTTCGGGTTGTGCCCACGCCTACGGATTTCGAGCGCATGTTGCGCGGGGCCGCTTTGCGTGTGACCGCACCGCGGCTGGCGGTGCTGACCGCGGTGCACACTCACCCGCACTCGGACACGGACTCGATCCTGGGGTTCGTGCGCGAGACGCTGGGCGGGGTGTCGCATCAGGCGGTGTACGACGTATTGAAGGCCCTGACCAGTGCGGGGCTGATTCGCCGCATTCAGCCGATGGGGTCCGTGGCGCTGTACGAGACGCGCGTCGGGGACAACCATCACCATGTGGTGTGCCGGTCGTGCGGCGTGATCGCCGATGTCGACTGCGCTGTGGGCGACGCGCCGTGCCTGACCGCGTCCGACGACAACGGTTTCGCGCTCGACGAGGCCGAGGTCATCTACTGGGGCCTGTGCCCCGAATGCTCGAAAACTACTGCGACACAAGACAAGTAGCGGCCACAATCGTGGCCGACAGCAAGATGATCACGCAGATGATCACTCACTGAAAGGACACACCGTGCCTGAAGAACACCCGCCCATCGGTGAAGCCAATACCGAACCCGCCGGTGGCTGCCCCGTCGTACACGGCCGGCTCGCGGACCCGGCCGAGGGCGGTAACGCCAACCGTCAGTGGTGGCCCAACCAGCTGAACCTGAGCATCCTGCAGAAGAACCCGGCCGTCGCCAACCCGATGGACGAGGGTTACGACTACGCTGCCGAGTTCAAGACCCTGGATCTGGCCGCGGTCAAGCAGGACATCGTCGAGGTCATGCACACCTCGCAGGACTGGTGGCCGGCCGATTTCGGCCACTACGGCCCGTTCTTCATCCGCATGTCCTGGCACGCCGCGGGCACCTACCGCATCAACGACGGCCGCGGTGGAGCCGGTGCCGGTATGCAGCGTTTCGCTCCGCTGAACTCGTGGCCCGACAACGCCTCTCTCGACAAGGCGCGGCGTCTGCTGTGGCCGGTGAAGAAGAAGTACGGCAAGAAGCTGTCGTGGGCCGATCTCATCGTCTACGCCGGCAATGTCGCCCTCGAGGACATGGGCTTGAAGACGTTCGGCTTCGGCGGCGGCCGCGTCGACCAGTGGGAGCCCGAGCAGGACGTGTACTGGGGTCCGGAGACCGAGTGGCTCGGCGACGCCCGCTACACCGGCGAGCGTGACCTCGAGAACCCGCTGGCCGCGGTCCAGATGGGTCTGATCTACGTCAACCCGGAAGGCCCCAACGGCAACCCGGATCCGCTGGCCGCGGCCGTGGACATCCGCGAGACCTTCCGCCGGATGGCCATGAACGACGTCGAGACCGCGGCGCTCATCGTGGGTGGCCACACCTTCGGTAAGACCCACGGTGCGGGCCCGGCCGACAATGTCGGCCCCGAGCCCGAGGCCGCCCCGCTCGAGGAGCAGGGCCTGGGCTGGAAGTCCACCTTCGGTACCGGTGTCGGCAAGGATGCCATCACCTCCGGCATCGAGGTCACCTGGACCCCCACCCCGACCCAGTGGGACAACTCCTTCCTGGAGACCCTCTACGGCTACGAGTGGGAGCTGTCCAAGTCGCCCGCCGGTGCGCACCAGTATGTCGCCAAGAACGCCGAGGCGATCATTCCCGACGCGTTCGACGGGTCCAAGAAGCACCTGCCGACCATGCTGACCACCGACCTGTCGCTGCGGTTCGACCCGGTCTACGAGCAGATCACCCGCCGCTGGCTCGACCACCCCGAAGAGCTGGCCGAGGAGTTCGCCAAGGCCTGGTACAAGCTGATCCACCGCGACATGGGTCCCAAGGTCCGCTACCTGGGCCCCGAGGTGCCGGCCGAGACCCTGCTGTGGCAGGACCCGATCCCGGCCGTCGAGCATGAGCTCATCGACGCCGCCGATGTCGCGGCGCTGAAGGCCAAGATCGCGGAGTCGGGTCTGACCGTGGCGCAACTGGTGTCGACCGCGTGGGCGGCGGCCTCGTCGTTCCGCGGCTCGGACATGCGCGGCGGCGTCAACGGCGGCCGCATCCGCCTGCAGCCGCAGGCCGGGTGGGAGGTCAACCAGCCCGACGAGCTGGCGCAGGTCATCCGGGTGCTCGAGGGCATCCAGGAGTCCTTCGGCAAGCCGGTCTCCTTCGCCGACCTGGTGGTGCTGGCCGGTAACGTCGGCGTCGAGCAGGGCGCCAAGGCCGCCGGCTTCGATGTCGAGGTGCCGTTCCGTGCGGGCCGCGGCGACGCCACCCAGGAGCTGACCGACGTGGAGTCCTTCTCCGCGCTCGAGCCGGCCGCCGACGGTTTCCGCAACTATGTCGGCAAGGGCACCCGTATCCCGGCGGAGTACCTGCTGCTGGACAAGGCCAACCTGCTGACCCTGTCGGCCCCGGAGATGACCGTGCTCGTCGGTGGTCTGCGTGTGCTGGGCGCGAACTACCAGGGTTCGCAGCTGGGCGTGTTCACCGACAAGCCGGGTGCGCTCACCACGGACTTCTTCGTGAACCTGCTCGACATGTCCACCAAGTGGGGCCCGTCGTCCGCCGACGACGGCACCTACGAGGGCAAGGACCGCGCCACCGGCAAGACCGTGTGGACCGGTTCGCGTGTCGACCTGGTGTTCGGCTCCAACTCGCAGCTGCGGGCCCTGGCCGAGGTGTACGCCGAGGACGACTCCAAGCAGAAGTTCGTCAACGACTTCGTGGCCGCGTGGACCAAGGTCATGGAGCTCGACCGCTTCGACCTGGCGTGATGACATCCGTCTGAACCAGTAGCACGATGCCCCCGAACCGACCCGGTTCGGGGGCATCGTGCGTGCCGGGATGCTAGCCGGTGGACGGCTCGGTGCGGACGCGGCCGAGGAAGCGGCGGGCGATGTCGGTGCCGTCGTGGTTGTAGGCGTTCATCAGCTCGGTCAGTTCCTCGACCAGCGCCCGCAGCGCTGGAGTGTCGAAGCCGTCGGGGTCGGTGTCCCACCCGGGCGGGATGTTGCCGACTGTGATGAGAATGCCTGCGTCGTAAGGGGTTTCGACGTCGTACGTGAGCTGGCCGGGGGCGTCGCGCAGGGCGCTGCGGGTAGCGAGGTCGCCATCGCCGTCGGAAAAGGTGAGGATGCGGGCCAGGGCGATGTCCTCGCCGATCATGTCGGCGATACGGGACAGGCTCGCGTGCCGGCCGGGACGATCGTGGCGCGCACCGTAGGTGCGGTCTCCGGTCCGGTGCGCTCCCCCACCGGTCTTGCTCAGCAACCGGTCCAGCATGCGCTGCGCGGCCGCCCGCTCCGCCTGCCCGGTGCGCGGATGCTCGATGAGACTGCGCAGCCGCTGAATTCGGCCCATCGCCGCCGTCGTCATGCTCTCCCCTTCCGACGCTGCTGTCGACCCCCCGATCATGCCAGCGGCAGCAACCGCAAAGCGAGGCGCGGGCACAGCCGCACCGCATCCCGTGCGGCGGGCAGGTGATTCGGTTCCGTTCTCCCGAGTTACGGGCTCGTCGTCACCGGAGGCGGCCTGCGGCCACCCGCACAAGGTGATGTGCCCGCGGTGGCGATGTCACCGCCCAGGCTCACCAGCACGCCACAGTCGAGCCGATCGGCGACCACCTGCGCGCAATGGTCGGCGGCAAGTGCTTTCGCCGTCGCACCACGCGCGCGGTGGTGTGCTCCACACCGGCCATGCGGTCGAGGCCGTGCGGTCGGAGGCTGCGATCACGAGCCGCTCGATCGGGCGTGGACGCGACTGGTACCCGAGCGCAGCGCCGGGGTGGGGTCGGTGGTGGTGACGTTATGCGAACCGGCACTGTGAGGGCGCTGTGAAGCAGGGTCCTGGATGCTGCGAATACGCCGGGAGCCGACGCTCCCCGGTCTTGGCGCCTTTGTGTTTGTTGGCCGCATTCGAACAACGTTCGTACATGCACATGTCTGCATGTGAACATTTATCATTGGGCAGACCTGGGCGTCTGCCGCCTACCTGCGGCGACGACCGCGGCGAGCCGCTCGATATCGGCGGGCAGCACCCGGCAGCAGCCACCGACGATGGCCGCACCCAGCCCCGCCCACTCCTCCGCCAGCCCGGCCGGGAATCGCGCCTCCCCCGTCCAGCACCGTTGCCCGGCGTCCCACTTCTCCCCGCTGTTCGGGTAGACGATGACCGGTTTCCCCGTTACGTCCCGAGCCTGGGCGATCGCCGCCGCGACATCGTCCGGCGCACAGCAGTTCACCCCTACGGCGACGATCTCCGGAACCGCGCCGGCGATCGCGAACGCGTCCCGCAGCGGCTGCCCGGCCCGGGTCCGGTCGCCGTCGATGGTGTAGCTGAGCCAGGCGGGCACGCCACTCCCGTCGAGCAGTCCGGCCAGCGCCTCCGCCTCGTCGATATCCGGAATCGTCTCCAGCGCAAGCACATCCGCCCCGGCATCGGCGAGCACTTCCAGCCGCGGCAGGTGCCAGCGCTTCAACTCGGCCAGGGAAAGCCCGTAGCGGCCGCGGTATTCGGAACCGTCGGCCAGGGCCGCACCGTAGGGGCCGATCGAGGCGGCGATCCAGCGCTCACGGCCGTCGTCGATCTCGTCTCGTGCCGTGCGCGCGAGCGCGACACTGCGCCGCAGCAATCGGGCGGTCTGCTCGCGATCGATTCCACGCGCCGCGAATCCCTCGAACGAGGCCTGGTAGCTCGCGGTGGTCGCGATGACCGCGCCCGCCCGGAAGAACGCGGTGTGCACGGCTCGGATCTCGTCGGGCGCGTCGACGAGCAGTCGCGCCGACCACAGCGCGTCGGACAGATCGTGTCCGCGCGCTTCGAGTGCGGTCGCCACTCCTCCGTCGGTGACGGTCACCTCGCCCACCGGGATTCCGAACTCGGCCATCGGCCTCCAAACTGCAACCTGTTCTACTGTGGGTGGCGTGGATGTCACCTACGAGAACACCCGACGCGAAATCGCCACCGACAAAGGCGTCCTGCGCTACCACGAGGCCGGCGACGGTCCTCCCCTGATTCTGCTGCACGGCTCCGGAATCGGCGTCAACGGCTGGCGCAACTTCCGCGGCAACCTTGGCTTCTACGCCGACCATTTCCACTGCTACGTCCTGGAATTCCCGGGCTTCGGCGTCAGCGACCCGGTCCCCGGGCACCCGGTCCTCACCGCCGTCGACTCCGTCGTCCGGTTCATGGATGCGTTGAACATCGACTCCGCCGCCATGATCGGCAACTCCATGGGCGGCGTCGTCGCGGTGAATGTCGCCATGCACCACCCGCAGCGGGTCGAGAAGATCGTCGCCATCGGTGGTGTCGGCCACAGCCTGCTCACCGCCAACCCCAGCGAAGGCACCCGTCTGCTGTCGGAATTCGCCGACCAACCCAGTCGCGAGGGCCTCGAGCGCTGGCTGCGCTGCATGATCTACGACCCCAAGATGATCACCGACAGCCTCATCGAGGAACGCTGGACCGCGGCCACCGAACCCGCCGCGCAGGCCAGCCTCAAGGCCATGTACGGGTCCGAAGCACTCGCGCTGCAACAGCAATTCCTGGAGAACTCCCCCACCCCGCCGTACTGGTCCATGCTGCACAAGATCAAGAGTCCGGTGCTCATGACCTGGGGCGCCGACGACCGCCAATGCCCCACCGATATGGCGCTCATCCCGCTGCGGCAGATCCCCAACGCCGAACTCCACGTGTTCCCCAAGTGCGGGCACTGGGTCATGTACGAGGCCAAGGAGGCCTTCGAACGCGTCACCCTCGAATTCCTGCACCGCTGAACAGGATTCCCGGGTGGGCTCACCGGCCCACCCGGGCAGCGCGTCAGCGGTCGCCGAACACCGCCAGCTGGCAGGCGTTCAACAGCGTCACCAGCTCCTCGCCCTCCTTGTCGTCGAGGACCGCGAACGCGGGCGCGATCAGATCCTCGGTGATCGACTCCGCCTGCATCCAGCGGCCCTTCAGCTCCGCGGTGATCTCGTCGAACGGCTCCGGCCAGCCGAAATTGCGGGCCTGATCCGGACCCGGCTTCAGCGGAGAGCCCGCGATCAGCACCGCCTGCAAGGGAGTCAGCCCGCTACCCAGGACGCCGATCAGGTGCAGGCCGCCACGCAATTCCCGGAGCACATGGATCAGCTGCAGCACCAGGCCCGGCGCGTCCTCGGCCTGCGGCAGGGCACGCCAGCCCGCGAACAGCGGCGCGCCCACCGGATTCGCGGCCGCCACCACCCGCTGGAGCAGCTCGGCCAGGCGCCCGGAGTCCTCGAAGGAGGCCAGCTTCCGGCGTCCGAAGTCCTGGCACGCCGTCAGATATCCCTGGGCTGCTGCTGCGGCCGGGATCGAGGCCGTGGCCTCCCACGCCTGCCGGATCGCCTCGGGACGGAAGAAACCGAAGGCCGCGGTCACCACATCGGCATCCACATCACCCAGGACGCCGGCGCGGCCGCGGGTGTAGCCGGGCATGAAGCCGGGGACACCGGTGCTGTCGGCGAAGGCTCGGGCTTCCCGGGAGAACATGAATCCCCCACCGATCGTCTGGATCTGATCCTTCACCGCGGACGCTACCGACATGTCCGTTCCTCTCTGAGCGGAAAGCGCAATCGATCCGAGACTATTTCAGACCGCCGTCCGGCCGCACGCGGGCCACCCGAATGTGACCGGGAGAGCACTCCCAACACCAAACCGACTGTCCTGAAACATATTTGCCTTGCGGTACCGGAATCTGCTGCCCAGCAAGGCCCCTCACCGCACCACGCGGCCGGAAAGACCTGTCGGTTACATCGGCTAACCTTCAAGCGGTGCTAGGACATTCACATGCGACCAGCGGCGCGCTCGCCTGGTCGGCGGCGGCCGCGGCGCTACCGTTCACCGTCTTGACCTATCCCGCAGTGCAATCCGGGGCCATCGGCTCCGTCGATCTGGTGATGGGCACCTTCCTCACCGCGGGCGCCGCGCTGCTGCCCGACGCCGATCACCCCTCCGGCACCATTTCCCATGTGCTGGGGCCGATCTCGCACTACGCGTGCAAGTTCATCTCGTGGATCTCCGGCGGGCACCGCCACGGCACCCATTCCTTCGCCTTCGTCGCCGCCGTCACCTACGGCGCCTGGGCCGGCGAACACCTGCTCGGCCGCTACTTCACGCTCTCGCTGGTGTTCTTCCTGCTCGCCCTCGCCATCAAGGCGCTCGGTCTCGCACCCACCGGCGACGGACTCAAATCCTGGGGCACCGTCATCGTCCTCGCCGTCTGCGGTACCTTCGCCATCGACCACTGGATCAGCGACAAACCCGCCTGGCTGCCCTTCTCCGTCGGGCTCGGCGCCCTCGCTCACCTCGTCGGAGACTGCCTCACCGACCGCGGCTGCCGGCTGCTGTGGCCGCTGAAGATCCGCACGCGTATCCCGATCATCGACCGCACCGGCAACAAGATCGAGACCATGGTGCTGGTGCCTCTCTTCGCCCTCGGCACCCTCGCCCTGCTCTGGTACACCCTCACCCACCATCCGTGAGCCGAACGGGCCGGACCGGGCAACGACCGGCAACCCGGCTCGTATGATCCGAAGACCACCGCAGCGGGCAGAACGGAGTCGGGCATGAGCGATCGCGAGGAACTGAGCTGGGAACTGTTCGGGGACGCCAGCCGCGAACTATCCCAGGCCATCGCCGACGACGGCTTCGAACCCGACCTCATCCTGTCGATCGCCCGCGGCGGGCTCTTCGTCGCCGGCGCCCTCGGCTACGCCCTCGACGTCAAGAACCTCCACGTCATGAACGTGGAGTTCTACACCGGCGTCGACCAGCGCCTCGACATGCCGGTCATGCTGCCGCCCGTCCCCAGCGCCGTCGACCTCACCGGCGCGACCGTCCTGGTCGCCGACGACGTCGCCGACACCGGCAAGACCCTGAAACTCGTGCGCGACTTCTGCTCCCACCACGTCGCCGAGGTGCGCTGCGCGGTCATCTACCAGAAGCCGCATTCCGAGGTCGACTGCGAATACGTGTGGAAACGCACCGACAAGTGGATCAACTTCCCCTGGTCCGTACTCCCGCCCGTCGTCAAACGCGAGGCCCGCGTCCTCGACGCCTGACCCGAAACCCGCTACGCGCCAACGACAACGGCCCGGAACCATACGGTTCCGGGCCGTTTGTTCAGATCCCGCAGGGACTGATCAGACCAGTTCGGCGGACAGGATGGTGATCGGCTCGACCGGCACATCCTGGTGCCCGGCCTTGTTGCCGGTGCGCACACCCTCGATGGCGTCCACGACGGCGGTGCCGTCGACGACCTTGCCGAACACGGCGTAGCCGAAGCCGTCCTGGCCCGGGTAGTTCAGGAAGGCGTTGTTGCTGGTGTTGATGAAGAACTGCGCGCTGGCCGAGTGCGGGGCCGAGGTGCGCGCCATGGCGACGGTGTACTTGTCGTTCTTGAGGCCGTTGGCGGCCTCGTTCTCGACAGTCTGCTTGGCAGTCTTCTGCTGCATGTCGGCGGTCAGACCGCCACCCTGGATCATGAAGTTCGGGATCACCCGGTGGAAGACGGTGTCCGCGTAGTGGCCCGCCTTGACGTAGTCGACGAAGTTGGCGACGGTCTTGGGTGCCTTGGCCTCGTCCAGTTCCAGGGTGATGTCCCCGGCGGAGGTCTTCAGGAGCACTTTGGTCATGTGGACCATCGTATGGGAGCCCCCAACCCAGCGACCGAGCGGCATCGAATAGCCGCTCCCCTCTTCGAGGTTGGTTGGTGATGGGTGTGGTCATGCAGGTGTGTGCGGTGGTGAGTGCTGGAGTTCGTTTGAAACGAAGCAAAATGCGTAGATGCGCATATGTCCATTTCCTAATGTTCAATCGAGAATGCCTCCGGCAGAGGCGCTGATCTCAGGCTTCGTACAGCTCCAGCGGCAGGCCATCCGGATCAGCGAAGAACACGAACCGTTTCCCCGTGTACTCATCCACCCGCACCTCCTCCACCGCCACTCCCCTACCCCTCAACTCAGCCACCGCCTCCCCCACATCCGCTACCCGGAACGCCAGATGCCGCAACCCAGCAGCTTCGGGCCTGGACGGCCGCGCGGGCGGCTCCGGGAACGAGAACAATTCCACCTGTCCGCCGTCGGGTAACGCGAGATCCAGCTTGTACGAACATCTTTCGGCCCGATAGTTCTCCGCAATCACCCGCAACCCGAGGACCTCGGTGTAAAAGGCCTTCGACCTCTCATAGTCCGACGCAATGATCGCGACATGATGAATCCGCTGCAGCTCCACGCCCCCGACGCTAGCCCACGACTACCCCCACCCAAGCAGAGTTGCAGCAGCGATCGCGCTACTGACCCGCCAGGGCTGAGGCTGCGGCGGCGAGCAGCATGCCTCGGTAGGAGCCGCCGAAGAGGATGACATGGACGAGGAGGGGGTGGAGTTGATGGAGGGGGATGCGTTGGCGCCAGCCGGAACTCAGGGGGGTGGTTTCCTGGTAGGCCGCGAGGATGCGGTCGAGGTGGGGGGCGCCGAAGAGGGTGAGCATGGCGAGGTCGGTTTCGCGATGGCCGCCGTGGGCGGCGGGGTCGATGAGGAGGGCGTGGCCGGTGGACCAGAGGATGTTGCCGGACCAGAGGTCGCCGTGGATGCGCGCGGGGGGTTCGGGAGGGCCGGCGAGGTGGTCGATGCGGTCGATGACGCGGTCGAGGAGGCGGGTGCCGTCGCGGCCGAGTTCGCGGGCGGCTGCGGAAGCGTAAGGGGCCAGGCGGTATTCGGCGTACCAGGGGCCCCAGTCGCCGGTGGTGGGGGTGTTGTCCAGAGGGAGGGTGGCGATGTAGCCGTCCCAGGGGGCGCCGTAAGTGGGTGGAGTGGCGGTGTGGAGGGTGGCGAGGTCGCGGCCGAGCTGTTCGGCGGCGGTGGGGGTGGCGGGTTCGCGTGGCTGCCAGGGCAGGACGAGCATGCGGGGGTCGGCGGCGACGACGGGTGGGACGAGGGTGGGGTGGCCGGCGGCCAGCCAGCGGAGGCCGGCGGCTTCGGCGGTGAGGACGGCGGAGGCGGTGCCGTTCTGGACGGCTTTGACGAAGAGGGTGCGGCCGTCGGCGGTGTGGGCGCGGTGGAGGGTCCAGGCGTGGCTGTGGCCGAGGTGGTCGACGCGGGTGATGGGTGTGCCGGTGAGGTGGGTGAGGTGCGCGGGCACGTCCATGGAATCTCATTGTGGGGTATGGACCGGCCCGCGCGGACCGACTAGTCGGATCGGGTTGTGGGGGTCAGGTTCCCGGGACGGTGAGGCGGTCCCGGAGGTGGGCGGCGGTGGCGGCATCGGCGGGGAGGAAGGCTTCGATGGCGAGTTCGGCGACGGTGACGTTCATGGGTGTGCCGAAAACGGTGGTGACGCTGAGGAAGGCGAGTTCGTGGCCGTCGAGGCGCACGCGCAGGGGGACAACGGCCTGGTCGGGTTCGGGCAGGCGGGGTGATTCCTCGCCGCCGGGGTAGGCGCGCAATTCGTCGAGCAGCGCGGTGAGTTCGGGTGATCCGGTTACTTCGATCTGGCGTTGCAGGCGTTCGAAGAGGTGGCCGCGCCATTCGGCGGGGTTGATGATGCGGGGGGCGAAGCCGTCGGGGTGCAGGGTCAGGCGCAGGGCGTTGACGGGCGGCGCCAGCAGGGCGGGGTCGATGCCGTCGAGGAAGAGTCCGATGCCGGCGTTGGCATCGACCATGGTCCAGTTCGCGTCGATGGCGAGGGCGGGGTGGGGTTCGAGGCCGGTGAGGATGCGGCGGAGGGCGTCGCGGACGGATTGCATGGCGGGGGTGTCGAGTTCGGGTTCGGCGTAGACGGGTGCGTATCCGGCGGCCAGGAGCATGCGGTTGCGTTCCCGCAGGGGGATGTCGAGTTCGTCGGACAGGTGCAGCAGCATCTGGCGGCTGGGGGTGGCGCGACCGGTTTCGATGAAGCTGAGGTGGCGGGTGGAGGTTTCGGCGCGACCGGCGAGTTCGAGCTGGCTGAGTCGCCGGGTGGTGCGCCAGTGCCGCAGGAGGTCGCCTGCCGTGTGAGTCGCCATGTGCCGATCGTACGAATGATCAACCACCGCAGGCCATTACCCGGGAGGTAAGCGCCCAGCCTCGGGCAATACGAAACCGACTCTGTTCATTCGAACACACCTCTGTTAGAAATATGGGGTGGATGCCGGTGAACGGTTGGATGTGACGCTGCGTCTGGTGCAGGGCGCGGAGCGGGCCGCGGTGGCGGAATTGGCGCAGCGCCTGGGTGTTTCGGAGATGACCGTGCGCCGCGACCTGGACGCGCTCGAGCAGCGCGGCCTGGTGCGGCGGGTGCACGGCGGGGCGGTGGCGACCCGGGCGCGGACCGAGGCGGGCGGGTTCGCCGATCGCGCGGGCTGGTCGGCCGTGACCAAGGACCGGCTGGGCGCGGCCGTCGCGGCCCTCATCGCACCCGGGTCGCGGGTCCTGCTGGACGCGGGCACGACGACCGTGCATGTGGCCCGGGCGCTGGCCGAGCGCGGTCCGTTGACGGTGACCGCGCTGAGCCTGCAGACCGCGGTGTGCCTGGCCGACCGTCCCGGGATCGAGTTGCTGGTGGCGGGTGGGCGTTCCCGGCCGGGTGAGCAATCCCTGGTCGGCCCTTTGGCTTTGCGGGCGGTGGAGTCACTCGCGTTCGACGTGTTCGTGATGTCGATCGGCGGGGTGCACGCCGAGTACGGCTGGTCGGAGTTCTGTCTCGACGATGCCGCGGTCAAGCAGGCCGGGATCGCGCAGTCGGCGCGGGTGCTGGCGGTGGCGGATGCGACCAAGCTCGGGGTGCGGGCTTTCAGCCAGGTGGCCGCGCTGGGCGCGGCCCACGAGTTCGTCACCGACCGCTCCGCATCCGACCCGGCGATCCATCCGGCCGGGCCGCAGACCCTCGATGCCCTGCGTGAGGCGGGCGTCGTCCTCCATACGGCGTGAACCGAATCGACGTATGAACCGATGATCGAAGGAGCTACCGTGTCGAATTCTCAGATGATCCTGGTCGCGGGCCCGTACCGCTCGGGCACCGGTGACGATCCGGTCAAGCTGGCCGCGAATGTGCGCGCCATGAACGAGACGGCCCTGACCCTCTTCCGGGCCGGGCATCTCCCGGTCACCGGTGAGGCGCTGGCGCTGCCGCTGCTGGAGATCGCCGGCAGTACGCGCCCGGGTGACCCGCTCTACGACGAGATCTTCCATCCTGTCGCCGAGCAGCTGCTCTCTCGCTGTGACGCGGTGCTGCGCATCGGCGGTCCGTCCGAGGGTGCCGATCGGATGGTGGCGCAGGCGCGTGCGGAGGGCAAGCGAATCTATCTGAGCCTGAGCGAGATTCCCGTGGCCGTCTGATCGCCCTGGGCCCGGTGGCGGCCCGGGCTGAGGGCGAGGGCCGGTGAACGGCGAAGTCGGACAGCGGGTCGGCGCCGGATACGCGGGTCGGCGTACCGCGACAGTGCGCCCGGGGTGTGGCAGGCTGGCCGGGCATGAAGACCATGCTGATCACGGGGGCCACGTCGGGGATCGGATTGGCGGCGGCGGGGCAGCTCGCGGCGGCCGGGCACCGTGTCATCCTGGTCGGCCGCAATCCCGGAAAGCTCAGTGCCGCAGTCGAATCGGTGCGCTCTACCGCCGCCGCGCCGGTCGATGCGATCGAATGCGACCTCTCCTCCCTGGCCGAGGTGCGGCAGCTCGCCGCAACCGTCGCGGCCCGATACGACCGGCTCGACGTGCTGGCCAACAATGCGGGCGCATTCCACTTCTCGCGCACCGAAACCGGGGACGGTCTGGAAGCCACCTTCGCGGTGAACCATCTCGCCGGATTCCTGCTCACCGAGCTGCTGCTGGATCTGCTGCGCCACAGTGCCCCGGCGCGGATCCTGTTCACCTCGTCGGTCATGCACTATGGCAATGCCCTCGACTTCGAGGACCTGCAGCTGCGGCACGGCTACAGCGGCACCACCGCCTACGGCCGCGCCAAGCTCGCCAACGTTCTGTACACGCGCGACCTGGCCCGGCGGCTGGACGGAACCCGGGTGACCGCCAACGCCTTCCACCCGGGCGTCGTCGTCACCGGCATCTGGGACGCCGCACCCTGGTTCGCCCGGCCCGTGCTGGCGCTCGGCAAACGCCTGTTCATGACCGACGCCGCCACGGCCGCGCGGACCCTCACCTACCTGGCGACCGACCCCGACGTCTCCTCCGTGTCCGGCTGCTACTTCGAGCGCAACCGTGTCAAGGCGCCCTCCCCCACCGCCCAGGACGACGCGGCCGCCACCCGCCTGCACCGGTTGTGCGCCGAACTGGCGGGCCTGCCCGGCTGAGGTCGTGCCGAACCAGCTTCCGCACCGGTGAACGAAGTCGCACCAGATCCGTTTTCCTGCCCGTTGCCGGTATCGGTCACAGCGGCCTGATCACCCGCGCGGGATTGCCTGCGGCGAACACCTTGTCGGGCAGCTCACGGGTGACGACGCTGCCCGCCCCGACCACCGTGTTCGCACCGATGCTCACGCCCGGGCAGACGATGACCCCGCCGCCGAGCCACACATTGTCGCCGATGGTGATGGGCGCGGCCGTCTCCCAGCGGTCCCGGCGCAGCGCGTGATCGTCCATCGGGTGCAGGGCGGTGAGCAGCTGGGCGCGCGGGCCGATCGAGACGTCGTCGCCGATGGTGACCGGCGCACAATCCATGACGATGGCGTCGTAGTTGAGGAAACTGTTGCGGCCCAACCGGATCAGGTGCCCGTAGTCGCATTGGAAGCGCGGCATGATCCAGGACCCCTCCCCGATCTCGCCGAGCAGCTCGTCGAGGATGGTTCGACGCTCGACGTCCTGACCGGCGCGGGTGGCGTTGAACCGGTCGAGCAACCCCTGGCAGCGCAGACGTTCGGCGACCAGTTCGGGGTCGTTGTCGCGGTACGGCTCGCCGGCGAGCATGCGGTCCTTGTGTTCTCCCACGCCGTCCATCCTGTCCGCGATCCCGCGGCCCGGCGTGATCGCGTATCTGGTATCACCGGAAGGGTGAGAATCGGCTTCGCTCTTCCTCAGCATGGTTCACAGGCCCGCGAGGGCGCTCGGGTGGCGCATTATGCGACCGCGCTGGAGCAGGCGGGGGCCGACAGTCTCTGGGTGGGTGAGCGGCTCATCGCCGCCACCGATCCGAAGGTCGGTTACGCGGGCAAGGACACCATTCCCGACGAGTTCAACTCGGTGCTCGATCCGCTGTTGCTGCTCGGGATCGCGGCCGCGGTGACCGAGCGGGTCGCCCTCGGCGCGAATGTGCTGATCGCGCCGCTGTATCGGCCCGCGCAGCTGGCCCGCGCGCTCACCACGGTCGACGTGGTCAGCAACGGCCGGCTGATTCCCGGCTTCGGCATCGGGTGGTCGCCGGAGGAGTACGAGGCCGCCGAGGTCCCCTTCACCCATCGCGGCGCCCGGCTGGACGAGACCCTCGATGCGCTGGAAGCCATCTGGACCACCGACCCCGCAGGATATCGCGGCCGCTACGTGTCGGTGCCCGAGCATCGCAGTGAGCTCAAGCCGGTGCAGCGGCCGCGCCCGCCGATCTATCTGGGCGCGTTCAGCCCGGCCGGTCTGGCCCGCATCGGCCGCCGCGCCGACGGCTGGCTGCCCGTGGTGCCGGTGCCGGGCCCGCCCACCTGGGGTCAGCAGTTGTTGAAGCTGCGCGGCGTGATCGACGAGGCCGCGGTCGCCGCCGGCCGCGATCCGAAGGACATCGGCACGGTGTTGCGGGTGAACGTGGCCGCGGGCACCGACCTCGAAGTGGTCGCCGCGACCATCGAGAAGGTCGCCGCCGATACCGGATTCGACGACTTCTTCATCGACCTGCTCTACGTCACCGACTCCCTCGACGGCATGCTCGACGCCGCCCTGCAGCTGCTGGCCCGGCTGCGCGGCTGAACCGGCCCGCGACGCACCCGCGCCGCTCTCCATCAGCGGCGTGCCGCCATCCGCTCGGCATTGCCGGATGCACCGGTCCCCTACCAGCTCATCGGCGATATCGCTGCCCACAGGCCGCCCGGCGCGCAGGCGATTCGAGCAGGTTGGGCGAAACCCGAGCCGGGTGGGCAAATCGGGCACTCACCGGGCATACTCGATCCCGTTGTGCCGCAGGGCCGCCGGGTGACCGCCCGGATGACCGGCCCCGGTGATGTGCTGAAGGGAGTCCGGGCCGGTGGGGTTGCGGAATCCGGTCGTGCTGGCCGGAGTCGTCGGAGTCGGAGTACCGGTCCTGGCGGCGGGGGTGGTCGCGGCGCTCACCATCAAAACCGGTGAGAGCGGCCCGGACTCGCAGACGACCGACACGACGACGGCCCCCGCGACAGCGGCCCCGGCCACCGGGCCTGCCATGACGCCGACCGCCGTCGAGGCCGCGGCGCCGGATCCGGTCGGCTTCCAACCCGATTCGATCACCTTCATCTCCGCCGACGAGGGCTGGGTGCTGGGCCGGACCTATCCGTGTGCGAGCGAGCCCTGCCTGGCGTTGCAGCACACCACCGACGGCGGGCAGACGTGGCAGCCGGCCCCGCTCCCGGCCCCGCTGCGCGATCCCGGGTCCAAGGGGCACTGGCTGAAGTTCGCCGACGCCCGCAATGGCTGGATCCGGGCCGGCGACAAGCTGTTCGCCACCCACGACGGCGGAAAGATCTGGCGCGAGATCGATCTCGACCTCGATCCGGTCGTCGACGCCTGGTCGTTCACGATGTCCGACGACAGCGTGTACATCGCCACCGTGCAGCCCGGCGAACGGACCGTACTGTTCACCAGCCCCCTCACCCGTGACGCGTGGACCGGTCCCACCGAGATCCCGGTACCCGGTAGCGGCGGCCCGGACCCCTCGGCCGCTGTCACCGTTCTCGGCAGCCGGGCCTGGATGGTCGTCACCAACCGGGGTGCGGACGGTGCCCGATCGGTCGACGGCACATGGACACCGTGGAAACTGCCCTGCGGCGGCAATGGTCCAGCCGCCTGGCACCCCTTCTCCGAAAAGCGGCTCGTCGCCCTGTGTGGCCGATCCGGCCCGTACTCCGACGGCGGCACCACCACCCAGCTCATGACCTCGACCGACGGCGGTGCCACGTTCGTCGAGACCGGGCAGCTGTCGCCGACGCTGTCTTCAGCTGCCGCGCTCATCCCCGCCGACCCCACCCATCTGGTCGCCGCTCTCGACGATCGCCTGCTCACCTCGGCCGACGGCGGCGCGACATGGACGACCACCTACCGCGCACCCGCCCAGGGCTGGCGCGAGAGCTCGGGCCATTTCGTCACCGAGACAACAGGTTTCGTGATCATGGCTCAGCCCGGGTCCAAGCACCTGGCCACCACGATGCTCGCCACCCAGGACGCGGGCCGCACCTGGACCCCGGTCAGCTTCGGCTCCTGATCACCGGCGGGCGGTGGCGCGGGCGTAGTTCCAGCCCTGCCACGAATCGCTGGACAGGCGTGCGCGAATGACGTCCGCGATGGCCGCACGCTCGACGTCGGGCAGCCAGTCGGCCACCGGCAGCACAACGGCCAGCTTCAGTTTGATCGACCCCACCCGGTCCAGCGGGCGCGGCATCCACCCCGCCGCCCGATTCCCGGCCGCCCGCAACCACTCTCGCACGCTCACCGCTCCCCCTCCGCTGCGCGCCCACCGCCGTTCATCGAGCCTCCAGCGCGTACCCCACGCCGTGCACGGTGCGGATCAGGTCCGCGCCGAGCTTGCGGCGCAACGCCTTGACGTGACTGTCGACGGCGCGGGTGCCCGAGGCATCCGCCCAACCCCACACCTCGCTGAGTAGCCGTTCCCGGGCCAGCACGGTGCGCGGCCGGCGGGCCAGGTGCACCAGCAGCTCGAATTCCAGTGGGGTGAGCTGGGTTTCGGCGTCGCCGCGCCACACCCGCCGCTGATCGGTGTCGATGCGTAGATCACCGACCACGATGGCGGCGGCCGGGGCGGCGGTGCGGTCCACGCGGCGCAGCAGGGCGTGCACGCGGGCGGTGAGCACCCGCATCGAGAACGGTTTCGTCAGATAGTCGTCCGCGCCGACCCCGAGGCCGACGAGCATGTCGGTTTCGTCGGTGCGGGCGGTCAGCATCAGCACCGGCACCGGCCGGCGGGCCTGGATGCGGCGGCAGACCTCGAGCCCGTCGAAGCCGGGCAGCATCACGTCCAGTACCACCAGATCCGGGTCCCCGGCCGCGTCGGCCGCCACCGCCGCGGGCCCGTCGTGCGCGATGTCGACCGCGTACCCCTCGGCGCGCAGGCGGGCGGCGAGGGATTCCGCGATGGTCGGCTCGTCCTCGACGACGAGGATCCGGCGCGCGCTGGTTTCCATGCAGGTGACATTAGGCAACCGCCGTGGAGATGGTTCGCATCGATTGTGAAGATCCTGTGGAGACGCCGGTCATACCACCTGGAAACATCGTCTGCGACACGACGTCGTAGCATGGCCGGGTGCGCTCAACGACGGATCACACCGCGCGCCTGCGCGGCGCTGCCGTCGGCGCATCCTCCGGCGCGGTAGCGATTCTCGCGCACGGACTCGGCGGCGGCGCGACCCTGCTCGACGGTTCCGCGCTCGCCCTGCTGTTCGCCGCGTGCACGCTGATCGGGGTCGGGGTGGCGACCCTGCGCCCCCGCTACGGGATCGCCGGAACCATGGCCATGCTGGCGGTGGGTCAGTCCATCGGCCATGCGGCGCTGTCGATGTCGCCGGGCCACCACCATCACAGCTCCTCGCCGTCGATGCTGCTGGCCCACCTGGTCGCAATTCCGGTGGGCGCGCTCGCGATTCGCGCCGCCGAGGCCGGTATGCGCCGGGCCGTCACCAGCGTGCGGCGGTTCATCCTCGCGCTGGGTTCGATCCTCCGGCCGCCCGCGCCGCGCCTGCGGCCGTGCCGCGCCGACGATCGCGCCGAGGCGCGTCGCCTGCTCGTCAGTCCGGGGATCGGGCGTCGTGGCCCACCCCGGGCCGGCGCACCGTTCCCACACCTCGCTCCGGCATAGATCCGCGACGCCTCCTCCCCCGCGCAGTGACCGAATCAGGCCTGCGCCGAATGGGTGTCGCCGTGAACCGGTCCGGGGTGACCTCCCTTCCCCCTGACACACGGAGTCCATTTCCCATGTCCCAGATGCCCTCCTGCCACAGCTTCCGCCTGCGCACCGGCGGATTCGCGCGCCGGGTCGGCGCGGCCGCCGCCGTCGCGACCCTGGCGCTGCTGCCCGTCGCCTGCTCCTCCTCGCAGACCGCCTCGGACGCCACCGGCAAGGCCGCCGACCGGATCACCATGACCGATCAGTGGATCAAGGCCGCCGACAGCGGCATGTCCGCTGCCTTCGGCACCCTCGCCAACACCTCCGACCAGCCGATCAACCTGGTCGCGGCCACCAGCCCGGCCTCGGCCACCGTGGAGATCCACGAGATCGTCCCCGAGGCGGCCGGAGAGAAGACCATGCGGCCCAAGGCCGGTGGCATCGTCATCCCCGCCCACGGCAGCGCGACCCTCAAGCCCGGCGGCGACCACCTCATGTTCATGGGGTTGAAGGCACCGCTGCGCACCGGCGCGGACACCCCCATCACGCTCACCTTCTCCGACGGGTCCAGCACCACCGTCACCGCGCAGGTACGCGACTTCGCGGGCGGCAAGGAGAACTACCAGCCCTCCGGCGACAACGCCGCCCACGGTGGCTGACCGGCCGCAACCGCACCCCCGCCTGTCCCGGCGGCGACTGCTCGGCGGCGGGGCCGCCGGGGCCGCCGCGGTGACAATTGCCGGCTCCGCCGGCGTCGGCTGGGGCGCGGCCACACTCACCCACCGCGACCACGATCGCGATCCCGGACTGGACACGGTCGCGTTCCACGGTCCGCATCAGGCGGGCATCGCGACGGATCCGCCGCTGCACGCGGCCTTCGTCGCCTTCGATCTGGTGGCGGGTGCACAGCGCGAGGACATCGTCGGGCTGTTGAAGATCTGGACCGATGACGCCTCGCGCCTGACCCAGGGCCGACCGGCACTCGCCGACACCGAACCGGAACTGGCCGCCCGGCCCGCCCGGCTCACCGTCACCGCCGGATTCGGGCCGCGGTTGTTCACCGTCGCCGGACTCGAGGACCAGCGGCCGCACTGGCTGAAACCGTTGCCGGCCTTCACCATCGACAAGCTCGATGCCGCCTGGTGCGGCGGTGATCTGCTGCTGCAGATCTGCGCCGACGAGGCCACCACGGTCTCGCACGCGGTGCGGGTGCTGTCCAAGCATGTGAAATCGCTGGTCACGGTGAAGTGGGTGCAGCGCGGGTTCCGCAATGCCGCCCGCGGCCGGACCATGCGCAATCTCATGGGCTCGGTGGACGGCACGGTCAACATCGCGCCCGGCACAACCGATTTCGATCGCCTCGTGTGGGACGACGGATCGGTGCGGCCGTGGCTGGCCGGGGGCACCTCGATGGTGTTGCGGCGCATCGCCATGAACCTCGAGACCTGGGACGAGCTCGACGCCGACGGGCGCGCCATCACCGTCGGCCGCACCGTCGAGCACGGGGCGCCGCTGTCGGGCACCCGGGAATTCGACGAACCCGACTTCGCGGCCGTGGACCAGTACGGCATCCCGAAGATCCCGCCGTCCTCCCACATCGCCCGCGCCCACCACGCCCACGACGGGGAGCGGTTCCTGCGCCGCGGCTACAACTACGACGACGCGCCCGCCCCCGGGCACGTCTCCAACTCGGGCCTGCTGTTCGCGTCCTTCCAGCGCGACATCGACGCCCAGTACCTGCCGGTGCAGCAGCGACTGGCCGACTTCGACGCCCTCAACCAATGGACCACACCGGTCGGCTCGGCGGTCTTCGCCGTCCCGCCCGGCGTGCCCGGCCCGGGCGGGTACCTCGGACAGCAGCTGTTCGACCGCGCCGACGCCCAACGATGATCCGGACCGGCCGGACCGCACACGGGGCGGTCCGACCGGACACCGGCCGCGGACTCTAGGGTGGGCTGCCATGACCGTCTTGCGATCGATCGTGCTCTTCGGACTGGCCGCCGTCGCCGAAATCGGTGGCGCGTGGCTGATCTGGCAGGGAGTGCGCGAGCACCGCGGCTGGCTGTGGATGGGGGCGGGGGTGGTGGCGCTCGGCTGCTACGGGTTCGTCGCCACCCTGCAGCCCGACGCCCACTTCGGGCGCATCCTCGCCGCCTACGGTGGCGTCTTCGTGGCGGGGTCGCTGCTGTGGGGCATGGCGCTGGACGGCTTCCGGCCCGACCGCTGGGACGTGATCGGCGCGCTGGTGTGCCTGGCCGGGGTCGGGCTCATCATGTACGCACCGCGCTCGGCGTGAGACACGCGGGTGCCAGACACGCCGTGGCAGTGCTCCACGTGAAACCGGCTGCGCCCGAACCGCATTCACGCATGCCACGCATCGCCGCCGGATCGCGCCGACGTGCAGTCGATGCAGAATTGCCGGGCGCGAACGAATTACGCATTCCCGCCGGTCACGGCGATGGTCAGCGGCCGGCCCCGAGCAGGCCGTCGATGATCGCGCCTGCGGTGGGCAGCGCCGTGTCGTCACCCATCCGCGCGGCCGTATTCGCCGCCACAACCGCATCCAACTGGAACGCGACGGGTGCGGGTCCAGCCCGGCCAGCTCGGTGGCGGCGGCATCGGCCTGCTCATCAACGACCTGTTCCTGCGCAATGCGCGGCTACCCGAGGTGGAGGCCGCCCTCGACGAGCTGTGCACCCGGGTGGCCGCCGCAACCGGCGCGCGGCTGTCGCTGTTCACCCTGGCCGACTCCTTCACCGGGCGCACGGCTCCCCTCCTCCCGCTGTTCGCCGGATTCGCCGACGCCGTGCGCCGCGTCCCGCCGAGCGCCACGACGCCATCCTCACCGAATTCTGGGACCACCCGCGCGACTGCCGGACTGGCTCTCGGCCGATCTCATCCACCTGACCATGGCCGGGCACGCGGTGGTCGCCGCCGAGATCGCCGAGAACCTGGCCCGCCACACCGCCCGCGAACTCCCGCCCGAGCTCGTCCGGCACCCCTGAGCCGGCCCGGAAACACCCGATGCCGCACGCGGTGCAGTCATGCACCCTGTGCGGCATCGCCTTTCACGCGGGAGAACGTTATGCGGTTGTCGCGCTCACGGTTTCGCGCCCGCTCACTTCCACAGCGCCGCGATGAAGACATTCAGGATCGCCAGCCCGCCGGCCGCGTGGGTCATCCACGCCACCTCCTTGCCGCGCTTGGCGTCCGCACGCCCCATTTCGGCGAAGGCCGCAACCAGCACCGCCACCACGAGTTTGGTGATCATCTTCGCCATATCGGGGTGCTTGCCCAGCGAATGGATCGACTCGGCCATGCCGAGCAGGATCACCCCGGTGAGGATCTGCACACGCGCGCCCCACACCATCAGCTCCGACACCCGCGGCTGGGAGGCGACATACCCGCCGACCACCGCCGCCATACCGAGCAGATGAGCCGTGACCATGAGGTTGTAGACGACCGTCATGACTGCACACGGTAATCCATCCACCCGCGACAACGACAGCCGGTAGTAACAGCGGTTTTCCGCCATCATGCGGATCGGTCCCCAGGGTTTCACCCCCGCTCGGGCCGGGTAGTCCTCACGCAATGGTCCCCGCACGTCCGGTGGCGGACCGCAGCGTCGTGGGCGACGTGGCCGGCTAGGAGAATTCAGGTGGCGGTTGTACTAGTGCTGCGAGCACGCGGATTGGGTGATCTCCTCACCACCGTTCCCGCGTTGCGCGCCCTGCGCCGGGCCCGGCCCGGCGACCACATCGCACTGGCAGCACCCCATCGCCTGAAACCCATCGTCGACCTCATCGCCTCCGTCGACGAAATGGTCCCCATCCACGATACCGTCGGACTGCGCTGGGACGGCGAATCACCGGCCCTGGCCGTCAACCTCGACGGCACCGAAGGCATCGCGGAACTCTCCCGGACCAAGCCCGAACGCATTCTCACCTACCGCAATCCGGCCTTCCCCGACCTGCCCGGCCCGGAATGGCAGCCCGAGATGCACGACGTGGACCGCTGGTGCCATCTGCTCGAATCCGACGGCATCGCCGCCGACCGCCGCAACCTCGGCCTGGTGCCGCCGGTGGCCAGCACCAGCCACCGCAACGCCGTGGTCGTGCACATCGGGGCCGGCGCGACCGCCCGGCGCTGGCCTGCCGACCGGTTCGCCGCCGTGGTCCGGCATCTGCTGGTCCAGGATCGCGATGTCGTGGTGACCGGTGACGAATCCGAACGCGAGACCGCGCTCGGCGTCGCCACCCGCGCGGGACTCTCATCGGCGCGAGTCCTCGCCGGCCAGCAGAACCTCATCGAACTGGCCGCCACCGTCGCCGAGGCCGCCCTCGTGGTGTGCGGCGACACCGGCGTCGCCCACCTGGCCACCGCCTTCGGCACCCGCACCGTACTGCTCTTCGGCCCCAACCCGCCCAGCCGCAGCGGCCCGCCCCCGCACCTGCTCGGCCGCCACGCCGTGCTCTGGGCCGGGCAGACCGGCGACCCGGACGCCGACGACATCGACCCGGGGCTGCTGAAAATCGGTGTGCCCGAGGTCGTCAACGCCGTCGACAAGCAACTGCGCAAACGCCCCTGGCCCGGCACCGGATTGGACCGCCGCGCCCAGCAGACCTTCCGGCGGGTGGGGTGAATCCCGTCTTCGGAACTCTGCGGGCTTCGCCCTGCGAACCCGGCTGAGATCTCGGCCGCGTTCATTCCCGCGCTTGGGACGGCCGCACGTTCCCGCGCAGCCGCGGACGGCTATTGCGTTGCGTCGCACTGAGAGTCAGAGCCGCCATCACCAGCGCGATGCCCGCGAGTTCGGGGACAGCGGGGCGCTGGGACAGCGCGACCGCGCCGATGACGGCTGCGGTGGCCGGGAGCAGCGCCAGCAGCAAGGCGAAACGAGCGCGGCCGACCGTGCGCAGGACCAGCTGGTCGAGGGCGTAGGGAACGGCACTGGACAGCACGCCGACACCGACGCCCAGCAGCCAGGTGCCTGGGTCCGCGAAAGCGGCTGGGGCGAGCACACATTGGCGCGTCACCAGGACCGGGGCCAGCAGGAGTGCGGCGGCGGCCATACCCACGGCCAGAGCGTCCAGGCCCGACCCCGCGTCGGCGACCCGCTTGCCCAACAGGATGTAGCCCGCCCACAGCGCGGCCGCGAGCAAGGCGAACGCGACACCGGCCGGCCGGGCATCCGCGGACACGCCCGCCAGCAGGAAGACACCGGCGACCACCAGGGCCACGGCGAGGAGATCGCGGGGCCGACGCGATCCGAGAGTGGCCACCGCGACCGGTCCCAGGAATTCGATGGCGACCGCGGTGCCGAGCGGGATCCGCGCGATCGCCTCGTAGAAGGCGATATTCATGCCCAGGGTCACCACGCCGAACCCGGCAGCCACCCCGATCGAGCGGCGGGACCAGCGCCCGCGCCAGGGCCGCCGCCACGCCAACAGGGCGGCACCCGCGGCCGCCGCACGCAGCCAGGCCACCGTCGCGGGTTCGACCGTGCCGAACAGATGGACGCCGATCGCCGCGCCGAGATACTGCGAGACACCGCCCGCGACGAAGATCAGCGGCACCGACCAGCCGGGTGGCACTGTCCGGCGGGGACTCTCGACAACGACGGACGTACCCACCCCGCCACGGTAACGCCCGGCCGCCCGGGGTCTCAGCGATCCAGCCCTACGCGGCCCTGCCACCCGTTTCCTGACTCTGCTCCCGCAACCTCGCGTCTGCTCCTGCGGCCCCGGCCCGTTCCCGCCATATCCGACCTGCCCGCAGGTTCGCGCTGCCCGGAGGGGGGTTCGGCCTGCGCGCTGGACAAGGCCGCCGAGTAGGCGGCCAGGGCGCTGGGCCAGAACTGTTCGAGATAGTCACGCGCATCGGCCAGCCCGCGCGGGTCCAGGGAGTAGAGACGGCGGTTGCCCTCCGGCCGCATCATCACCAGGCGCGCCTCACGCAGCACCTTCAGATGCTGGGAGATTGCCGAACTGGTGACGCCCAGGGCCCCGGCGAGTTCACCCACCGATTTCGGGCCCTGCGGGAGGGCTTCGAACACCGCTCGGCGAGTACCGTCGGCGAGCGCGCTCAACACCCGCACTCCATTAGTGACCACTTAATCAGAGTGCCCGCACCACGCTGCCAGGGTCAATTCGCCGGCAAACCCCGGAGGCCGACGCCATCCACGAATTTCCCCGTGTCGTTATCGTCTCGTAATACACGAACTGGACTTTTGGCGCACTGTGACGGTCGCAACTCGGCTTCTGAACGACACTCGGGTTCTCGTACGGTCGAGCAATGCCCGTAACCGTTCCGTTATCTCGTCTTGGAACCGGCCGGTACCGCTCGGTCGCGACCCGCGCCGCGGCCGTCACCGCCGTCGTCGGCGCGACCCTGACCGCGCTGGCCGCCACCGACCCGCACGCCACACACGAGCTCACGGGCGACTCCGCGGCAAACGCCGCCCAGATCGACGGCGCCTTCACCGCCTTCACCCCGCGCGAGGCGCAGATGCCGCAGGTGGTACCCCAGCCGGTGCTCGACTTCCTCGACGGCCTGCACGCCGAGCAGGCCCGCCCCAAGACCGTGCGCCCGGTCGCCGGTCCGCTCACCTCCGGCTTCGGCATCCGCTGGGGCGCCATGCACGCCGGCATCGACTTCGGCGAGGGCTTCGGCGCGCCGATCCACGCCATCACCGACGGCACCGTCATCGAGGCGGGTCCCGCCTCCGGGTTCGGTCTCTGGGTACGGGTGCTGCAGGACGACGGCACGATCGGCGTCTACGGCCACATGCAGGACATCCTGGTCCAGGTGGGCCAGCAGTTGCGCGCCGGCGACGTACTCGCCACCGTCGGCAGCCGCGGGTACTCCACCGGACCGCACCTGCACTACGAGGTGCACACCCGCGGCGGCGCGCCCGTCGATCCGCTGCCCTACCTGGCCGGGCGCGGCATGGACGTCGGCATCCCCGTCGACTGACCCCACCGCTCACCCGGGCGCCCGCTGCAGGGTGCACGGATCGGTTGCGCGACAACGGCGTTCGCGGCCCACGCAGAACAGCCCCGGCTCATACCGCCGGGGCTGTTCTCATACCCGGGTACTACGTGCCCACCCCACCGCCGGGGGACGTGGCGGACGGCCGCACGGACCTAGCGTCACCATCATGACCACGCTCGATCGTCCGCCGCTCGCGCCGCTCACCCCTGCCGTCCCCGCTCGCCGGCTGCACCGCCCCCTGCTCGTCACCACCGCGGCCATGGCGGCCCTGGCCGTGTTCTCCCTGGGCGCCATGGCCTTCGACGACCGCATGCTGCTGGGCGAATCGGTGTGGCTCAAACCGCTCAAGTTCGCCATCGCCATGGTCCTCTACTGCGGCACCCTGGCCTGGCTGGTGTCGTTCCCGCACCGCGGGCAGCGGCTGACCTGGTGGATGGGCGCCGTCTTCGCCGCCACCGCCATCGTGGACGTCGGCTTCGTGGTGGTGCAGGCGGCGCGCGGCACCTTCAGCCACTTCAACACCCAGCACGACGCGGTCAACACCATCGGCCAATGGGTGTTCATGACCGGCGTGCCCGGACTGTTCCTCGCGAATCTGGTGATCGCGGTGACCCTTTCGTGGCAGCGCGTCACCGACCGGCCCACCTCGCTGGCCATCCGCGCGGGCCTGGGCATCGCGGTGTTCGGCATGGCGCTGGGTTACACCATGGGCTTCAGCGGCCAGCAGCAGACCACCGACGCCTACGGGCACCCGGTCCGGCTGGGCGCGGGACACACCTTCGTCAGCGGGCAGCCCGCCGTCCGCGACGGTGTCGAGGGCATGCCGATCACCCACTGGAGCACCGCGGGCGGCGACATGCGGATCGCGCATTTCGCGGGCCTGCACGGCATTCAGCTGCTCATCGTGGCGGCCATCGTGCTGGCCCGCCTCGCCCCGGCCGTGACATGGCTGCGCACCGAACGCACCCGCACCCGGCTGATCGGGGTGCTGGCGCTCGGTTACACCGCTCTGGTGGCGCTGCTGATGTGGCAGGCGCTGCGCGGGCAGCCCGTGACCCGGCCCGACGGTGAAACCCTCACCGCCCTCGGCCTTGTCGCCGCCGTCACCGCGCTCGGCATCGGCATCGTCTACGCACTGAGCGTGCGCGCCCTGCCCGCCGGCCGCCACGCCGCGGTCAGCGCAGCCGTTCCGCCTCGCGCGTCAACGCCACCAATGTCGCGGTGAGATCGGCGAGTTCGATCATCTCGGCGCCTTCCGCGACCGCCGTGGCCACATCCTCGGCGGCACAGCGGGCGGCGAACCAGCGATCGGACAGGTCCGAGACCTCCTGGGCACTGAGCACCACCGAATCCTCGGGAATGCCGGTGCCCTTCACGCTGTTTCGGTGTTCGTACGCCCGCTGGCGACACGATTGCCGGCAGTACCGCCGGCGGCGTCCGATCTCCGATTCGGCGATCTCCCGCCCGCACCATTGGCAGCAGGACAGCACGCGTCGAGACATGGTCCGTCACATTAGCGGTTTGCGGCCGCGACCGGGCGGAAGGGCACGCCGCGGCGGAGTGGGCGCGCCGGACGAGTAGGATGGCAGGGTTCTCCCACGGGAACCAACACGTGCGCGGCTGCGTTGACACTAGGTAGCGCAGCTGCAGAAACACTGATGTAGAACATTGCCGACAGGCGAGAAGGGACCGCACTCATGGCAGATCGCGTACTCCGGGGGTCTCGGCTCGGAGCGGTGAGCTACGAGACCGACCGCGACCACGACCTGGCGCCGCGTCGGATGGCGCGGTACCGCACCGACAACGGCGAGGAATTCGACGTTCCCTTCGCCGACGACGCCGAAATCCCGCCGACCTGGCTGTGCCGCAACGGCCAGGAGGGCATCCTGCTCGAGGGCACCACCCAGGAGCCCAAGAAGGTCAAGCCGCCCCGCACCCACTGGGACATGCTGCTGGAGCGTCGCAGCAAGGAGGAGCTCGAAGAGCTCCTGCAGGAGCGCATGGAGCTGCTCAAGACCCGCCGCCGCGGCTGAGCACAGCGACGAACGGGAAGGGCCCCGCACACACCGGTGCGGGGCCCTTCCCATGCCCGGGGTCAGCCCGATAAGCCGTAATGGGCGGCAAGGGTGGCATCGAACAGAGAGCGGTCGGCGCGCTGCCCGCGCCGGCTCAGTGACTGGCCACCTTCCGGTACTGCAGCAGGGCGATCGGCACGGAGATCGCCAGGATAGCGAGCGAACAGTAGACGGAGTACTCGACGCAGTGGTCGGCGGGCCAGCCGGTGGCCGGTCGGAACGACGGCGGGGAGCCGTTGTCGAAGAGCTTGCGCCCGGCCGCCGACACCGCGGTGATCGGATTCCAGGCGGCGACGGTGCGCAGCGGGCCGGGCAGCGTCTCCCCGGAGATGAAGGCCGAGGAGATGAAGGTCAGCGGGAAAAGCCAGATGAGACCGGCGCTCTGGGCCACCTCGACGCTGGGCGACATGAGCCCGGTGATCGCCCCGACCCACGACATGGCGAACGCGAACAGCAGGATCACCCCGAATGCCAGCACCGCGTCGATGATCGACCCGTTGATCCGCCAGCCGACCACGTACCCGCAGACCACCATGACCGCCAGCGCCAGAATGTTGACCACCAGGTCCGACAGAGTGCGGCCCATCAGCACCGCCAGCCGCGACATGGGCAGCGTCCGCATCCGGTCGATGATGCCCTTGTGCAGGTCGTTGGCCAGGCCGACGGTGGTGAACGCGGCATTGAAAGCGACTGTCTGCGTGAAGATTCCGGCGAGCAGGAACTCCCGGTACTGGCTGCCGCCCAGGGACGCACCGAAGATGTAGGCGAACAGGAACACGAACATCAGCGGCTGGATGGTGGCCGTCACCAGCAGGGTGGGCACCCGCAGGATGGTCAGCAGGTTGCGGTAGGCCACGATCGCCGAGTCGCGCACCACCCGGGGTAGCAGCATGAGAGGACCCTCGATGCGGGGGCGGCCCTGGTCCTCCTCGGGTGGCGCGGGAGCTTCCGGTTCGGCGGGGAGGGTCGTCACGACAGGATCTCCTCTTGAACAGACTCGGGGGCGGGGACATCCGGCTTGCGTTCGCCGGGTTTGCCGGTGAGGGAAAGGAATACGTCGTCGAGGGTGGGCCGGTCCACGACCGCGTCGACCACGTGCACCCCGGCGTCGTCGAGGCGGCGCAGCGCCTCCACCATGGTGCGGCTGCCGTCGCCGACCACCACGGTGACCGTGTCGGCGCCCTCGTCGAATTCGGCTTCGCCGATGCCCACCTCGCCCAGCACCTGCTGTGCGGGGGCGGGATCCTGGCCGGGCGCGAGAGTGACGGTGAGCTTGTCGCCGCCGATGGAGGTCTTCAGCTCGTCGGCCGAGCCGCGGGCGATGACCCGCCCACGGTCGATGACGGTGATGCGGTCGGCGAGGAGGTCGGCCTCCTCCAGGTACTGGGTGGTGAGCAGCACGGTGGTGCCGTCGTCGACGAGTTCGCCGATGACACGCCACATGTCGAGGCGCCCACGCGGATCCAGGCCGGTCGTCGGCTCGTCCAGCACGACCACCGGCGGCCGGCACACCAGCGCCCCCGCCAGGTCCAGCCGGCGGGCCATACCGCCGGAGTAGGTGCCCGCCCGCCGCCCGGCCGCGTGGTCGAGGCCGAGGGCGGTGAGCAGTTCGGTGGCGCGTTCGGCGGCCCGCTTGTGGTTCATGCCGTACAGCCGGGCCACCATGCGCAGGTTCTCGAATCCGGTCAGGTTGGCGTCGATGGCCGCGTACTGGCCCGACAGGCCGATCCGGGTGCGAACGCGGGCCGGATGGTGCAGCACGTCCACACCCGCGACGTGCACCGAGCCCGCGCTCGGGCGTAGCAGGGTGGTGACGATGCGGACCGTGGTGGTCTTGCCCGCGCCGTTGGGCCCGAGCAGGCCCATCACCGTGCCGGACGGGATCTCGAGATCGATACCGTCCAGCACCCGCACCTTGCCGTAATACTTCACCAGCCCTTGGACTTCCACGGCCAGACTCATCGCATACCCTCCCGCCGGGCTCGGATGGCTGCCAGCTGATCCCGCAACACCGGCCCGATGACGGCGAGGGATTCGGGCGTTGTCATGCCGGCGTGCGTGCAGCGCACCAGCTGGTCGTGCACCGCACCGGTGACGTAGGGCTGCCAGGCCGCGGCACGGCGGTCCGGGTCGGCCCGGTTGATTTCGTCGTCGGCGGCCGTGAAGAACAGCAGATCACCGTCGAAGACGCGGGGCCGGAACCCGTGCGCCTGCGCCGCGCCGTTCTCGTATCCGGCGTAGAGCCGTTCCAGGTGCTCGACGGTGAGCGCCGCGAACGGCCCGGATCGCCCGCGGAGCAGTTCGGCCGCCTCGGTGAGCGTCATGCGCGAATCGATGTCGGCGTCACCGCCGAGCAGGTCGGAACCGAATTCGGCGACCACGGCCGCCACCGACGGCACCGCCTCCTCGAGCCACCGATCCGACAGCTGGTAGCTGTCCATCATGGCCAGCAACGCGACCTCGTCACCGGCCTCCTGCAGCTGCACGGCAATCTCGTGGGCGATGAGCCCGCCCAGCGACCAGCCCAGCACCTGGTAGGGGCCGGTGGGCTGCACCGACTTCATGTGCGCCACATAGTGTTTCGCGGCCTCGGCGATGGTGCGGTGACTGTCCTCCCCGGCCACGTGCGGGGCCTGCAGGCCGTATACGGGCCGCTCCTGCGGCAGATGCGGCAGCAGCCCGGCGAAGCACCAGGACAGGCCGATGGCCGGATGCACGCAGAACAGCGGCGGCACACCAGAATCGGCGACCGCGCGCAGCGGCAGCACCGCGCCCAGGGCCGCGGTCAGCGCGGCGCCCGCGTCACCCTCGGCGGCGGCGAGCCGCCCGGCGATGGCGGCCGGGGTGGACTCGCCGAACATGGCCTGCACCGGCAGGTCGATGCCCCCTGCCCGCAGCTGGGCCACCACCTTGGTGGCCAGCAGCGAGTTGCCGCCGAGTTCGAAGAACCCGTCGTCGGCGCCGACCTGTTCGACGCCCAGCACATCGGCGAAGGCGGCGCACAGCGCCTCCTCCAGCGGGGTGGCGGGGGCCCGGTAGCCCTCGCGGGCCGCGAACACCGGTTCCGGCAACGCCTTCCGGTCGAGCTTGCCGACCGGGGACAGCGGCACCCGGTCCAGCAGCATGATCGACTGCGGGACCATGTAGTTGGGCACCAGCTCGGCCACGTGGGCGGTCAGCTCGGCGGTGGTGGGCGCGGTTCCGGTGCGCGGCTTCACATACGACACCAGCGCGGTGGAGCCGGCCGGGGTGCGGTGCCCGATGGTGGTGGCGAACTCCACCTCCGGGTGCTTGGCCAGCGCCGCGTCGATCTCGCCGAGTTCGATGCGGAAGCCGCGGATCTTGACCTGGTGGTCGGTGCGGCCGACATACTCCAGATCCCGTGCGCCGCCCGCGCTTTCGAGCCAGCGGACCAGGTCGCCGGTGCGGTACATGCGCTCACCGGGCTTGCCGAACGGGTTGGCCACGAAGCGCTGTGCGGTCAGGCCCGGGCGGCGCAGGTAACCGCGCGCCAGCGCCGCGCCGGCCAGGTGCAGTTCACCGGTGACCCCGGCCGGGGCCGGGTGCAGGCGCGCGTCGAGCACGCTCGCGCCGACCCCGCGGATGGGCCCGCCGATGGTGATCTGCCCGCCGGGTGTCATGGGGTGCGAGATCACCGTGACGATGGTGGTCTCCGTCGGCCCGTACACGTTGTAGAGCCTGCGGCCCGGGGCCCACCGGCTGACCAGGTCCGGGGGCAGCGCCTCACCGCCGACCAGCACGTGCCGCAGTGCGGTCACGCCCGCCGGATCGACGGTGCCCAGGGCCGAGGTGGTGATGAAGGCGTGGGTGATGCCCTCCTCGATGAACACCTGGCCCAGTTCCTGCCCGCCGACCACACCCTGCGGGCTGATCACCAGGGTGGCGGCCCCGCCGAGAGCGAGCAGCAGGTCCAGCATGGCGGCGTCGAAACTCGGTGTGGCGAAGTGCAGGACCCGGCAATCGGGGCCGACGTCGAAGCGCTGCGCGGTCTCGGCGGCGAAGTTGGACAGGCCGCCGTGGGTGACGACCACGCCCTTGGGGATACCGGTGGAGCCGGAGGTGTAGATGACGTAGGCCGGGTTGTGCATGCGCAGCGGCACGATGCGTTCGGCGTCGCGGATCGGCGCGTCGGAGGTGGCGAGCACCCGCCGCCGGAACGACGGCGCGTCCAGCACCGTCCAGTTGGCCGCGTCGGGCATGTGCTCCCGGTAGCCGGACAGCGTGATGCCCACGGCCGCACCGGAATCCAGCAGCATGTGGCTGATGCGCTGCTCCGGGTAGTTCGGGTCGACGGGCACGAACGCGCCACCGGCCTTGGCGATGGCCAGCATCACCGCCACCGATTCGGCCGACCGTGGAATCCCCATGGCGACCAGGGTTTCCGGGCCCACGCCGTAGCCGATGAGCACCCGGGCCAGCCGGTTGGTCCAGCGGTCCAGAGCGTCGTAGGAGATCTGGGTGCTGGTCGAGCGGACCGCGATGGCCGACCGGTTGACGTTGGCCGCGGCCTCGAACACCTCCGGGAACGTGATGGGCAGGCCGGGCTCGGTGCCGCGGACCGGTGCCAGCGCCGACCATTCGGCCGAGTCCAGCACGTCCAGATCGCCCACGGCGGTGGCCGGATGCGCGGCGGCCGCGGCCAGCAGGCGCACGAACCGCTGTGCCAGCCGCTGCGCGGTCGCCGCCTCGAACAGGTCGGAGGCGTAGTTCACCGACACTGTGATGCCGTCGGGTTCGCGGCGCGGCGTCCAGGATTCGGTGAGGGTGAACTGCAGGTCGAACTTGGCGATGCCCGGGTCGGCGTCGTCGGCCTCGATGCGCATGGCCGGCAGCTCCAGCACCCGCGCGGGCTGGTTCTGTACCGACAGCATGACCTGGAACATTGGGTGATGCGCCTGGGAGCGCACCGGATTCAGCACCTCGACCAGGCGCTCGAACGGCACGTCGGCGTGGGCGAAGGCCTCCAGATCAGTGTCGCGGACCGCGCGCAGCAGGTCGCCGAACGCGGCGCCGCCATCGATGTGGGTGCGCAGCACCAGGGTGCCGACGAACATGCCGACCAGGCGGTCCAGCGCCGGATGTCCGCGTCCCGCAATCGGTGTGCCGACCGTGATGTCGTCGTCGTGCGTCAGGCGATGCAGCAGTGCGACGAGTGCCGCGTGCAGCACCATGAACATGGTGACGCCGTGTTCGGCTGCCAGCGCCTGCAATTCGCGGTGGGTGAAGGCGTCGAGCTTGCACTCCACCGTGCCGCCCCGGTAGGTCGGCACCGGCGGCCGTGGCCGGTCGGCGGGAACGGAGAGCCGTTCCGGGATGCCGTCGAGGGCGCGCCGCCAGTAGTCGAGCTGGCGGCTGATCACCGAGTCCGGATCATCCTCGCGGCCCAGCACATCCTGCTGCCACAGCGTGTAATCGGCGTACTGGATGGGTAGTTCGGGCCATTCCGGGGTCTGCTTGCCGGTGTGCGCCCGGTAGGCGGCGGCCACATCGGCGGCCAGCGGCTGCAGCGACCAGCCGTCCATGGCGATGTGGTGCACCACCAGCACCAGCACATGTTCGGTCCTGCTGCCGGTCAGGCGCAGCAGGGCCGCGCGCACCGGCACGCTGGTGGCCAGGTCGAAACCGCCGGCGGTGACGCGGCGGATCTCGGCGGGCACCTCGTCCGCGGCGACCGTCCGGACCGGCAGGCCGAACGCCCCCTCGCCCGGCTCCAGGATCCGCTGGCAGGGTTCGCCGTCGATCTCCGGGAAGACGGTGCGCAGGGTCTCGTGCCGGTCCTGCACGGCGTGCAGCGCCGCGCGCAGTGCCGGGATGTCCAATTCACCGTGCAGGCGCAGGGCGACCGGAACGTTGTAGGCGCCCAGCGCTTCTCCGTGCTCGCCGGCGTTGAACTTCTCCAGGAACCACAGCCGCCGCTGGGCCGCGGAGAGCGGGATCCGCGCGGGCCGGGTGCGCCGGCGCGGTTCCGGCCGCAGATCCGCGGAGGAGGATCCGGCGTCCAGGGCCGCGGCGAGTCTGGCCACGGTGGGCGCGGCGAAGACCGACCGGACCTCCAGTCGCACCCCGGTGGCGGTGGCCAGCCGGGCCACCAATTGGGTGGCCAGCAGCGAGTTTCCGCCGACCTCGAAGAAGCTGTCGTCCGCGCCCAGGGCCTCGGCGCCGACCAGCTCCCCCATCACCTCGGCGACCAGGCGTTCGGTGTCGGTCTCCGGTTCCCGCGAGACCCCGGCGACGACGGCCGTGGGTTGCGGCAGCGCGTCGCGGTCGAGCTTGCCGACCGGGGTGAGCGGAATGTGGTCGAGCAGGGCGAGGGCGCTGGGCACCATGTGCGCCGGCAGATGCTCGGCGCAGTGCGCGCGCAGCTCCTCGAGATCGGGTGCGGCGGCGAGGTCCACGGGCAGCACGAACGACACGATGCGGCGCGCGCCCGCGATCTCGCGAACCTCGGTGTGGGAGAAGCGGATCGCGCGGTGGGCGGTGAGCACGCCGTCGATCTCGCCCAGCTCGATACGGAAACCGCGCAGCTTCACCTGGTGGTCGCTGCGGCCCAGGTAGACGATGTCACCGTCGCCGGTCCAGCGCACCACATCGCCGGTGCGGTAGAGGCGCGAGCCCTCCGGACCGTACGGATCCGCGACGAACCGGGCGGCGGTGAGGTCGAACCGCTCGAAATAGCCGCGCGCACAGCCCTGTCCGCCGATGTACAGCTCGCCGGGCACGCCGACCGGGACCGGGCGCAGGCGCTCGTCCAGGACCACGGCGCGGGCGCCGCGGACCAGATTGCCGATGGTGATGGGCTCGCCGACCCGCAGCGGCGCGGAGATGGTGACCACGATGGTGGTCTCCGTCGGGCCGTATACGTTGAACATCAGGCGGCCGGGGGCCCAGCGCCCCACCAGTTCCGGTCCCAGGGCCTCGCCGCCGACCATGATCGCGCGCAGGTGCGGCAGCGGCCAGCGGTCCCGGTCGATGGTCGCCAGCGCGGCCGGGGTCATGAAGGTGTGGCTGACCTGTTCGCGTTCCATGAGCGCGGCCAGTTCGTCGCCGCCGTACACGTCGGGCGGGACGATGATCATGGTCGCGCCCGCGCAGATCGCGAACAGCAGGTCGTAGACGGAGGCGTCGAAGCTCGGGGACGAGAAGTGCATGATCTGCGAGTCCCGGTCGACCCGCGCGCGCTCCCGGACCTCGTCGGCGAAATTGGACAGGCCGCCGTGGGTGACGGCCACGCCCTTGGGTTTTCCGGTCGAGCCGGAGGTGTAGATGATGTACGCCAGATCCGTGGTCCACAGGGTGCCGGTGCGCTCGGCATCGGTGATCGGCCCGTCGTCGAGGACCTCGAGCTCGTCGAGCAGTTCGGCGTCGTCGAGCAGCAGCCACTCCACGCCGCCGGCGGCGTGGAGCCGGTCGGCGTGCTCGGTCATGCTGACACCCACCCGGCAGCCGGAGTCCGCGAGCATGTGCTGCACCCGGTCCGCCGGATAGTTGGGGTCCACCGGCACGAACGCCGCGCCGCATTTGGTGACGGCCAGCGCCGTCAGCACCGACTCCACTGACCGGGTCAGGCCCAGCGCCACCCGGTCACCCGGGCCCAGGCCGCGGTGGATCAGGGCCCGCGCCAAGCGGTTCGAATACACGTCGGATTCCAGGTAGGTGAGCTCGGTGCCGTCGAGTCGCAGGAACACCCGGTCGGCATGCAGGTGCGCGGTGGCCGCGAAGTAGGCGGCCAGGCTGCACTGCGGCTCCGGCGCGGGGCCCCAGGCCGGGGTGAGCATGTCGTGCTCGAGTTCGGTGCGTGCGTCGATGTCACGCACGCGCACGTGCGCGTCGGCGGTGACGGCGCCGAACACCTTGACCAGGCGCTCGGCCAGGATGCCGACCGTCGACTGGTCGAAAAGCTCGGCGGCGTAGACGAATTCGAAGGCCCGCCGGTCCTCGCCCACGCCGGGCAGCACCCGCAGCTCCAGATCGAACTTGGCCAGCGCGATATCGAGTTCCTCGGCCTGCAGCGACAATCCGGGCAGCCGCAGCGCGGGTACCGGGGTGTCCTGCACGGTCAGCGCGACCTGCAGCAACGGGCTCGCGCCGTAGCGGCGCTGCCCCGCGTCCGCGGACTGCAATTCCTCCACGACCCGCTCGTAGGGCACCTCGGCGTGCGCCATGGCGGCCAGTTCGGTGTCGCGGTCGGCCTGCAGCAGTTCGGCGAAGCTGCGGTCGGGGTCCACATCCGAGCGCAGGATCAGCGTGTTGACGAACATGCCGACCAGATCGTCGAGGCGGGTGTCGGTCCGCCCGGCCACCGGGGTGCCGACGATCACGTCGCGGCCGCCGGTGACCACGCGCAGCAGCACGGCCAGCGTGGAGCGCAGCACCATGAACAGGCTGACGCCGTGTGCCCGGGCGACCTCGGCGAGCCTGCGCTGCACGGCTTCGGGCACCTCGAACCGCACCGATCCGGCCCGGTGGGTGGGCTCGGCCGGGCGGGGCCGGTCGTAGGGTAGCGGCAGTTCCCCGGGCAGCTCGGCCAGCGCGGTACGCCAGTAGGCCAGCTGGGTGGCGGCGGCGCTCTCGGCGTCGTCCTCCGTGCCCAGAATCTCGCGCTGCCACAGGCTGAAGTCGGCGTACTGCACCGGCAGCGGCGTCCAGGTGGGCGCCGCGCCGCCGTGGCGGGCGGTGTAGGCGATGGCCAGGTCCCGGGTCAGCGGCCCCAGCGACCAGCCGTCGGCGGCGATGTGGTGCAGCGCGATGCCGAGCAGGTGCCGGCGGGTTCCGGTGCGCAGCAAGGTCATCCGCAGCGGGATCTCGCGGGTCAGGTCGAAGCCGCGGCGCGCCAGCGAGCGCAGGGCGTGGCGCGCGCCGACCTCGTCGGTCTCGACCACGTCCAGCACCGGCAGGCACCGGGCGGTGTCCAGCACGACCTGGTAGGCGCCCTGGGCGTCCTCCGGGAAGACGGTGCGCAGCACCTCGTGCCGCTCCGCGACGTCGGCCAGCGCCGCCCGCAACGCGTCGATGTCCGGATCGCCATCGATCCGCAGCACGAATGCGATGTTGTAAGCGCTGGATTCGGGGGAATATCTGTTGAGGAACCACAGTCGCTGCTGCGGCAACGACAGTGGTACGCGCTCCGGGCGCGGCGTATGCACAGCCAGCGCTACACGCTCGGCCCGGGGCGCTTCCGCCAGCCGTGCGGCCACCCCGGCCACCGTCGGCAGCTCGAAGATGTCGCGCACCGGCAGCTCCACCCCGAACTCGCTGTGCAGGGCCGAGGTCAGGCGGGTGGCCAGCAGCGAGTTGCCGCCGATCTCGAAGAAGTTGTCGTCCGCACCCGGCGTGAGGCCGCCCAGCACGCTGCCGAAGACCAGCGCGACCTGTTGCTCCAGTTCGGTTTCCGGGGCGCGGGTGGGCGCGGCGGCCACGAACTCCGGTGCGGGTAGCGCCTTGCGGTCCAGCTTGCCGGTCGGGGAGACCGGTACGGCGTCGAGCACGGTGAGCGCGGCGGGCACCATGTAACCCGGCAGCCGTCCGCGCGCGGTCTCGAGCACCGTGGCCGGGTCGATGTCGGTGTCGGCGGTGAGATAGGCCACCAGACGCGGGATTCCGCGCTCGTCGTGGTGAACGACGGTGAGCGCGAAGGTGACTCCCGGATGCGAGGCCAGCACGTGGTCGATCTCGCGCAGTTCGATGCGGAAGCCGCGGATCTTGATCTGGTCGTCGGCCCGGCCCAGGAAGCGCAGTTGTCCCGCCCGGTCGGCGACCACGAGATCGCCGGTGCGGTACATGCGTTCGCCGCGCCGCCCGTGCGGGTTGGCCGGGAATTGTTGCGCGGTCAGCCCGTGCCGGCCCAGGTAGCCGCGGGCCAGGCCGGGACCGGACAGGTACAGTTCGCCCGCCACGCCCGGCGGCACCGGGTGCAGGCGGCCGTCGAGCACGAACAGCCGCATTCCGCGCACGGGCCCGCCGATCGGCACCGGCTGCCCCGCGAGCATGGGCCCGGTGGCGGTGGCGGCGACGGTGGCCTCGGAGGGGCCGTACATGTTGTGCATGCGCCGCGCCGGACGGCCGGGCCGGGAATCCGGTGCGGTCCAGACCTCGACGAGATCCTCGGGGCAGGCCTCGCCGCCGACGATGACGGCCTCCAGCTCCGGCAGGTCGGCGGCGGGCACGGTGGCCAGGGCCGCCGGCGTGACGAAGGCGTGCGTCACATGCTCCTCGCGCAGGATGCGGGCCAGCTCGGCGCCGCCGAAGACGCCCGCGGGCACCACCACGATGGTGGCCCCGGCCGCGAAACCGAGCAGCAGCTCCAGCACCGACGCATCGAAGCTGGGCGACGAGAAGTGCAGGGTGCGAGCCGAATCGGTGACCTTGAACAGGTGCATCTGCTCATGCGCCAGCGAGGCGATGCCCGCATTGGTGACCACCACGGCCTTGGGCTTGCCGGTGGAACCGGAGGTGTAAATCAGGTAGGCCGGGCCGCCGATGCGCAACGGGTGGTGCCGGTCCGCGTCGGTGACCGGGGTGTCGGGGAACTGCGCGCACTCCTGCGTGAGCTGCTCGGAGCCGAGCAGCAGCCAGTCGACGTAGCTCTTGCGGTGGCGGCCCCGATTGCCGGGCCAGGTGGTCGGCATGTTCTCGCGCCGTTCGGCATTGGTGATGCCGAGCATGGCGCCGGAATCGGCGAGCATGTGGGCGATGCGGTCGGCCGGATAGTCGGGGTCGACGGGCACGTACGCGGCACCGGTCTTGGCCACCGCCCACACCGCGAGAATGCTCTCCAGGCTGCGCGGCAGCGCGATCGCCACCACCACCTCCGGGCCCGCGCCGTGCTCGATCAGCACCCGCGCCAGGCGGTTCGAGCGTTCGTCGAGTTCCCGGTAGGTGGTGTCGACACCCAGGTAGCGGACCGCGACCGCGTCGGGCACCCGCTCGGCGGTGTCGCTGAGCAGCCGGGCCAGGGTGATGCTGGGCACGGCGGGGGATCCGACGATGGGCACCAGCTTCGCGATCTCCCGGACGTCCAGCAGCGGCAGGTCACCGACGGGGGTGGACGGGTCGGCGACCGCGGCGGCCAGGAGCGCGCCGAAGCGCCGCGCGATGGCCTCCACGGTGGTCCGGTCGAAAACGTCTGCGGCATAACCGAATTCGGCGGTGAATCCGGCGTCCTCGGCGGGGATGCCGGCGGGTTCCTGGACGGTCAGCTGCAGATCGAACTTGGCGACGTCGGTGGCCAGGGGCACCACCTCGGTCTCCACGCCGGGTAGGTCGACGTCCAGCTCGGGGTTGCTGTCGTAGGACAGCATCACCTGGAACAGGGGGTGGCGGGCGGCGGAGCGCTCGGGATTGACCACCTCGACGAGCCGCTCGAACGGCACGTCGGCATTGGCGAAGGCATTGAGGTCGGTTTCGCGGACCTCCGCGAGCATGCGGTCGAAGCCGGCGGCCGGGTCCACCCGGGTGCGCAGCACGAGGGTGTTGACGAACATGCCGACCAGATCGTCGAGCGCCGGATCGCTGCGCCCGGCGATCGGCGTGCCGATCACGATGTCGGTGGTGTTGCACAGGCGCGCGAGCACCGCGGCCAGCGCGGCGTGCAGGACCATGAAGGTGCTGACCCCGCGTGCGGCGGCCACGCCGGCCAGGGCCCGGCGGGTCTGCGCGGAGATGTCGAACTCGACGGTGCCGCCGGCGGTGCTGCGGTGCCGCGGGCGGGGGCGGTCCAGCGGCAGGTCCAGCTGGTCGGGCAGGTCGGCGAGCGCGGCGCGCCAGAAGGCGAGCTGCCGGGCCAGGGCGCTGGCCGGGTCGGCCTCGTCGCCGAGCAGTTCCCGTTGCCACAGTGCGAAATCCGCGTACTGCACCGGCAGCGGCGTCCACCGCGGCGCCACGCCCTGGGCGCGAGCGGCGACCGCGGTGATGATGTCGCGGCTCAGCGGGGCGATGGACCAGCCGTCGCCGCTGATGTGGTGCAGCACCACCAGGAACAGGTGGGTGTCGGGCCCGATGGCGTACAGCGCCACCCGGACCGGGGCCTGGCTGCGCAGATCGAAGCCGTACCCGGCGAATTCGCTCGCCAGCGCGACCGCGTCCTCGCCGGTGGCGTCGATGGGATCGAGGGTGAGCGGGATCTCCGAGGCCGGGTGCACCAGCTGGCAGGGCCCGTCGGGGGTGTCGGGGAAGGTGGTGCGCAGGCTCTCGTGCCGTTCCAGCACATCCACCAGGCCGGCCCGCAGTGCCGGAATATCCAGGGGCCCGGTCAGTTTCACCGCGAAGGCCATGTTGTAGGCCGCCGCGTGCTCGGCGAACCGGTTGAGGATCCACAGCCGCTGCTGGGCCAGCGACAGCGGAAGCTGTTGCGGCCGTTGCCCGGCCACCAGTTTCGGGGAGGTGTTCTCCGGCTCCGCGGCCGAGAGCCGGGTGGCCAGCGCGGTGATGGTGGAGGTTTCGAACAGATCGCGGATGGTGAGCGACGCGCCGAGGGCCGCGTTCACGCGCGCGACCGCCCGGGCGGCGGTCAGCGAGTTGCCGCCGAGGTCGAAGAAGCTGTCCTCGGTGTCGAATTCGTCGGTGCCGAGCACCTCGGCGAAGATGTCGGTGAGCTGGTGTTCCATGGCGGTGCGCGGGGCGGCGACGGGCCGGGCCGGGCGGCGGGCGCCTGCATCGGGTGCGGGCAGCGCCTTGCGGTCCACCTTGCCGTTGGCGCTCAGCGGTAGCTCGTCCAGCACCATGAGGTACGACGGCACCATGTAGCTGGGCAGGGTCCGGCGCAACGTGGCGGTGAGGTCGGACGGGTCGAGGTCGCCGATGCCGGGGGCGGGCACGACGTAGGCGATGAGCTCGTCCCCGCTGCGACCGCGGCGGGCCACGCACACCGCGCGTGCGACGCGGGCGTCGGCCAGCAGGACTGCCTCGATCTCGCCGAGTTCGATGCGCAGGCCGCGCACCTTGATCTGGAAGTCGCTGCGCCCCAGGTATTCCAGGACGCCGGCGGTGCCGGCGCCGCGCCAGCGCACCAGGTCGCCGGTGCGGTACATACGGGCGCCGGGGGTGAACGGGTTGGCCACGAAACGGTCGGCGGTGAGGGCGCCACGGCCCACATAGCCCCGGGCCAGCTGCACGCCGGCCAGGTACAGCTCGCCCACGACGCCCGGGGCGACCGGCTGGAGCCGGGCGTCGAGCACATAGGTGCGGGTGTTCCAGATGGGCGAGCCGATCGGGACGTCGGTGCTGCCCGGAGTGCAGTGCCAGGCGGTGACGTCGACGGCGGCCTCGGTCGGGCCGTACAGGTTGTGCAGCTGCGGCGCGTCGGTGCCGCTGCCGAGGGCGGCGTGGAACTCGGCGACGGTGGCGGCGGGCAGCGCCTCACCCGAGCAGAAGACCCGCGACAGTCCGGTGCAGCCCCGCACATCGGTGTCGGTGAGGAACACCGACAGCATGGACGGCACGAAATGCGCCGTGGTGACGCCCTTCTCGGCGATGATGCGGGCCAGATACGCGGGATCGCGGTGCCCGTCGGGGGCGGCGATGACCAGGCGGGCCCCGATCTGCAAGGGCCAGAAGAACTCCCACACCGAGACGTCGAAGGTGGCGGGGGTCTTCTGCAGCACCACGTCGGAGGAGTCGAGCGGGTAGGCATCCTGCATCCAGCGCAGCCGGTTCACGATGGCGGCGTGAGTGACGCCGACACCCTTGGGCGTGCCGGTGGAACCGGAGGTGAAGATGACGTACGCGAGGTGGTCGGGACGCAGCGACGCGGTCCGATCGGCATCGGTGACCGGGCGGCCCGGGTGCCGCGACACATCCGCGGTGTCGATGTCGAATCGCGGTGCGGTGCCAGGCATGTCGAGCCTGTCGCGCGACGCGGTGAGCACGCACAGCGGCCGGGCCTGGTCGAGGATGGCCTCGATGCGGTCGGCCGGGTGGTCCGGGTCGATGGGCAGGTAGGCGGCGCCCGCCTTGACGATGGCGTACATGCCGACCAGCAGGTCGAGGCTGCGCCGGACGGCCAGGCCCACCAGGCTGTCGGGTCCCGCGCCGCGCGCGATGAGTTCGCGGGCCAGCCGGTTGGTGCGCTCGTCGAAGGCGGCGTAGGTGAGGGTCTCGCCCTCGAAGTCGAGCGCGACCTGATCGGCGGAGGCGGCGGCCCGGTCGGCGAACAGTCCGGCCAGGGTGCCCTCCTGGCGGGCCACCTGGGTCGAATTCCATTCGTGCAGCACGCGTTCGCGTTCCGGATCGGTAAGCACCGGCATGTCGGCGACCGGTGTCTCCGGGTCGGCGGACACGAAGCGGGCCAGGTAATCCAGCAGCCGGTCGTGGTGCGCGGCGAGTTCGGCGTCGCTGTAGAGGCGCGGGTTGGCCTCGAAGTCGATGTGGATGCGATCGCCGAGCCCGTTGTACAGGTTGATCGACAGGTCCTCGACCGGGCCGGTGGACAACACGTTGATGGCGCCCATCAGGCTGCCGAACTTCAGCTCGTTGTGGAAGAGCATGAGGTTGACCATGGGGCCGAAGAAGCCGCGGGCGTCGCGCGAATAGCCGCAGTCCCGGCGGATGTCGTCGCTGCGATAGCGCTGGTGGCGCAGGGCCCCGGTGATCTGCAGCTCGACCGCGCGCACGGTGTCGGCGACGGTGTGGGTGTCGGTGAACTGCACGCGGATGGGCACCACGTTCGAGACCACACCGCTGGAACGGCGCAGCGCCACGGTGGTGCGCGCGGACACGGGCAGGCTCAGCACCACGTCCTGGGTGCCGGTGACGGCCCGCACGTAACCGGCCAGGGCGGCCACGAACAGCGCGGAGCTGTTGGAGCCGAAGGCGGTCGCGGCGGCCTCGACGGCGGCCTGGGCGTCGTCGGCGAGCACGGCGGTCGCGCTGCGGCGGCCGGCGTCGGACACCGCGGGCAGCATTCCATTGCTGGACAGGGTGATCGGCTCGCCGGCGCCGGCGAGCTGCTGACGCCAGTAGTCGCTGTCGGTCACGAAGCGGCTGGTCTCCCGGTAGCGGTTCTCGTCGGAGTAGATGCTGGCCAGTGGGGTGGCCCGGGAGTCCGCCGGCTCGTCGTGGGCTTCGAGCGCCGTATAGATCTCCGCGGCGCGGGTGGTGGCGTTCATGGCGCCGTAGCCGTCGATGACAATGTGGTGGCCGCGGCTGTACCAGATCCAGTCCGAGTCGCCCACCTGCAGCACCACATTGGTGGTGAGCGGGTCGCGTTCGATGTCGATGGGCGAGCTGGCGTGCTCGTTCATCCAGGCGAGGGCCGCGGCGCGCGGGTCGGTCTCGGCGCGCAGGTCGTAGCGGGCCCAGCCGGGCCGCCGGTGGTAGTCCACCAGCTGGTGCGGCACCCCGTCGATCTCGATCAGGCGCACGTGGCCGACTTGGCTCTCGGCGCCGTAGCGCTCGATGGCGTACAGCAGGCGGCCGACGTCCAGGTCGCCGTGAATCTCGACGTATTGCGCGATGGTGAGGGGAATGTCGGGCCGGATGCGCTGGGCGTACCACAGAGCCGACTGTGCGGGAGAGAGCGCGAAAGGTTGAGCTGAGAATTCACCAGAAGAACATTGGTCGACACGGTCGGTGGCCAATGAACTCATCAAAAAACTCCGTTCTGCCGCTGTTGACGCAACTCCCCGAGCCCCGAAAATCGATCACGGTCCGCCCCGATAGCCCGGCGATCGCGCGCATGCGCGAGCCGTAGGACGTGATCCACGTCCTATGATTCGGAGCATCCCGCCGAGCGGATCGGTGGTGATCTCGAGTTGTCCGCAACGAACGGGCGTTGACGGCGCGAAGATTAAGTTCAGTTACCCCATAGCAAACCTCGCTAGGATCGCTTAACTCGCCTAAGGAAACCGCACGACCACAGACAGACCGGAGACTCCAACAAGCCATGGCAACGAACTGGCGCAACTGTCTCGCCGACGCGGGACGGCCCTCTCACACGTGCCCGCGGGTAATACGCCGGAAAAAGCCTCCGGGATCAGATCCGGTCGATCGGAGTCACGCGCGCGGTGCCCGACGCCGGATCAGCGCTGCCGCAACGGCAGCAGCGGCCAGGATACACACGATCGCCTCGGGCGCGGGCCCGAAACGAGTGGCAAATGTCGTATTGTTCCGCAACGGCAACGTCGCTACCAGCGCCGCAGGTTCGAATTGCGGCGTCTGCTGCCGGATCACGCCGTCTGCGGTGATCATGGCGCTGACACCGGTGGTCACCGAGACCACCACTGCGCGCCCGTGTTCCACCGCCCGCACCCGCGACATGGCCAGCTGCTGATAGGTCATCTCGCTGCGGCCGAAGGTGGCGTTATTGGACGGGACCGCGAGCAGCTGCGCGCCGGCGCGCACGGACTCCTCGAACGCGCGGTCGAAGACCACCTCGTAGCAGGTGGCCACGCCGATCGCGACCGGGGCGCCGCCGGTGAACGGCTGGGCGCGCACCACACCGTCGCCCGTACCGGGGACGAAATAGCCTGCGCGGTCCGCGTATTCGGAGAAGTGCCGGAAGAAGTCGCGGTACGGGAGGTATTCGCCGAAGGGCTGGATGATCTTCTTGTCGTGCCGCTCCCCCGGTCCGGCGTCGCCGTTCCAGACGATGACCGAGTTGGTGGTGGTGCGGTCGTCGTTGACGAGCACCGCGCCGACCAGGATGGGTGCCTTCACATCCTTGGACGCCTGCGAGATCTCCTGGGCCGCATCGGCATTGCGCAGCGGATCGATATCGGAGGAGTTCTCCGGCCAGATCACCACGTCCGGTTGCGGGGCGCGGCCGGCCGCGATGTCGCGGGCCAGTTGCTCGGTGCGCTTGACGTGATTGTCGAGAACCGCGCGGCGCTGGGCATTGAAGTCCAGGCCCAGGCGCGGCACGCTGCCCTGGATGGCGGCGACCGTGATCGGCCGGTTGCCGTCCTCCGGGCCGGGCAGCGCGGTCCGGAGGATCACTCCGGTGAGGGGAACTATAGCCACAAGCATTGCCGCAGCAACAATCCGGTTCCAGGATGTGGGACGGCCAGCCCTCGATCTGGGAGAATCCGAGGCGGCCGCGACCGGCTCACTGCTCCCCTCCGCACTCGATGCGAAGCGGCGCAGCAAACTCACTGCAAGCCACGCCAGCCCGGTGCCGGTGAGCGCAACCGCGAAGCTCACCAGCGGTGCGCCACCCACCATCGCGAAGGGCAGATACCATCCGTCGGCCTGACCGAAAGCCAGTTTCCCCCAAGGGAACCCGCCGAACGGGAAGCTGGCCCGCGCCCACTCGGTCAGCGACCACACGGTCGCCACCCACAGCGGCCATCCGGGCAGCGTCGCCACCCACCGCGTCAGCAGCCCGAACAATCCGACATACAGGGCGCACACGGTCGACAGGGCGAGCCACGGCACCGGACCGACATAGATCCCGGTCCACGGCAGCAGCGGCAGGAAGAACGCCAGCCCCGCCACGAACCCGAATCCGAATCCTCCACGCGCCCGGCAGGTTCCGCGCACGGCGAGGGTCAGGACGGCGATCCCGACCGGAGCCAGATACCACAGCGTCCGGGGCGGGAAGCTCGCGTACAGCAGCAGCCCGGCCACCGCCGCGGCCGGCAACCGCGTCAACCACGGCCGTGCCGTCGCTACCGCGATCGCTCGCGCCGCCGCCCCCGGCCGGGACTCCGGCGCGGACGCGCCCCCGGCCCGCGCGACGGTCGAAATGCCGCCGCCCTCATCGCCTTCCGATGCCGCGCCGACGGCGCGATCTCCGTCCCGCTCGGCCGCTGTGGTCGCCACCGGATCCGGGCCCTGGTCGGCGGTCCCGGAGGCAGTGTCCGCATCGCTGGCCGACGGTCCCGATCGGGTAGCTGCTTCGGCGGCGGGACCGTCGGTCTCGCGAGGTCCGGGATCCGGCGTGGCCGGTCCGGTGGAAGGCGGTGCGGCGGTGCGGTTCTCGGGGCCGGGCTCAGGCTTCATGAATGGTGACTCCGCGGTGCACGGTGCGCAGGCAGCGCGGCAGGGTGGCGTCCGGGGTGAGGGGCGGGAGGCCTGGGACGCGGGAGCGGGGGTCGGTAGACCAGCGCTGCACGGTATCGGCGGCGGCCGCGACGACGAGCTCGCGGGCGTCCCAGATGGCATAGGAGGCAGGGGCGCCCGGGACGAGGGTGCCGGCGACACCGTCGCGGACGCCGCCCGCGCGCCAGGCGCCGCGGGTGGCCGCGGCGAAGGCGGCCCGCGGCGAGATCTGATGGCCCGGGGTGCGGTGGTTGACCGCGGCGCGGATGGCCTCCCACGGATTCAGCGCGGTGACCGGCGCGTCGGAGCCGATGGCGAGGGAGATGCCCGCGGCGGCCATGGCGGCGAAGTTGTTGAGGGTGGCGGCGCGTCCGGCGCCGAGGCGGGTGGCGTACATGCCGTCCGGGCCGCCCCAGGCGGCGTCGAATCCCGGTTGGACACTGGCGATCACGCCCCACGCGGCGAGTTTCCCGATCTGGTCGGCGGTCATCATCTCGGCGTGTTCGAGGCGGTGCCCGCGGGAGGCGACGGCCGGGCCGCCGAGTTCGCCCACGACCCGCTCGAATCCGGCCACGACCGCGTCCATGGCGGCGTCGCCGATGACATGGAAGCCGGTCTGGAGGCCGGCCTCGGTGCACGCGAGGATGTGCGCGGCGATCGCCTCGGTGTCGAGGTAGGAGGTGCCGGTGGTGTCGCGGTCGGCATAGGGTTCGCGCAGCCACGCGGTGTGCGAGCCGAGCGCCCCGTCCACGAACAGGTCGCCGCCGAGGGCGTGCACGCCGAGTTCCTTGACCAGGGTGCGGGCTTCGTCGGCGGTGCGCACGGCCTGCCCCCAATAGGCGCGCACCTCGACGCCATGCCCGAATTCGAGGAGTTCCCGCACGTCGTCGGCGCCGGAGATCTCGGGTCCCGCGCATTCGTGCACGGCCACAACGCCATTGGCGGCCGCCGCGTCCAGCGCGACCTGCCGGGCGGCATCCCGCTGTGCCCGGTTCAGTGCGCCCAGCGCGGCCCTGCGCACGCGGTGGTGGGCGTCCGCGCGCAACGGCTCACCGCGGGTGAACCCGGCCGCCTCGGTGATTCCGGGTACCGCGTCCAGCAATGCGCTGGAGGCCACCGCCGAATGTGCGTCCACGCGAGCCAGATACACCTGGCGTCCCGGCGCTGCGGCGTCGATCTCCTCGCGCGCCGGCGGCCGTCCGCCGGCCCAGGTGGTCTCGTCCCAGCCCTCGCCGAGGATCACCCCGTCCGGGTGCGCGGCGGCGAACTCCCGCACCAGCCGCAGGCATTCCTCCAGCGAACGGGCCTGTGCCAGATCGAGTCCCGTCAGCGTCAGCCCCAGCCCGGTCACGTGCACGTGCGGATCCACGAACCCGGGGGCCACGAACGCCCCGTCCAGTTCGATGATCTCGGCGTCCGGATGCAATGCCCGCCCCGGCTTGTCCAGCCCCACCCACACCACGATCCCGTCACTGACGGCCATGGCCGTCGCGTCAGGATTGCTCGAACTGTAGATACGACCGCCGACAAGCAACTGGGTACTCACGGGTCTCCAGTCTGCCCGACGCGCCTGCCACACTCACAACCGCACTGCGCACCAAAGACCGCCACTCTGGTAATACTCTAGTGCTACCGTGGTCGCATGAAGATCTCCGTGTCGCTTCCCGATGATCGCGTAACCGAGCTGATCAAGAAGCAGCCGAACGTATCCGATTTCCTCTATCGCGCCGCTCGCCGCATGCTCGTGGCCGAGGAACTGGCGGCGCTCACACCCGATACCGGGGCCGACGCCTTCGCCGAGGCGTCCGAAGCGGCGGCACTCGAGGCGTGGGCCGCCAATGAGTGACGTCCCCGGCATCCAGGGTGAGATCTGGAAATTGAGGGGCGTCCGCGACATCGTGCATACGGTCGTCGTCCTCGACTCGGTGCCACATGTCGTCCGGGGCGGCCTCATCGCGGTGGCGATGGTGATACCCACGCGCGAGGCTCCCAATCCCCGTGCGCTTCTGACCGTTCCGATCGCGGGCACCGATCAGGCGGTAGCTGTTTTCCGGCTCGGCACGTTCAGCGCGTCCTTGTTCATCGAAAAGATCGGGATGCTCGACTCTGCGACCCTCGAGAATGTGCGAATGGCGCTGCGAGCTCGGTTCGATCTCTAGCCGTTCGGCGACGAACTGCCGGAGATCGCGAACAGCCGGACTGGAGTGACCGCACGCTGCGGCTGGTCGCCGAGCGCCGGGACGCACCGGGGTGAGGGACAGCGCTGTGGGTCAGCGGGGGTCGATCATCTTGTACCCGTTGCCCTGGCCGTCGTCGTAGTACTCGGTCACGACGGTGGCGTCGATGACCTCGCCGTCGGGGTCGATGACGACATTGCGGTAGCCGTAGGGGCCGACCGCGGTGGCGACGCGGCTCAGGCGGCGGGCGGCGAAGGCGGCCACGACCGGGCGGAACAGGAAACGGGTCACGGGCAACAGGGCCAGCAGACCCAGCGCGGTGGTGAGCAGGCCCGGCACGAACATCAGGACCGCGCCGACCGCGACCAGGGCGCCGTCGGCGACGGCGGTGCTGGGTTCGAGTTCACCGCGGGCCGCGCGGCGGAAGCTCTGGAACACGCGCCGGCCCTGCGAGCGCACCAGCACCAGACCCACGGCCGAGCCCGCCAGCAGCAGCAGGATGGTCGGGAACACGCCGATGAAGTGGCCGACCACGACGAGGGTGGCGATCTCGGCGACGAACCAGGCGAGGAACAACAGGGCAGGCATCGGGCGATCCTTTCGATCGATCTACCCGTGCAACGCGCGACGGCGCGGTTTTTCTCCCGGATGCGTCGCCGGTCACACCCGCTAGGCGCTGCCCGGCCGCACCAGCCCGGTCTCGTAGGCCAGCACCACGGCCTGAACCCGGTCGCGCAGGCCGAGTTTGGTGAGCACCCGGCCGACGTGGGTCTTCACCGTGGCCTCGGACAGGAACAGCGCGCCGGCGATCTCGGCGTTGGAGCGCCCGGCGGCGATGTGTTCGAGGACCTCGCGTTCGCGGGCGGTGAGCACGTCGAGGACGCGGGGATCGCGCCCGGCGGCCGGGTCCTCGGCGATGAGACGGTCCAGCAGCCGCTTGGTCACCTTGGGCGAGACCACGGCATCCCCTGCGGCGACACTGCGAATCGCGGAGATCAGATCCTCCGGAGGCGTGTCCTTGAGCAGGAATCCGCTGGCCCCGGCGCGCAGCGCACCCAGCGCGTGCTCGTCGAGATCGAAGGTGGTCATCACCAGAACCCGGCTCCCGCACCCGGACTCGATGATCCGCGCCGTCGCGGTCACCCCGTCGGTCACCGGCATCCGCACATCCATCAGCACCACATCGGGCCGCAGCTCCCCCGCCCGCGCGATGGCGGTGGCCCCGTTGTCCGCTTCTCCCACCACCTCGAGGTCCGGGTGTGCACCGAGCACCATCCGCAGTCCGGCCCGCATGAGCTCCTGGTCATCGACAACGAGAACGGTGATCGGCACCCCCACAACCTATCCGGCCGCCCGGTGCGGTGGTGTGCGCGGGCCGGGGCCGATCGCGGGACGCTCCGGTCGTCGCAGGTGGGAGGCGGTCAGTCGGGGGCGTCGCGGTCCAGGGGGATGGTGGCGCGGACGGTCCAGCCGCCGTGGGGATTTCGGCCCGCGGTGAGGGTGCCGCCGAGGACGGCGATGCGTTCGCGCATGCCGACCAGGCCGAGGCCGCTGCCGGGGATGCGGGCCGGGGGCGGGAGAACGGTGAGTGTGGTTGGGGCGCTGGGGGATCCGCAGCCGCCGGGGGTGGTGGTCGCGGGCTCGACGGGGGCACCACCGGAGTCGGTGATGTCGAGCAGGACGTCGGCGGCGCGGCGGGTGACGCGGACATCGGCGTGCGGGTCGGGGCCGGCATGGCGGAGGGTGTTGGTGAGCGATTCCTGGACGATGCGGTGGATGCCGAGGCTGACCTCGGGGGTGACGGTGTCGAGTTCGCCGCTGAGTTCGAGGGAGACGTCCAGGCCCGCGCTGCGCATCATGTCGACGACCTTGGCGATGCCGGCGGTGCCGTGCTGCGGAAGTTGTTCGGGCGCATGCTCGGTGCGCAGCAGTTCGACGGTGCGGCGCAGTTCGCGCAGGGCGTCGCGGCCGGTACCGGCGATGGTGGTGAGTGCCTGTTCGGCGGTGTCCGGGTCGTGGCGCAGGGCGTAGCGGGCGCCGTCGGCCTGCACGATGATGACGCTGACCGCGTGCGCGACCACGTCGTGCAGTTCGCGGGCGATGCGGGTGCGTTCGGCGGCGACGGCGTCGTGGGCGCGGCGTTCGCGGTCGTAGTCGGCGACGGCGAGGCGGGCGGCGACCTCGGCGTCGTAGGCGTGGCGGGCGCCGACGAATTCGGCCAGCGTCCAGCACAGCGCGTAATAGAGGGCGGTGAAGGCGATGTCGGTGCCCGACGGTTTGCCGATGGCGGCCGCCGAGATGAGGCTGTCGAGCAGCAGGATGCCCAGGTAGAGCAGACCTTGGCGGCGGCCGACATACGCGACCAGGGTGTAGAGCATGATGCCAAGCCCGAGCAGCGCCGGATGCACGGAGGTGTCGCCGACCGCCCCGTGCACCAGTGAGGCCGCGATGGACAGCAGCACCACCGCGAGCGCCGCGGCGCGGGTGTGGGTGCGGCGGAACACGATCGGCAGCGGCAGCAGCACGCTGAAGACCAGGTAGGTCGGCTTGTACTGACTGTTGCTCAGGGCGAGCACATCGATGGTGAGCAGCAGCAGCGCCACCACGGAATCGGTGATCAGCGGCTTGCCGCGCAGCCACAAACTGAACCGGCGCACCCGTCCACCCTACGGTCGTGCCCGCGGGCGGCCTCGGGTCGGCGTGTCCTGGGTACTCAACCGTTTGATCTTGCTCCGGGGTTTCTGGTTGGGTCGCCCTGTGAGTTTTGCGGACTGGGCGGTCTTGCTGACCGCGGCGACGGCGGCCGGATGGGTCGATGCGGTGGTGGGCGGCGGAGGCCTGATCGTGCTGCCCACCCTGTTCGTGGTGCTGCCCGGCCTGGCGCCGCAGACGGCCCTGGGCACCAACAAGATCGCAGCGTTCTCCGGCACCAGCGCCGCGGTGCTCACTTTCGCCCGCCGGGTGCCGATGCGCTGGAAGGTGCTGATTCCGGGCGCGGTCATCGCCGCGATCGCGGCCGCCTGCGGTTCCGCGGCGGTGGCGCTGATCGACAAGAAGTACTTCGTCCCGATCGTGATGGTCGTGCTGGTGGGTGTGGCGATCTTCGTGACCCTGCGGCCCTCGGTCGGCGTCACCATGGCCACCCATCCGCCGACCCGCCGCAAGACGATCCTGGTGGTCGCCCTGGCCGCGGGCCTGATCGGGCTCTACGACGGCATTCTCGGCCCCGGCACCGGGACCTTCCTGATCATCACCTTCGCCACCCTGCTCGGCACCGAGTTCGTGCGCGGCGCCGCCATGGCGAAGGTCATCAACTGCGGCTCCAACCTGGGCTCGCTGCTGTTCCTGGCGAGCACCGGCCACGTGCTGTGGGCGCTGGGCCTGTCCATGGCGGTGGCGAATGTGGCCGGGTCCGTGGTCGGTTCGCGCATGGCGCTGGCGAAGGGCGCGGGCTTCGTCCGCGCCGTCCTGCTGGTGGTGGTCGTGGCGATGGTGATCCGCCTGGGCTGGCAGCAGTTCGGCGGCTGACCCCGGACCCGCGACCGTCAGACGCGGGCGTCCTCGGCGGGCCGGTGGCCGCCCGGCAGCGAGCGCGGGCTGCCGCCGTCGAAGGCGGAGCGCTGCAAGGACTCCGGGCCGAGCCGGTGCACGGTGGGCATCGCCCGGAAGGCGTCGGGCTCCTGGCGTAGTGGCCCGTCGGACAGCAATGCGGTCTGCTCCCCGGGCAATTCGTGCGGCGCGGCGGTCTCGGGCTGGCTCAGCCACGGCGCCAGCACCTTCGAGGTGGTCTCCTGGATCTTGCGTTGCAGCGCTTCGCCGTCCTCGAGGCCGGGCCGCTGGAACAGCACGGTGAGCGCGCCCGAGACGGCCCCGACCACCGCGCCGACCAGCGCGGCCGCGCCGACGTCGTCGAGTTCGTCGGGGAAGGCGCCGCGCAGCTGGCGCGCGATCTCCTGCTGGGAGGCGAGCTGGGCGTAGGCGGCGCGACCCGAGACGGCGGGCACGGTGCGCGAAACCTGCGCGCGCAGCACGGCGATGCGGGCGGCGAGGGTGTCGCCGAGGTGGTCGCCGGGATTGTCCCCGGCGGCGCGCAGGGCGCGCAGCAATACCTCGACGGGGCGTTCCCCGGCACGGCGGGTGGCGATGGCGCGCACGGCGGCCTGCACACGTTCGTCCGGCTCGGGGAACAGCAGTTCCTCTTTGCTGGCGAAGTAGTTGAAGAACGTCCGGGTGCCGACTTCGGCGGCGGCCGCGATATCGGCGACGGTGGTCGCCTCATAACCTCGGCTCTCGAACTGTTCGACGGCGGCTTCGAGCAGGGCTCGGCGGGTGCGTTCCCGTTTGCGATCGCGGAGTGCGGATGGCGGCACGCGGGCAGACAGTACGGCATCCGGTCAGCAAAACGTGGCATGTTCAGCTGTCGTGCGCGCCGTTTCAGGCTGTGCTGCTTCACACTTCGTGCATCGTTGCAGCGTATGCACTTTTGCGCGGAGTGAATTCGGTTCGAGGTGAGTCGTTTCTTGTACGCCCGGCGTGTCGGCCTCTAGCGTGGTGCGGGTGAGCATCGCTACCAAGGTCGTGGACGAGCAGTTCCGCGCGCTGCCGCTGTCCGCGCTGGCCGACGCCGCGCTCGGCGCGGCCCGCGCGGCCGGGGCCGAGTACGCCGACCTGCGCGTGCATCGACTCGTGCAGCAGTCCATCCGATTGCGCGACGGACGCGTCGAATCGGTGTCCGACAGCACCGATCTCGGGTTCGCGGTGCGCGTGATCGTCGACGGCACCTGGGGTTTCGCCTCGCATGCCGACCTCACCACCGGCACCGCCGCCGAGGTGGCGCGCCGCGCGGTCACCGTCGCGCAGACCCTGCGCGCACTCAATCGCGAGCGCGTCGAGCTGGCCCCGGAGCCGCGCTACGACGGCGCGGAGTACGTCTCCGCCTACGAGGTGGACCCCTTCGAGGTGCCGACGCCGGAGAAAGTGGCGCTGCTGCTGGACTATTCGGGCCGGCTGCAGGCCGCCGACGGCGTGGATCACGTGACGGCATCGGTACTGCAGGTCAAGGAGCAGACCTTCTACGCCGACAGCTTCGGCTCGCGCATCACCCAGCAGCGGGTCCGGCTGCACCCGCAGTTCGAGGCCATCACCGTCGACCCGTCGGCGGGGGTGTTCGAGACCATGCGGACCCTCGCCGCCCCGGCCGGGCGCGGCTGGGAGTACGTGACCGGCGCGGACGGTACCTGGGACTGGGCGGGCGAACTCGCGCGGATGCCGGAGTGGCTGGCCGAGAAGGTGAAGGCCCCGACCGTGCAGGCCGGGCCTGCCGACCTGGTCATCGACCCGACCAACCTCTGGCTGACCATCCACGAGTCCATCGGCCACGCCACCGAGTACGACCGCGCCATCGGCTACGAATCCGCCTACGCGGGCACCTCTTTCGCCACCCCCGACCTGCTGGGCACCCTGCGGTACGGCACCCCGATCATGCACGTGACCGGCGACCGCACCCAGCAGCACGGCCTGGCCACGGTCGGCTGGGACGACGAGGGCGTGGCCGGGCAGCGCTGGGACCTGGTGCGCGACGGCGTGCTCGTCGGCTACCAGCTCGATCGCGTGTTCGCGCCCCGCCTGGGTCTCGAGCGCTCCAACGGCTGCTCCTACGCCGATTCCGCACACCACGTGCCGATCCAGCGCATGGCCAATGTGTCGCTGCAACCCGATCCCGACCGCGACACCAGCACCGCCGAACTCATCTCCCGCGTGGAGAACGGCATCTACATCGTCGGCGACAAGTCGTGGTCGATCGATATGCAGCGCTACAACTTCCAGTTCACCGGTCAGCGCTTCTTCCGCATCCGCAACGGCGAACTGGCCGGGCAGCTGCGCGATGTCGCCTACCAGGCCACCACCACCGACTTCTGGGGTTCGATGGAGGCGGTCGGCGGGCCCTCGACCTGGATGCTGGGCGGGGCGTTCAACTGCGGTAAGGCGCAACCCGGTCAGGTGGCGGCGGTCTCGCACGGCTGCCCCTCGGTCCTGGTGCGCGGCATCAATATTCTCAATACCCGCGCCGAAGCCGGACAGTAGGAAAGGACCGACACGGTGAGTGTGCTCCCCGCCCCCGAGGTCGTCGACCGCGCGCTGCGGGCCTCCCGCGCGGACGAGGCCATGGTGATCGTCACCGACGCCCACGAGGCGTCGCTGCGCTGGGCCGGAAATTCCATGACCACCAATGGTTCCTCGGTCTCGCGGGACTGGGCGGTCGTCTCGGTGTTCCGGGACGGCCCGGACACCGCCCGCGTCGGCAGCGTCAGCTCCACCAGCGTGGATCCCGCCGACATCGAAGCCGTGGTGCGCGCCAGCGAAACCGCCGCCCGCACCGCCGAACCCGCGCGCGACGCCATGCCGCTGCTGCACCCGGACGCCGTCGACGCCGACACCCTCGACAAGCTGCTCGACTGGGACGGCGACCCGGCCACCACCGACATCGGCGTCTTCACCACGCTGGCAACCGATCTCGCTACCGGCTTCGACGGCGCCGACCGCCTCTACGGTTTCGCCCACCACCAGATGCACTCCACCTGGCTGGGCACCTCCACCGGTCTGCGCCGGCGCTGGGTGCAGCCGACCGGCTCGGTGGAGATCAATGGCAAGCGGGGCACGGGCGCCGAGCTGGCCAGCGCCTGGGTCGGCACCGGCACCACCGATTTCGCCGATGTCGACACCCCCGGCCTGCTGGCCGAACTGGCGCGCCGCCTGGACTGGAGCAAGCGCCGCGCCGACCTGCCCGCGGGCCGCTACGAGACGCTGCTGCCGCCCTCGGCCGTCGCCGATCTGATGATCTACATGGCCTGGACCATGGAGGGCCGCGGCGCGCACGAGGGCCACACCGCGTTCTCGCGCGTGGGCGGCACCCGCATCGGGGAGCGGCTGACCGGGATTCCGCTCACCCTGTACTCGGATCCGAGCGCGGCGGGACTCGAGTACCGGCCGTTCGTGGCGACACCGTCGTCGTCGGAGTCGCTGTCGGTGTTCGACAACGGCCTGACCGCGCAGCGCACCGACTGGGTCCGCGAGGGCGTGATCGAGTCACTGGTCTACCCGCGCGCCACGGCCGCCGAATTCGACGCGCCCGTCACGGTGCCGGGTGAGAACCTGCTCATGACCGGCGGCGGCGAGGCCAGCCTGCCGGACATGATCGCGCGCACCGAACGCGGGCTGCTGCTGACCTGCCTGTGGTACATCCGCGAGGTCGATCCGGCCACGCTGCTGCTCACCGGCCTCACCCGCGACGGCGTCTACCTGGTCGAGAACGGTGAGGTCACCGCGGCGGTCAACAACTTCCGCTTCAACGAGAGCCCGCTGGATCTGCTGCGCCGGGTCAGCGAGGCCGGGCGCACCGAGATCACCCTGCCGCGCGAGTGGAAGGACTGGTTCACCCGAACGGCCATGCCGCCCTTGCGGATTCCCGACTTCCACATGTCCTCGGTGAGCCAGGCGACTTAGCCTGGCCCGGCAGCCGCGCACCGAACACCTGAATCCGATTGCCGCCCGGCGCGATCCGTGACGCGCCGGGCCCCCTCGGGCCGCCTCGGACCTCGATCATGACGACTCCGGTGGCGAGTGCCTGCGCGTGAGCACGCGGATCATCGCGGGCCACCGCGAGGCACGGGCCGAGACCGTCGGTCGGTGTGCTACTCCGCGTCGAGCCGGGCGGCCAGTGCGCGCTGGCGGGCGGTGGAGCCGCGCAGGAAGCGGATGACGGTTTCGAGTTCCTCGGTGCTGAAATCCTCGTAGTGCGAATGGACTTCGCGGGCCCAGTCCTCGAACAGCGGCACCAGTTCGGTGTCGACCGGCTGCTCACAGAGTTCGATCAGGACCCGGCGCTTGTCGGTGGGGTGCGGGACGCGGCGCAGGTAGCCGCGTCGTTCGAGCCGGTCCACCAGTCCGGTCACCGAGGCGGGTGCCAGGCCGCTGCGCTCGCCCAGTTCCTTGGCGGTCAGCGGGCCGTGCCGCTGCAGCAGGTCGATGGCCTTCATATCGGTCGCCCCCAAGCCCTGTTTGGCGGCGATGGCGCTGTGGAACATGACGGCGACCGTGCTGGAGTCGCGGCCGACATTGTCGAGCTCGCCGATCACCGCCGCGCGGCGCTCGTCCGTGCTGTCGCCGGACTCCCCCGGCTCGGTGACGCTGGTCATGGCACGACTCTACCAAGTATTTCGTTCGCCCGAACGAACCTCTTGACGGACTCCAGCGTCGGTCATATTGTTTTGTTCGGCCGAACGAAATACTTTCCAGGAGTCCGACATGACCCTCACAACCCCCGCACCACCCGAGAACTCGCAGGTCATCCCGCATCCACGACGGTGGGCCGCGGCCGTGGTCATGATGGTGGCCGCGCTCATGGACCTGCTCGACGTCACCATCGTCAATGTCGCACTGCCCTCGATCGGGACCGATCTGCACGCCGCGGGCGATCAGTTGCAGTGGCTGGTCTCGGCGTATCTGCTCGGATTCGCGGCCAGCCTCATCGTGGCCGGTCACCTCGGCGACCGGTACGGTCGCAAGCTGCTGTTTCTGTGCGGCACAACCGCATTCGGGCTCGCGAGCCTGGCCTGTGGGCTGGCGCAGTCACCCGGCCAGCTGATCGGGGCCCGCGCGCTGGAGGGTGTGGCGGCGGCGCTCATCGTGCCGCAGGTGCTCGGCTCGTTCCGCACCCTGTTCGAGGGCAAGGAGCGCGGCGCGGTGTTCGGAATGTACGGCGCCATTGCCGGTTTCGCCTCGGCCATCGGCCTGTTGCTCGGCGGTGTACTGACCGATGCCGACCTGTTCGGCTGGGGCTGGCGGGCCATCTTCCTGGTGAACGTCCCGGTGGCGGTGGCCGTCGTGGCGCTGGGCGCGCTGCTGATTCCCGGCACCGGCGACCGCGGCGCGGCCCGCCCGGATCTGCTCGGCACGCTGGTACTGGCCGGTGGCCTGGTGGCCGTCGTGTATCCGCTGGTCCAGGGCGAGGCCAATGGCTGGCCGGTGTGGGGCTGGCTGTGCCTGGCCGCGGGTGTCGTGGCGCTGGCGGGGCTGGCGCTGGCCGAGTCCCGGCGTCGTGCGACCGCGCCGCTGCTGCCGCTGCCGGTGTTCCGGCGTCCGGCCTTCTCGGTGGGTCTGCTCGTGCAGCTGTTGTTCTCGATCGGCATGCAGGGCTTCTTCCTGATCTTCGCGCTGTGGCTGCAGGCGGGTCAGGGCTACACCCCGATGCAGGCCGGTGTGCTCACCGTCGCGTTCTCCGCGGGCGGATTCCTGACCGCGCCCGCCGCAGACGGCCTGGCCGTGAAATTCGGCCGCTGGGTGCTGCTGGCCGGGGCGCTGCTGATGGCGGGTGGTTTCGGCTGGGTCGGTTACGCCGTCGACCACGCCGCCGCCCACCACACCGGGGCCTGGCCGCTGGTGCCGGGACTGCTGCTCGCGGGTGCCGGCCTCGGGTTCCTGGTGGTGCCGCTGGCGAACGTGGTGCTGTCCGCGGTGCCCGCCGAGACCGCGAGCGCTGGATCCGGAATCCTTTCCACCGCACAGCAGTTCGGTGGCGCACTGGGTGTCGCGATGATCGGCACGGTGTTCTTCCACCACACCTCCACGGGGCCGGCCGACGGCTTCCACGCCGCCGCGCCCTGGATCGTGGCCGCCATGCTCGGATGCGCGGCGCTGTGCGTGCTGCTGCCCCGGCACGCCACCCGCCACGACTGAACGGCGTGGCGGTGGCCCGGCCGCGCGCGGATCGGTCGCGCGCGGCCGGCGCGTGCACCGGTTCGGTTCCGCGCCATGGTTTCCCGGCAACTGCTCGGGGCATGAACGATGATTTGCCGATATCGGCTCCGACTTCATCGCAGAGACGGCAATCCCCGCCGCTTCGTTCCCCCCCATGAAGGAGTACGGCAATGAGCAAGGTAGTCACCGGCGCGAGCATGTCCCTCGACGGATACATCGCGGGCCCGGGCGAAACCGGATTCGAGCACCTGTTCGCCTGGTACCAGAGCGGGGATGTCCCGATCCCCAGCACCCACCCCGAGATCCCGTTCAATCTGACGCCCGAGGATGCCGCGTATCTGCGGGCCTGGCTCGACGGGGTCGGTGTCTACATCGTCGGCAAGCGCCTGTTCACCCTGACCGACGGCTGGGGCGGCGTGCACCCGGCGGACAAGCCCATCGTGGTGGTCACCCACACCGTGCCCGACGAGTGGGTCGCCGACCATCCCGATGCGCCCTTCACCTTCGTCACCGGCGGTGTGAAGGAGGCCGTGGAGGTCGCGCGCGGCATCGCCGGCGCGAAGATGGTGGGCGTCAGCGGCGGCAATGTGGCCCGCCAGTGCCTGGAACAGGGCCTGCTGGACGAGATCTGGGTCGATATCGTGCCGGTGCTGCTCGGCGGCGGCGTCCCGCTGCTGGGTGAACTCTCCAACGCGCCGGTGCTGTTGGAGGATCCCGAGATCGTCGCCGGCACCCGCGTCACCCACCTGAAGTACCGCCTCCGGTGAGGCGCTGACCTCGGCCTGTACGGGGCGTGGTTGCGCTGTCGGCGAACCGGTTGGCGTGACGGTGGTTTCGCGCGCATTCTGGAATCGAGGCAACGTAATCATGTAATCGGGATGGTGGTCGTCGTGGACGACGAAGCTGCCCTCTCGTCGATGGACGAGAACGCGAACTCAGCGGCATCGACCCCGCAGCCCGGCTTCGGAACCCCCGACGCCGCGGCGATGGACGCCTACTCGCGCACGGTGATCGCGGTCGCCAAATCGGTGACACCGCACGTCGCCAGCGTGCAGACCCGCCGCGGCGGGGGCTCGGCGGTGGTCTTCACCGACGACGGCTTCCTGCTCACCAACGCGCACGTGGTGGGCGAGGCGGCCGAGGGAACCGTGGTGTTCGCCGACGGGATGGAATCGAGATTCGATGTGGTGGGCGTGGATCCGCTCTCGGACCTGGCGGTGCTGCGCGCCCGCGGCGGCGCACCGACCGCGGTGACGCTGGGCGACGCCGACACCCTGGTGGTGGGCCAGCTGGTGGTCGCGGTCGGCAGTCCGCTCGGGCTGGCCGGGTCGGTGACGGCGGGCGTGGTGAGCGCGCTGGGCCGGTCGGTGCCGGTGGGCAATCGCCGCGCCGCCCGCGTGATCGAGGACGTGATCCAGACCGATGCCGCCCTCAACCCCGGCAATTCCGGTGGGGCGCTGGCGGATTCGGCGGGCCGGGTGGCGGGGATCAATACCGCGGTCGCCGGCATCGGCCTGGGCCTGGCCATTCCGATCAATGCCACCACCCGCCGCATCATCAGCACCTTGCTCACCGAGGGCCGGGTCCGGCGCGCCTACCTGGGCGTGGTCGGGGTGCCCGCACCGCTGCCCACCGCGGTGGCCGCCCGCACCGGGCAGGACGCCGGGCTGCGCATCGTCGAGGTGGTGCGCGGCGGCCCGGCCGAGCGCGCCGGACTGCGGCGCGGGGATCTGATGCTCAGCGTCGCGCGCACCGAAATCCGTGACGCACAGGGGATTCAGCGGCAGCTGTTCGCCGACGCCATCGGCCGCTCGCTGCCGGTGACGGTGCTGCGCAATGGCGCGATGGTGGATGTCATCGCGGTGCCGGTGGAACTGACCGCCGACTGAATCGGCCCGGTGTCAGGATGCCGAGCGCTGGTCCGCGTGGCCCGGCTGCCAGATCTCGGCGAGCTCGTCGAGCGGGATGTCCAGTGCGCGGCTCAGGGCCACCACGGTCCCGAACGCCGGGGTGGGCAGCCGGCCCGATTCGATCTTCCGCAGCGTCTCCGGTGAAATGCCCGCGCTCGCGGCGACCTCCGGCAGCTCCCGGCCGCCACGGGCGGCTCGCAGCGCGGCGCCCAGGCGCCGACCGGCTTCCAGCTGGGCGGGGGTGAGGGGCAGTCGGACCATGCCCGCCACCCTACGGTTGGTATTTAAATACCGCAACCCGCTATGGTCGGTATAAAAATACCGAAACGAGGAGGTTGTCATGGTGGAGCTCAAGAGCCCGGCCGAGATCGAACGCATGCGGGTGACCGGGCAGTTCGTGGCCGGAGTGCTGAACGAACTGCGGGAGAAGGCACGGATCGGGGTGAATCTGCTGGAACTCGAGGCCGTGGTGCGCGACCGCATCCGCGAGCGCGGCGCGGTCTCCTGCTACTGGGACTACTCCCCCTCGTTCGGGCGCGGCCCGTTCCGCAACACCGTCTGCCTCTCGGTCAACGACGCTGTGCTGCACGGACTTCCGTTCGATTACGCCCTGCGCGACGGCGACGTGCTGAGCATGGATCTGGCGGTGAGCATCGACGGCTGGGTCGCCGACTCCGCGGTCACCACCATCGTCGGCACCCCCGACCCGGAGGACGCCCGCCTGGTCCGCGCCACCGAGCAGGCTCTCGACGCGGCCATCGCGGCGGCGCGGCCCGGCAACACCATCGGCGACCTGTCCGCGGCCATCGCACAGGTCGCCCGCGACGGCGGCTACCCCATCAACACCGAATTCGGCGGCCACGGCCTGGGCCGCACCATGCACGAGGACCCCCACGTACCCAACGACGGCCGCGCCGGGCGCGGCTTCCGGCTGCGCCCCGGTCTCACCCTCGCCATCGAGCCCTGGTTCGCGCGCGGCACCGTCCGCATCGTCACCGATCCGGACGGCTGGACCCTGCGCTCAGCCGACGGTTCGCGCACCGCGCACTCCGAGCACACGATCGCCGTCACCGACGCGGACCCGCAGGTCCTCACCCGCGTGGCGTGACCGGTCCGGCCTGGGCGCGGAAACCCGGACAGCACGTCGGGTTTCCGCGCCCGGCCGCGTGACGGGGATCGACGTCCGGGCTACGCGGATGCCCGGCGGATCCCGGCGTCACGGTCCCGAGGCCGCGAGAACACCGCCCATCTAAGCGCCCGCTTAGTCTACATGTGACCGGAACCACGTCACCCCCACCGGCCGGGCGTCCCTCGCGCCCGGCCGGTGATCGGGTGAAACACTCTCTGGGAGATACTCATTCGATGGGTAACGACGACATCGCGCCGATCACCGGGGACGGAATCCGCGACACCGCCGCCGACGGCTCTCGTGACACCGCCGCGGTGGCGCACCTGGAGCTCACCCAGCGCCGCTTCCCCGAGGGCCAGCGCCGGATCTTCCTGGCCGCCATCGACGCCTTCGCCGAGCGCGGCTTCCACGCCACCACCACCCGCGACATCGCCGCCCGCGCCGGGCTGAGCCCCGCGGGCCTGTACGTGCACTTCGGCTCCAAAGAGGAAGTGCTCTACCGCATCTCGCTGTCGTCCATGCGCCTGACCCATCAGGTCGCGGTGGCCGCGTCCGCCGGTTCCGGCAGCGCCGCCGACCATCTCAGCGCCGTGGTGCGCGATCTCACCGTCTGGCATGCCGAGCACGCCGCCTCGGTGCGCGTGGTCCTGCACCACATGACCGACCTGACCCCCGGGCACCGCTCCGAGGTCGTCGACCTCCAGGTCGCCATTCAGCGCCTGGTCCGCGATCTCGTCAGCCAGGGCCTCGCCGACGGCGTCTTCGACGTCTCCGACACCAATGCCGTCACGCTGGCGCTGATGTCGGTGTGTGTGGACACCGCGCGCTGGTACCAGAAGGACTACCGACGCTCCCCCGAGGAGATCGGCGCCGACTACGCGGCGCTCGCACTGCGGATGGTCGGGGCGAAACCCGCCTAGCCCGCCCGGCCGGCCGCGGGCAGGCCTTCCATCACCAGATCGACTGCGCCGCTGAGGTATTCGGGCGTCAGGGGCTCGCCGCGCAGCAGCAGCCGGAACCAGATCGCGCCGGCGAGCAGGTCCATGATCGCCGCCGGATCGCAGGTCGCGGCCAGTTCGCCCCGGGCCATCGCGCGCTGGAACACCGGCTGCTCGCGGCCGAGCCGGTCGGCGAAGAACGACGCCCCGACCGCCGCCAGGTGCGGGCGCGCGGGGGCGGCCGCCAGCACGGCGATCGCGATGGGTGCGGTCGCCTCCGCGGTCAGCAGCCCCGCGATCGCCTGCGCGAGCGCCAGCAGATCGCCCCGCAGGCTGCCGGTGTCCGGCACCGGGAAGGCCAGTACGTCGGAGTCGATGAGCGCCGCGGCCAGCAGCGCGTCCTTGGCCGGCCACCACCGGTACAGCGTCGTCTTGTTCACCCCCGACCGTTCGGCCACCGCCTCCATGGTCAGCCCGTCATAGCCCTTGGCCGCCAGCAGGTCCAGGGTCGCCCCGAAAATCGCCTCGGCCTGTCGCGGCCTGCCCGCCGATCGCCGTCCCGGTGTCGTCACTCCCCCAAAATACAACACAACGTTGCGTTGTGTTCCCAGCACTGCTTTCATGGAAACGCAACGCAGCGTTGCATTTCGATTCGGGAGGTAGTCATGATGAGAACGCCGGTCCTGCTGGTCCACGGCATTCGGCTGAGCAGCACCTGCTGGGTGGAGGTCGGCGAGCATCTCACCCGGCAGCGCCCGGTCCTGGCGATCGATCTACCCGGCCACGGCGCCCGCCGCGGTGAGCGCTTCACGCTGCCGGGCGCGGTCGAGGCCGTGCGCGCGGGTCTCGATCGACTGGGCGGATCCGCACTGGTCGTCGGTCATTCCTTGGGCGGCCTCACCACCATCGCGGCCGCGGCGGCCCATCCGGACCAGGTGGCGGGCGTGGTGCTCGCCGGCGCCACCCTGGTCCCGGGGCCCGCGCCGGCGACCCCGTTCCGGCTCATGCATCGCGTCCTGTCGTCCCGGCCCGACGGCGGACAGGCCCTCAGCGAGAGGGTCTTCGACCGTGCGGTGCCACCCCGGGTTGCCGCGGCGATCGCCCGCGGCGGCATCGCCACCGAGGTGATTCCGGATGTGCTCGCCGCCGTGTCCGGTTTCGATCCGGTTGCCGCGCTGGCGACCTACCCGGGCCCGGTACGCCTGATCAACGGCGGTCACGACCATTTCCGCCTGGGCGAACAGCGTTTCGTGCGTGCCTGCGCGAACGGCCGGCTCCTGATCGTGCCGCGCGCGGGCCACTATCTGCCGCTCACGCATGCCGTGACGTTTGCCGACCTGGTCGCAGACTTCGCGGCGGCGCGAGACGCCGCCCGCGAAGCCGTCTCCGCACGATAGGCGCCGAACGAGTCGGCCACGCCGGCCGGTTCACGACCCACGCTACGGACCCGGCGGGGATCCCCGCCCCTGACGCGGCGCGTGGTCCGCGTCGCCCGCCGGTTCCGGATAGGCTGCGGAGGTGGACAACCCGTTCGGGCCCGTGGGCACCGCGAACTACGTCAATCTCGTCACCTACAAGAAGGACGGCACGCCGGTCGGCACGCCGGTGTGGGCTGCGCTCGACAATGGCCGCCTCTACGTCTGGACCGTCACCGACAGCTGGAAGGTCAAGCGCGTCCGCCGCAATCCCGAGGTCACCGTGCAGGCGTGCGATCTGCGCGGCAAGACCCGCGGCGAGATCGTGAAGGGCAGCGCGACCGTGCTCGACGCGGCCGGCACCGAGCGAGTGCGCGATCTCATCAAGCGCCGCTACGGCATTCAGGGCTGGCTGGGCATCACCCTGAGCAAGGTGCGTCGCGGCAGTGCGGGCACCATCGGCATCGAAATCGTTCCGGCGTAACGGTATTCGCGCACCGCGCGGCCGCCGGACCGGCTCGACCGGTCCGGCGGCCGCGCGTGCTTCCACAGGGCGGCGACGGAAAGCACAGTGGTAGTGGCGATTCTGGCAATTCTCATGATGGTTCCCTGCGATCGAAGAGCCGATTCATCGCAGGGCCGAGCAGGCGCATTCATGGGATACGCCGGAACACTGCAACTCGATCACGCATACGCGAAAGCGCGGCGAATCGGGGAAATTCCCGCATCGAATTATCGGACCCGGCAAAGCCTTTGGAACGCTACCGGGTGACCCGGTGCCTGGTGACGAGTATGAAGTCCGCCGCCCCGAACGCGACACCGGGACGATTCTCATGATCCCCTCAGCCTGGAGGGCGGGGAAGACCGAGGTGCCGGGGTTGTCCGCCCTTGTCCTGCGCGTCACCCCGGCAGGCCGCGACCGATCGAACAGACCGGTCGAATTCGATTACTCCAGTTCGCCTTCGGTCTCCAGATAGATCTGCCGCAGCCGATCCAGGGTGTCACTGTCGGGCTGTTCCCAGAGTTTCCGCTCCGCCGCCTCCAGCAAGCGCTCCGCAATACCGTGCAGCGCCCAGGGATTCGACTGCTCCATGAACTTCCGATTGGTCTCGTCGAAAACATAGGATTCCGCGAGCTTTTCGTACATCCAGTCGGCGACCACATCTGTGGTGGCGTCGTAGCCGAACAGATAGTCGACGGTGGCGGCCATTTCGAACGCGCCCTTGTACCCGTGCCGGCGCATGGCCTCGAGCCAGCGCGGATTCACCACGCGCGCCCGGAACACCCGGGTGGTCTCCTCGGACAGGGTGCGGGTGCGCACCGCGTCCGGGCGGGTGCTGTCGCCGATGTAGGCCTCGGGATTCTTGCCGGTCAGCGCGCGCACCGCAGCGACCATGCCGCCGTGGTACTGGAAATAGTCGTCGGAGTCGGCGATGTCGTGCTCGCGGGTGTCGGTGTTCTTGGCCGCCACCGCGATTCGCCGGTACGCGGTGCGCATATCGTCCGCGGCGGGCGCGCCGTCCAGGTCGCGGCCGTAGGCGAAACCGCCCCAGGCCGTGTACACCTGCGCCAGATCATCATCGGTGCGCCAGCTCTTGGAGTCGATGAGCTGCAGCAGGCCCGCACCGTAGGTGCCCGGCTTGGATCCGAAAATCCTTGTGGTGGCCCGGCGTTCGTCCCCGTGCTCGGCCAGGTCGGTCTGAGCGTGGGCGCGGACATAGTTGGATTCGGCGGGCTCGTCGAGCTCGGCCACCAATCGCACCGCGTCGTCCAGCAGCGCCAGCACATGCGGGAAGGCGTCACGGAAGAATCCGCTGATACGCACGGTCACGTCGATGCGCGGCCGACCAAGTTCTTCGAGCGAGACGGCCTCGAGGCGGGTGACGCGGCGACTGGCCTCGTCCCACACCGGCCGCACGCCCAGCAGGGCGAACACCTCGGCGATATCGTCGCCGGAGGTGCGCATGGCCGAGGTACCCCATACCGACAGGCCCACCGAGCGCGGGTACTCGCCATGGTCGGCCAGGTACCGTGCGAGCAGCGAATCCGCCATGGCCTGACCGGTTTCCCACGCCAGCCGCGATGGCACCGCCTTGGGGTCGACCGAGTAGAAGTTGCGGCCGGTCGGCAGCACATTGATCAGGCCGCGCAGCGGCGAACCGCTCGGCCCGGCCGGAATGAAGCCGCCATTGAGCGCGTGCAGGATTCGCGAGACCTCGACGCCGGTCTGCCGCAGCCGCGGGACCACCTCGGTCGCCGCGAACCCCAGCACCTTGCGCACGTCGGTCAGGCGGGCCGGGACCTCGGTGATCCCGGCCGCGTCGGCGAGCTCGCCGTCCAGCAGGGTCTCACTGACCGCGTCGATGGAGTCGACATCCCAGTCGACCTCCTGCATGGTCAGCACCAGTTCGCGCGCCAGCTTCTCGAACGCGTCCACCCGTTCGCGAGCCTCGTCCCCGGATTCGCTGAGCCCCAGCGCTTCTCGCAGCCCCGGGACATTGACCTCGCCGCCCCACAGCTGGCGGGCGCGCAGCATGGCCAGCACCAGGTCGACCTCGGCCTCCCCCGCCGGCGCCTGGCCGAGAATGTGCAGGCCGTCGCGGATCTGCACGTCCTTGATCTCGCACAGCCAGCCGTCGACGTGCAGCAGCATGTCGTCGAAGGATTCCTCGTCCGGCCGCTCGGTCAGCCCCAGATCGTGGTCCATCTTGGCCGCGCGCATGAGCGTCCAGATCTGCTGGCGGATGGCGGGCAGCTTGGCCGGGTCGAGCGCGGAGATATTGGCGTGCTCGTCGAGCAGCTGCTCCAGACGCGAGATGTCGCCGTAGGTTTCGGCGCGCGCCATGGGCGGGATCAGGTGGTCGACCAGGGTGGCGTGGGCGCGGCGCTTGGCCTGGGTGCCCTCGCCCGGGTCGTTCACCAGGAACGGGTAGATCAGCGGCAGGTCGCCGAGGGCGGCATCGGTGCCGCACGAGGCCGACATGCCGAGGGTCTTGCCCGGCAGCCACTCCAGATTGCCGTGCTTGCCCAGGTGCACCACGGCGTCGGCGGCGAAGCCCTCCGGTGCGGCCAGCCAGCGGTAGGCGGCCAGGTAGTGATGGCTCGGCGGCAGATCCGGGTCGTGATAGATGGCCACCGGGTTCTCCCCGAACCCGCGCGGCGGCTGCACGATCAGCACGATATTGCCGAAACGCAGTGCGGCGATGACGATCTCGCCCTTCGGGTCCGCGGACCGGTCGACATAGAGCTCGCCCGGCGGCGGTCCCCACGCCTCGATCACGGCCGCGCGCAGATCCTCCGGCAGCGTCTCGAACCACCGCGTGTACAGATCCGCGCCGATGCGAATCGGGTTGCCCTCCAGCTGTTCGGCGCTCAGCCAGTCCGGATCCTGCCCGCCCGCGGCGATGAGCGCGTGGATCAACGCGTCACCATCGTCCTCTTCCAGACCCGGGATCTCGCCCGCCGCGCCGAGATCGTAACCGGCGAGCCGCATTTCGGTGAGCAGCCGGATGGCGCTGGCGGGCGTGTCCAGGCCGACCGCATTGCCGATCCGGGCATGCTTGGTCGGATACGCCGACAGCACCAGGGCGACCTTCTTCCGGTCCGCCGGAATGTGCCGCAGCCGCGCATACCGCACCGCGATACCCGCCACCCGCGCCGCACGCTCGGGGTCGGGCACATACGTCGACAGCCCGTCGGCGTCGAACTCCTTGAACGAGAACGGCACCGTGATGATCCGCCCGTCGAACTCCGGCACCGCCACCTGCGTGGCCACATCCAGCGGGGACAGGCCGTCGTCATTGGCCTCCCACTGCTCGCGACCGCTGGTCAGGCACAGGCCCTGCAGGATCGGCACATCCAGATCCGCGAGCGCGCCCACATCCCACGCCTCGTCGTCGCCGCCCGCCGACGCGGTCGCGGGCTTGGTGCCACCGGCCGCCAGCACCGTCACCACGAGCGCGTCCGCCGTGCGCAGTTCGGCCAGCAGTTCCGGTTCCGCGGTGCGCAGCGAGGCGCAGTACACCGGCAGCGCCCGCGCGCCCTTGTCCTCGATGGCCGAGCACAGCGCATCGATGTAGCCGGTGTTCCCGGCCAGATGCTGGGCACGGTAGTAGACCACCGCCACCGTCGGGGCGTCCGCCGCGACCGGGCGCGGATCCCGTTCCAGCGCACCCCAGCTCGGCATCTCGACCGGCGGCTCGAAGCCGTGCCCGGTGAGCAGCACCGTGTCGGACAGGAAGTTGTGCAGCTGCAGCAGGTTTCGCGGGCCGCCCGCCGCCAGGTAGTTGTGGGCGTCGGCGGCCACGCCGCCCGGCACCGTGGAGCACTCCATGAGCTCGGCGTCCGGCGCGATCTCACCGCCGAGGGCGACCAACGGAATCCCGCTGGCGCGCACCGTCTCCAGCCCCGGCTCCCAGGCGCGTTTGCCGCCGAGGATGCGCACGATCACCAGCTCGGCGCCGTCGAGCAGGGCGGGCAGGTCCGCCGGCAGCAGGCGCGCGGGATTGGCGAGCCGATACTCGGCGCCGCTCGCACGCGCGCTCAGCAGGTCGGTGTCGGAGGTGGACAGCAGCAGGATCACAGGTTTCAGGCCTTCCTAGGGTGACGCGCCCAGCACGGTTCGGCGCCCGCCGGGAAGGTCTGACTGTCACAGTGGCGCGACCGCACCGGAATTGCACCGGATTCTTCCGTTCGACGAGCTCGCCGATGCTATCGCGCCGACTCCCCGGGGCCGGTATCGCGCCCGGATCACAGTGCGGCAAAGGCTCCTCCGAGCTCCCTCGTGACCACCTGGGCGCCGCGTACGCTGCCCGTATGCCAACCACTCCAGGATGGGTCAGGCGGAACCGCTTTGCTGCCTGGTCGGGATACTTTTGCGTATTGGTTGCCTTCGCAACGCTGGCCATGGCCCTCACGGCCGCCGGCACCGGTCACACCGAGTGGGCCATGCTCGCCGGCATCGTCTGCGCCGCGACCATCCTGTTCGGCATCACGGTCATGACCACCACCGTCCATCGCGACCACGTCGACCACCACAACGTCCCGAGCCTCCTGAACGACACCTGGGAATCCACCCCCGCCTTCGCCCGCCGCCGCGGCGCTCCCAGGGCCATCGAACCCCACCGCATGCGCTGACCCACCCGACCTTCCACCACGATTCCGGGGCCACGCCCCGGAATCTTTCTATCCCGGGCCCGCACCCCGCACCGCGTTCATTACTCCGCACCGCGTTCACCCCTCCCCGAAGGACCTACTCCGCTTCCGTGATCCTTGCTCTCGGTTCGCCACGGACGGACGTGCGCGTAATACATGCTCAGATTGCAATATCTCTAGATGCGGATACTTATGGGAGCCGTTCCGTCCCGTTCCCGCCCCGTAGGTGCCCGACCTCGGCATCCTCCGTAGGCTGGGGGCGTCATGACGCGAACCGATCCCGATTCCTGCCCGGGCGTGCTGCGCCTGCACCAGGCGGCCGATGGTCCCCTCGCTCGCATCCGGGTGCCGGGCGGACACCTCTCCCCCGGCCAGGTACAGGCCCTGGCCGCCGCGGCCGTCGATCTGAGCGACGGCACTATCGAGCTCACCTCCCGCGGCAATGTGCAGTTCCGGCAGGTGCGGGATGCGGCCGCGCTCACCGAGCGGCTGACCGACGCGGGCCTGTTACCCAGCACGACGCACGAGCGGGTGCGGAACATCGTCGCCTCGCCGCTGTCCGGGCGGGTCGGCGGGTGGACCGATGTGCATCCCCTGGTGCCGGCGCTCGACGATGCTTTGCAAGCGCATCCGCGACTGGCCGGCCTGCCCGGCCGGGTGCTGTTCACCCTCGACGACGGTCGCGGCGATGTCAGCGGACTGGGCGGGGATATCGGTGTGCACGCGCTCGACGAGAACACCTACGCACTCCTGTTGGCAGGCAAGGACTCCGGTATCCGCGTATCCCCTGCCGACGCGGTGGATCTCATGCTCACCGCAGCGCACGGTTTCCTGGAGTTGCGCGACGGCCAGTGGCGGTTGCACGAGATCCCGGACGGCCGCGCCCGACTGACCGATCACCTGCTGGCCGCCCGGCCCGGCCTCGACGCGTCCGGCGACCTCCTCGACCTGCCGGTGCGCCAGGACATTCCGATCGGCTGGCTGAATCAGGACGATGACCGGGTTGCGCTCGGCGCCGGCGTGCGCCTCGGCTCGCTGCCCGCCCGCACCGCCGAGTTCATCGCCGCCGTCGAGCGTCCCGTATTCCTCACCCCGTGGCGCACCCTGGTCCTCACCGATCTCGACGAATGGACGGCCGAGCAGGTGGTCCGGGTCCTCGCCCCCATGGGCCTGATCTTCGACGCCAACTCCCCCTGGCTGCTGGTCAGCGCCTGCGCCGGCCGCCCCGGCTGCGCCAAGTCGCTCACCGACGTCCGCGCCGACGCCACCGACGCCGTGGACACCGGCCGCGTAGTCCCCACCGGCGCACCACAATTCACGCGCGAAGGCCTCGGCGCCGATGACATCGTGGCCGCCGGCCGCCAGCACTGGTCCGGCTGCGACCGCCGCTGCGGCCGCCCCAAGGGCGCGGTCACCGACATCATCGCCACGACCGACGGCTACCGCATCGTCCCGCCCCAGTAGGCCTAGGTCGTCGGTACCAAGTACGAACCCGCGTCTGTCCCCCCGCCGGCCCGCCCGCGACGCCGGTCAACCCCGTCTGCCGCCCCGGCAACGCGCACCTGCCATGCCAGCTCATTCGCACTGCCCGGCGGGCACGCTGCCCGGGCCGCGCTGCCACGAAGTCTCCGCTGGGCATGCCGCCGCAGGTTATCGCGCATGCTGGTGCACAGTGGGTTCAAGGCAGCGGCGAGCATCGGAGACGGGAGGCGGTCATGGCTGTGCCGGAGCTCAGCGATGAAGAGATCGCGGCGATGTCCGACGATGAGCGGCGGGAGCTGATCGGGCGTTTGCGGCTGCCGCCCGAGCGGGTGCTGCCGCGGCCGGAGGTGGTGCGGGTGCATCGGCGGGTTCGGTTGGCGCTCATGGTCGGCGGCTGTCTCGGGTTGATCCCGTGGATCGTGTACCTGGGGTTCTCGCTGCCGGCGGAGTATCACGCGCGCAATTGGCCGCTGGCCTGGATCGGATTCGACACCGCGCTGGTGCTGATGATGGCGACGACCGCCTACCTGGGCTGGCACCGGCGGGTGGTGGTGCTGCTCCCCGCCTTCGGCACCGGGATCCTGCTGCTCGTGGACGCCTGGTTCGATATCGTGACCGCCGATGCCCGGGACGTGTGGGTGTCGGCGGGCACGGCGATCCTGGGTGAGATCCCGCTGGCGCTGTTGCAGATCACCGGCGCGATCCTGCTGCTGCGCTTCCTGATCCTGGCGCACCCGCTGCACGATCCGGCGGTCACTCCGTTCCGGACCCGGCTGCCGTTCTGACCCCGTGCAATTCGAGCGTGCAGCACTTCACGCTGCCGCCGGACTTGAGCAACTCCGACAGGTCGATCCCGATCGGCTGGTAGCCGCGGGACCGCAGCTGCTCGGCCAGGCCGACGGCCTTCTCGCTGAGGAAGACGTGGAAGCCGTCGCAGACGCCGTTGAGGCCCAGCACATTCGCGTCCTCCTCGTCGGCGATGAGGGCGTCCGGGTACAGGCCGGCCAGCAGCCGGGCGCTGGGCCCGCTGAAGGCGCCCGGGTAGTAGGCGATGGTGTCGTCGAGCACCATGAGCGCGGTGTCGAGGTGATAGAACCGCGGGTCCACCAGATCCAGCGAGACGACCGGTAGTCCGAAGAACTCCGCCACCTCCTCGTGCGCGCCCGGGGCGCTGCGGAATCCGGTCCCGGCGAGGATCCGGTCGGCGGCGATGGCGAAATCGCCTTCGCCCTCATTGGTTTCGCGGGCGGCGGCCACTGCCGCGAATCCGCGGGCCGACATCCACGCGTGGAAGGCCGGACCTTCCTGCGCGCGTTCGGGATTGGCGAAACGGGCCGAGAGCGCCCGGTCCCCGATGACGAGTCCGCCATTGGCGGCGAACACCATATCGGGTAGTCCGGCAACCGGTTCGATGACCTCGACCTGATGCCCGTGCGCCTCGTAGGCGGCGCGCAGCCCGTCCCACTGGGCCACGGCCAGGGTGCGGTTCACCGGGTCGGAGGTGTCCATCCACGGATTGATGGCGTAGGTGACGTCGAAGTGTTCCGGGCGGCACATGAGGTAGCGGCGGGGAACGGGCCGGCGGGCGGCGGGATCACGGGCGGGCAGCGTGACTACGGACGTCAACGAGACTCCCTCGGAAGCGGCGCGGACGGGGCTGATCTGAAGGTAGGTGGCGTACCGTTGTGCTCGAAATAGCGAATCGTTGCGCGAATCTCTGGATGAGCGGCGATTCGTTGCGTGCCGCCCATGCGTGCGCATGATTGCGAAAGAGGGAGCATGGACGAGCTGGACCGGCAGATCCTGGCGCATCTGCTCAAGCACGCGCGCGCCTCGTTCCAGGACATCGGCTCCGAGATCGGCCTGTCCGCGCCCGCGGTCAAGCGGCGGGTCGACAAGATGGTGGCGGGCGGGCAGATCAGCGGCTTCACCGCGGTGGTGAACCCGGCCGCGCTGGGGTGGCGCACCGAGGCGTATGTCGAAGTCTTCTACCGCGACAACATCTCCCCCGCCGAACTGCGCCGCAGCCTCGAACCCATTCCGCAGGTGGTCGGAGTGTGGACGATCGCCGGTGAGGCCGATGCCCTGGTGCACGTGATGGCCACCGATATGGCCGAGATCGAGGCGACCGTCGAGCGTATTCGCGAGAACGCGCGGGTCGGGCGCACCCGCAGCAATATCGTCATGTCCCGGCTGCTCGAACGGCCCCGCACCTGATCCGGCCCGGCCGTGAACGGTCCACTGTGCCAGCTGAACCCCGTCGCGAGGCGGTCCGAACCCGGTCGCCAGGTGCCGGCGCACGACCCGCTCAGCACGGCCCCGCCGGCGAAATCTAGGGTGGACCCCATGTCCGACGTGCGTGCCAGCTACCTCAAAGACGGGGCCGAGATCTATCGGCGCTCGTTCGCGACCATCCGGGCCGAGGCCGATCTGGCCCGGTTCCCGGCGGACGTGTCGCAGGTGGTGGTGCGCATGATCCATGCCTGCGGGCAGGTGGATCTGGCCGGTGACGTCGAGTTCAGCACCGATGTGGTGGCCAAGGCGCGGGCCGCGCTGCAGGGCGGCGCGCCGATTCTGTGCGACGCCAAGATGGTCGCCTCGGGCGTGACCCGCAAGCGGCTGCCCGCCGGCAACGACGTGCTGTGCCTGCTCGACGACCCCCGGGTGCCGGAGCTGGCCGCCCGCATGGACAACACCAGATCGGCTGCGGCGCTGGAACTCTGGAGCGACCGGCTGGACGGTGCGGTGGTGGCCGTCGGCAATGCGCCGACCGCGCTGTTCCACCTGCTGGACATGCTGGACGCGGGCGCGCCCCGGCCCGCCGCCGTGCTCGGCATTCCGGTCGGGTTCATCGGGGCCGCGGAATCCAAGCAGGCCCTCGCCGAATACGGCGGTGTCGAATTCCTGACCGTGCGGGGCCGGCGTGGCGGCAGCGCCATCACCGCCGCCGCCCTCAATGCGATTGCGAGCGAACAAGAATGAGCAAGCTCTGGGGTGTCGGGCTCGGGCCCGGCGATCCGGAACTGGTGACGGTCAAGGCCGCGCGGGTCATCGGCGAGGCCGATGTCATCGCCTTCCACAGCGCCCGCCACGGCCGCAGCATCTCCCGCGCCATCGCGGCCCCCTACATGCGTGCGGGTCAGCTCGAGGAGCACCTGGTCTACCCGGTGACCACCGAGACCACCGACCATCCGGGCGGCTATCAGGGCGCGATCGACGAGTTCTACGAGCGCGCGGCCGGGGTGCTGGCCGGCCATCTCGCCGCGGGCCGCACCGTCGCGCTGCTGGCGGCCGGTGACCCACTGTTCTACAGCTCGTTCATGCACATGCACCGCCGCCTGGCCGACCGTTTCGACACCGAGATCATCCCGGGCGTCACCTCGGTCAGCGCCGCCTCCGCAGCCCTGGGCACACCTCTGGTGGAAGGCGACCAGGTCCTCACCGTGCTGCCCGGCACCATGCCCACCGAGGAACTGACCCGCCGCCTGCGCGAAACCGACGCGGCCGCGATCATGAAGCTGGGCCGGACCTACCCCGGTGTCCGCCAGGCTCTTTCCGACTCCGGCCGCCTCGACGACGCCTACTACGTCGAACGCGCCAGCTCGTCCCGCCAGCGGGTGCTGCGCGCCGCTGAGGTCGACGAAGCGAGTGTCCCCTACTTCGCGATCACGATAGTGCCGGGCCCCGAACCCGCCACGCGGATCACGCTGACGGCCGACAGTGCGCCCACGTCCTCCGTAACAACCGGTGCCACTCCGGATTCCGGTATCACCTCCGCGACGAACGGCCGGCCGGGGACCGCGGCCGCCCACGCCCCCGCGGCGGCCGTCGCCGATGGCGAACCCCACGCGGCGCGATCGGGACAGGTCGGCGAGGTCGTGGTGGTGGGTCTCGGTCCGGGCGCGGAGGTGTGGACCACGCCGGAGGTTCGGCAGGCGCTGGCCGAGGCGACCGACATCGTCGGGTACACCACGTATGTGAACCGGGTGCCGGTGCGTCCGGGGCAGCGGCGGCACGCCAGTGACAATCGGGTCGAATCCGAGCGCGCCGGAATGGCTTTGGACATGGCCAAGCAGGGCGCGAAGGTCGTGGTCGTCTCGTCGGGCGATCCGGGCGTGTTCGCCATGGCGGCGGCGGTGATCGAGGAGTCGGCGGATCCGCAGTGGCGGGAGGTGCCGGTGCGGGTGCTGCCCGGCGTGACCGCGGCCAGTGCGGTGGCCAGCCGGATGGGTGCGCCGCTGGGGCACGATTTCGCCATGATCTCGCTGTCGGATCGGCTCAAGCCGTGGGAGACGGTGGCGCAACGGATTTCGGCGGTGGCGTCGGCGGATATGGCGTTCGCCGTGTACAATCCGGCGTCGTCGCAGCGCACCTGGCAGGTGGCGGCCATGCGCGATCTCGTGCTCGAGCATCGCAAGCCTCAGACGCCGGTGGTGGTCGGCCGCGATGTGGGCGGCCCGGCCGAGTCGGTGCGGGTGGTGACGCTGGCGGAGCTGGATCCGGCCGAGGTGGACATGCGGACCCTGTTGATCATCGGCGCGTCGACCACCACGGTGTTCGACGCGGCCGGTGGACCCCGGGTGTTCACGTCGCGCCGCTACGCAGACTAATATTCCACTGTAGAACGTAGGCTGGAAGGAGTGCCGGTGCCTGAAGACAATGCTCGACGCCCGCTCAACTCGACGGCCGCGTCCCTACTCGGATTCCTCCACCAGGGCGAACTGTCCGGGTGGGATCTGGTGGCGCTGGCCCAGGACCGCATCGGCGATTTCTGGACCATCACCCAGAGCCAGGTCTATCGGGAACTGGCCACCATGCATCAGCACGGACTGGTGGACAAGGGTGCGGCCGGCGCCCGCGACCGCACCCCCTACCGGATCACCGAGGACGGCCGCGAGGCCTTCGCCGAGTGGATCGCCCGCGATCCCGGCGCGGAGACCATCCGGGTGCCGCTGCTGCTGACCCTCTCCTTCGGCGAGTTCGTCGACCCCGAGCGGCTCGAACGCATCGTCGCAGCCGGCCGCACCGTCCATGAGCAGCGCCTGTCCGGCTATCTGTCCGGCCACGACGAGCAGCGCATGTCACCTTACGAGCGGGCCACCCTGGATTTCGGCATCCGCTACGAGCGTGCGGTGCTGGAGTGGTTCGATCGGCTGCCGGAGCTGCTCGACCGCACCAGCCGCCTGTCCTGAGCCCCGGCCGGCCTAGCTTCCCGTTCCACGCCGGGCGCGCAGCCAGTCCCAGGCCGCCGCAACGGTTTCCACCTGCTGCGCGCCCGCGGGCAGCGGCGGCCGGTCGATCATCACGACCGGGATGCCGAGCTCGCGCGCGGCGGTGAGTTTGGCCTCGGTCAGCGCTCCCCCGCTGTCCTTGGTCACCATGACGTCGATGCGCTGTCCGGTCAGCAGCGCGATCTCGTCGGCGACACTGAAAGGCCCACGGGCGAGCAGCAATTCGTGATCGACCGGCATCGCGCCGTCGGGCGGGTCGATGGCCCGGATCAGGAACCACGCGTCCGAGTGCGCGAACGCGGCCACGCCCTGGCGGCCGATGGTGAGGAAAACTCGTTTCCCCAGGGCCGCGGCGGCTTCCGCCGCGAGCGGCAGGTCCGGAACGCGCATCCATCGATCCCCGGGCCGCTCGGTCCATCCCGGCCGCCGCACGTGCAGCACCGGTATCCCCAGATTCGCGGCCGCGGCCGCGGCATTGGCGGTGATTCCCCCGGCGAACGGGTGCGTGGCATCCACCACGACCTCGATTCCATTGCCGCGCAACCACTCCCGGAGCCCGGCGACGCCCCCGAAGCCACCCACGCGCACCTGGCCGACCGGCAGCACGGGGTCGCGCACGCGCCCGGCGAGCGAGGACACGATATCGAATCCTCGCTCGCCCGACGCGATATCGGCGAGTTCCCGGGCTTCCCGGGTGCCGCCGAGAATCAGCGTTTTCAGGGCTGCCCGCTGAAATAGGCCGAGCCCGAGTCGATCAGCGGCTGTCCGCCGGCGATCAGCAGTCCGATGATCGCGCCGGGAACCGCGCCGATCCCGAACAGGAAGGCGCCCAGGATGCCGCCGATGATGCCGCCCAGCGCGGCGTGCTGCAGCTGAGCGAAGAAGTCGGACTGCGAGTCGATGTCCTTGGCGGTCGACACCGGCGCCGAGACCGGGGTCAGGGTCAGCTGGGTGCCCGCGGTGTCGATGGCGGCCGTGAGGCCGTACTGCTTGCCCGCCAGCGCGCCGTTCAGCGGCACCTGGGTCACCACATCGCCGGCCTGGTTCTTCAGGAACACGGTCTGGCCGGCCGCATCCAGGCTGAACCGGCCGCCGGTCACCTGGGTGACGATGTCGTTCGCGTCGGTGAGCGCCACGCTGTAATCGACGCCCTGCTGGCTGCCGTGCAGCGTCGACGGGGACTGCTCCACCGCCGGAGCGGGGTCGACGGGGACGGCGTAGCCGGTGCCCGCGGCGATACCGGTCGCGGCGGCGGCAATGAATGCGGTGGCCACGAACTTTGTGTACTTCATGGAAGTCATCGATCTCCAAATAGTCTGAATCGAACCCGATAACAATCGGGTCACGGGATTCACACTACCGTTGAGTTACGCACGTTTCACTCTGAATGCCTCGCGCGCGGAGCCGCTTTCATGCCAATGACCCATTTGAGCAGCGCACGGACGCGTGTATTCTCCGTCATATCGCCGGGAACGATACCGCGCGAGCGTCACGCGCGAAGGGTGGACAGCAGCTCGGCAGCGGCCCCCGGCAGCGGCCAGCCGGTGACCGTCTTCGGGCGCGGCGCCGCGAAGGTCCGCACCTTGGAGGTCGACAGACCCAGCGCGACAAGCGATTCCGCGAGCTTGACCGCAGCGCTCACGCCATCCACGACGGGCACGCCGCAGCGCTCGGCGATGCGGCGATCCAGGCCCGCCATGCCGCCGCAGCCCAGGCAGATGACCTCCGCGCCGTCCTCGCGGACCGCACGCTCGGCCTGGTCGACGACGGCGACCACCGCTGCTGCCGGCTCGAGCCGCCCGCCTCGGCGAAGACCCACACCGCGAGCGCGGCCATGGTGACGAGGATGACCGGACCGGCGAACGCCTCGTACCTGCGGATCATCTCCAGTCCCCGCTGCGCGAGGAAAGTCTGTACGGCCCACAGGGATCCGAAGGCGATCCAGCCGAGCGTCGACAGCCCGAGGATCGAGTTGTGGTCCCAATCCGCCGCACCGGGCGCGAGCGCGATGATCAGTACGCGCAGCACCAGCGAGGCCAGATAGGTCTGAATGCCGAACCACGCCACGGCGACACCACCGCGCAGCAGCGCCGGAATCTGCGCGCCCCGCACGCCGAACGCGATGCGGGTCATCACCGGGAACGGGACGCCGGTCCGGTAACCCATGAACCCGGTGATGCTGAGCAGCACGAATAGCAGCGCCGAGCCCAGGCCCAGCGCCACCAGGATCTGCCAGCCGCCCAGGCCGAGTGCGAACAGCCCCAGCGCGAAGCCGTAATTGCCCAGGCTGTGCACGTCATTCGCCCACAGGGTGAAGATGCTGTAGCCCGACCAGCGCCGGCCGGCCCGTCGGGCGGGAGCGAGGTCCCGGTTGTAGAGGCGGGTGCTCAGGCCGGGCGCGAAGGCGACGCCGGCCGCGTCCGCCGGGCGGGGAGGCACCGCGATCGCGCTGTCACCCACCGGCGATACGAGCTGGGCGGTGTCGTCGGGAACCAGCATGGGTAGATCCTCGATTTCGCATGGCGGAAGGAGTTTTCCAGCGCGGGCTGGCCTCCGAGTGTCTGTTGACACAACACCGATCGTCAATCGGCCCGCCCCGTCCCCTTCACCCTCACCATTGCCGTGACCGGCGGGTATAGACCACGCCGATGCCGGCCATCGGCAGAACGTCTGACCGGCAGGCGGGATTCACACGGCCTGGCGGGCGCTCCAGTCCCGGGCGAGCCCGAAGAAGGCGCGCGCGGCCGCGGTGCGATAGGCGCTCTCGCGGCAGAGCAGAACCGCGATCCGGGTCGGCAACGGCGGATCCAGCGCCACGGTCGTCAGGCGCGGATGGTCGCGGGCGATGCCGTCGGGCAGGATGGTGGCGAGTTCGGTGAGCTGAACCGCCTCGATGACGGCGTGAATCGAGTTGGCCTCCACCAGGATTCGCGGGCTCACGCCCTGCTCGCGAAAATAAGCGTCGATGTGCAGCCGGGTGACGAATTCCCGATTGAGCAGGGCGAGATCGTATTCGGCGAGCTTCGCCGCCGGCAGGCGCGAGCGCGCGGTCCGCCGATCGGCGCCGACCAGGCTCAGCGTCTCGGTGAACAGGGTGGCGGCCTCGATGCCCGGCAGGTGCCCGCCCGCGAATCCGATCCCGACGTCGATATCGTCGGCAAGCAGCCCGGATTCGATCACGTCCTGATTGGTCTCGCGAATATCGAGGGTGATCCCGGGATGCCGGGCGCGTAATTCGGCGATGAGCGGCCCGATCAGATAGGCCGCGAAGGTCGGGGTGTACGCCAGCCGCAGATGCCCGCGCGACAGATCCTCGACATCGTGCACCGCCCGATCGGCGGCATCGAGTTCGGCCAGCGCGAGCCGAGCATGCCGGGCATACACCTCCCCCGCGTCAGTCAGCCGGACAGCGCGCCCGGTCCGATCCAGCAGTGGCGCACCCACCAGCCGCTCGAGCTGCCGAATCTGCTGCGAGAGCGTGGGCTGCGAAACATGCAGATCCTCGGCAGCGCGTGTGAAACTCCCATGCTCGGCCACGGCGAGCAGATACCGCAGATGGCGCAGCTCAGGGGACACCCACCGAATATAGACCAAGCCAATCGGCCCATCCCCAGCTACGCCATAGTCGCTATAACCCCAGCTCACCCTGCCGGTGCGCGCCCCTTCCGCTATCCAACGGAAGGCAGCGTCGACCCGGCAGGCTCGAGGGCGTGACCGGTCCTACTCACCGGAACCGAATGGCGGAAGCGGTTGGTTCGGTGACGGGCGGGCTTAGTTTGAGCGGCATGAGGAATGAAGCCCTCGAGGCGATTCGGGCAGTCAAATATCGGTATCTGCGCACGCTGGATCTCAAGCTGTGGGATGAATTCGGCGACACTCTGTGCGAAGACGTCACCGCCGCGTATGGGTCGCCCTCCGGTGAGATGCCTGCGGAGTTCAAGGGCCGTGAGCAGATTGTGGAGTACATGCGTGGTGCGCTGGGCGGCAATATCATCACTGTCCACGTCGTGCATCATCCGGAGATCACTGTCGATGGCGAATCCGCCACCGGCAGTTGGTGTCTGGAAGACACCGTGATCTTTCCCGAACACAGCAGCATCATTCGAGGCGCCGCCTACTACAACGACACCTATCGCTGCGAGAACGGCGTCTGGCGGATCGAACGCACCGGTTACGAACGCATTTACGAATCCACCATGTCCACGGAAGGACTGCCCGGATACGCGCTCACGGCGAATCGCTGGGCACCCGCGTGACCCGGCCGCCACTCCGACCGGGCCATCACCGCGGCACAGTCGCCGATCAGGCTCCGGGATCCGCGTCAGCCAGGTGAGGGGTGCGGTTCAATCCTCTTCCGGCGGAGTGGGTATCAAGGTCGCGATGTCTCCATAGGTTGTGGCCGGTTCGACTCGGCCGCCGTCGCGGACCGTGCGCGCGGCGTTCACGGCCGCGTCGAGGGCGGCGCGGTAGAGGAGGGAACCGGTGCTGACGCGTTTGACGCCGAGACTTGCCAGTTCGGCGAGGGGGCGTTGGGCGAGGACGTTGAGCGGCACGGGAATCGCCCGGACCAGAGCGGTGATGTCGTCGTCGCGGATGGCGCCGGGCACGAAGATGCCGTCGGCGCCGGCGTCGACATAGCGGTGCGCGCGATCGAGGGTGGTGTCGTGGTCGCGGCCCAGCCAGTAGGTGTCGACGCGGGCATTGACGAACAGTCCGGGCGCACCGTCCTTGAGTCCGCGGACCAGGTCGGCGTGTGCACGGGCATCGCCCACCGCGTCCTCCACGTTCACCCCGGCGACGCCCAGGTCCCACAGTCGCGCCGCCAATTCGCGCGGGTCGGCGCCGAACCCGGATTCGATGTCGACGGTCACCGGGACCGGGAGCCGCACGAGTGCGCCTGCCAGCGCGAGGGTTTCGTGCAGCGTCGAACCGGCCTCGTCCGGCAGCCCGTGCGCCGCGGCCACACCGAGACTGGTGGTGCCGATCGCCGGGAACCCGTCCGCGACCAGCGCGGCCGCCGTAGCGAAATCCCAGGCATTGGGCAGCAGCAGCGGCTCGTCCTGATAGTGCAGCTGGTGGAAGCGCGAAATCGGCGGTACCGGAAGATCCAACATGATCATCACGTTAGAGCCGGAAAGGTTCGGCAGGCACCGAAGTGTCGCGGACGCGGAGTCAAACTCCCAGCCCGAATAGGCTCGCCCCGTCGGCAATCGCGGTGGACAGGGCGAATGCCGGAACCGATGCCGTATACGGCGACGACGTCGCGGACCGGATCAAGGCCGCCGCTCCTGAAGGTATCGACGCCTTCATCGGCACCTTCGGCAACGGGTATGTCGAGCTGGCCCTCGGCGTCGCGACCGAGCGGATCGACACCATCGCCGATTACGCCGCAGCCGCGCAGTACGGGGTGAAGACCGACGGCGGAGCGGAGGCCGGGCCCGGCGGCGCGATACTCGCCGAGCTGGCCGGCCTGATCGCCGACGGACACCTCGAAGTCCCGATCGCGAACGTCTACCCGCTGGCACAGGTCCGCGAGGCGTATACCGAACTCGAACGCCGCCACACCCGCGGCAAGATCGTCCTCAGGCCCTGGTCGTGGCGGAGTTCGAGACAGACTCAGAGACGACTGCGCAGCGTGGGTACGCCGGGTCCGGTGAGGTCGTCGCAATAGGCGGTTCGCCCCGCCATCGTCATGGTCAAGGCGATGGTCGTTCCGCTGACCAGCGGGCCGCTTCCGATGGCGAAGGGTCCGTCGGTCGCTTCGAGCCGCAGATCTTCGATAGCGCTGTGGCTGCGGACAGTGAAGTCCCGGCCGGCGAAGAACCGGGCCACCTCGGTGACGGCCTCGATCGACGGCTCACTCGGCAGGCCCAGTGGACGGCGGATGTCCTGGCCGTGGACGACCACCTCGCCGAGCCAGGCAGCCGTATGGCCGAACGGCGCGGTGGTGCTGGTGATGATCGCCCGGAACCGGTCCAACGTCTCCGCGGGAGTCGCGCCGCGATGCTCGGCCAGCCGCCGGGCATTGTGTTTCTCGAAGTCGAAGCGGGCCCCGAAAGCGCTGACCAGCCACCGGATTCGGCCGGTACTCGCCGCCGCAGTGAGGTGGGCGACGACCTCTTCCACCGTCCACTCTCCGCACAGCGACCGCACCGCCCACTGCCGATCGGTCAGATCGGCGAGATCATCGGCCAGCGCCGCACGTTCGGCGTGAGCCATGGCCCACAACTCGTCACGAGACATAGTGTTCGACACTCGAAATAACCTCCCGGCTCAGCGCAGCCTGCCGGTGAGAGCACGGTGATGGCCCGGCCATCGATCCGTCACCTCACAGCGGCATGGCTGCGGTTCGTTGTTCCTCCCTACTGACCGCGCCACTCGCCCAAACTCATCGGCCCACGCTAACGCCGAACGCGCACAGCGAGATGTCGCCGGGCTATCCCACGCGATCGGCGAAGTTCAGCAGGTACGCGGCCAGCGCGCCGGGAGCGGACAGGAATGGGGAGTGCCCGGTGGCCAGCGAGACCGTGTCGGTGATGCCGTCACGCCGGTAGAGGGTCTGCTGGACATCGGCGGGGAGGAGCGCGTCCTCCGACGTGATCACTCCCAATCGTGGGAGGGCCAGGTATCGGTCGGTGGTGTGGCCGATGCGGCTGGTGATGGTCGCGGTCGGCTCGGGGGTGAGCAGCCGGAGCGCGAGGGCGATATCGCTTGCGTCGCAGTCGCTGTAGAAGAATCGCGTGGCCGCCTCGTGCGCGATGTCGAAGGTCTCGGCGTCCGTATCGGCCAAGATGTGGGGACCCAGGGTCACCAGGATGTCCGCCAGGGCTGGATCGGTGGTGAGGGACTGCCCGCCCGCGACCACGTCGGCGGCGATGTAGGCGACCCCCGCGATCCGGTCCGCATAGCGTTCCGCGGCCGCCTTCACCGTGACACCGCCCATCGAGTGACCGACCAGAATCGCCTTGTCCGCCAGCGAATTCAGGACCGACCCCACGCGATCGAGATAGGCGGCACCGGTCAATCCCCTGGCCGGGGTGCGGTCCCTGCCGTGGCCCGGCAGGTCGGGTGTCACGACCGTGTGCCCCCGGGATTCGAGCAGCGCCACGATCTTGTACCAGCACCACGCGCCATGGCTCCCACCGTGAATCAGCACGAATGTACTCACGTCGAAGCCCTCAGTTCTTTCCGCGGAGGTCGATCGGGGTCAGGCTCCAGGCGTCGACGCGGTGCTTGATCCGGCGTTGGAGGTCTTCCGGATAGCTGGTCGCGAAGTCGCTTCGCAACGGAATGTCCTGTGGTGCAAGGTCGATCGGCCAGGTGCAATCGAACAGGACGTTCGCGCCGCCCGCCCCGAGGGCGCGGTGCGGGCCCGGTGGCAGGTAGGGCTGCAAGGGTGCGTTGTAGAAGCCGGGGTAGACGTGAATGTCCCGTGCCGGATGGCATTTGGCCACGATGGCGTGCAGGACCGCATCGGTGTCCATGGGGTCGACATCGGTGTTCACCACGATGACGTAGGGCGTGAGTTTGCTACCGGCCGCGTCGGACCAGATCGTGGCGGCGATGCGCTGCGGGAGTCCCGCGATCGGGGTGTCGGTCGAGACGACGACGGCCATCCCATTGCCGGCCCGGGGTACCCCGACCTTGTCGATGGGCAGTCTGGCCTGCAGCAGGGCGCGTTTGAAGTTCGCCGCCATCTGGATCTGCGGGAACACCATGTCCATCGGGATGCCCATGCTGCACGTCGGCAGGATCGCCCGGTGCCGATAGGTGACGGCGGTGACGCGCACGACCGGGGCCGGGGCCGGATCGGAGACCAGGTAGCCCGGGTATTCGGCGAACGGCCCCTCGGGCAGGACGTCACCCGGGGACACCGTGCCCTCGACCACGATCTCGGCATCGGCGGGGACGGTGAGATCGACGGTCTTGCACCGCACGAGTTCGACCGGGCGGCCGCGCATTCCGCCCGCGATGTCGACCTCCGAGACTCCGGGCGGCGCGCCCGGACCGCCCAGGATCGTGTAGAGCGGGTCACCGCCGAAGAACATGGCGTACGGCATGGGCCGGTCCTCGCGGTGGTAGGCGGCCATGATGCGGCCGCCGTGGTTGATCTGCGGATGCAGGGTGATCCCGAGCGCCCGGGGTCCGTGGATCATGCCCCGGTAGATGCCCCAGTTGGTCCAGTCGCTGTCGGGGTCCTTGGTGACGCTGACGCCGAAGGTGCCCAGATACCGGCCCCCGTCACCGGGGTGGCCGTGGATGGCGGGCAGTCCGGTGAGGTCCGCGTCGTCGCCGAGCAGGACGTTCTGCTGGCACTCCCCCTCCGCGACGACGACGGGTTCGGTGGTGCGGCCGAATCGTTCGCGATAGCAGTCGATGATGTCGTGCACATCGGTGTCGGCGGGCAGGCCGAGCGCGATCGCGACACCCGGGAAGGTCGCGAACATGTTGGCCGCCAGGCGCATTCCTGGAATCGAATCCTTGATGCGGCTGTATATCGGTCCGGGCAGCCCGGATTCGAGGAGGTGGCGGTTGATCGCGCCGGCCTCGAGATAGGGGTCGACGGGCTCGTCGATGCCATGCATCAGCCCCGCCACGGTGAGGGTGTCCAGAAATGCTCGGAAATCGGTGCGGGCGTGGTTCATCGGTCCTCTTCGGGAGTATGCCAGCGGGCGAAAAGGTGGTGGTCGATGCCGAATTGGTCGAGGATCTTGCCGGCGGTCTGGCGGAGCAGATCGTCGATGGTCCGGGGCCGGTGATAGAAGGCCGGCACCGGCGGCAGCACCGTCGCCCCGGCAAGGGTGACGGTCTCCATGTTCCGGATGTGGATCAGGTTGAGCGGTGTCTCGCGCACCGCCAGCACCAGGGGGCGGCGTTCCTTGAGGGTGACGTCCGCCGCCCGGGCCAGCAGGTTGTCGCCGTGTCCGGTGGCCACGGCCGCGAGCGTGCGCGCCGAACACGGCACCACGGCCATGCCCAGGGTCCGAAAGGATCCCGAGGAGATGGCGGCGGCCAGGTCGGCGGGGTGGTGGACGACATCGGCCAGCGCTGCCACCTCCTCGACGCTCGAACCGGTTTCGAGCCGGATGCAGCGCCGCGCCCCGTGCGAGATGACCAGATGCGTTTCCACCGCCCGGGATTCGGCGAGCGCGCGCAGCAGGGTGATGCCCAGCTGCGGCGCGCTCGACCCCGAGATACCGACGACAAGGCGGGGCCTGGGCGCGTTCAATCCGTCCCGCACCAGTCGATCGCGGCTATCGCGTATGTCTTTGCGGCACCGACCAGTTCGTCGATCGCGCACCGCTCGTCCACCGCGTGGGCCATGACCAGTGGGCCCGGCCCGAGTCCGACGGCGGGGATTCCGGCCGCGGTGAACCAGGTGAGATCGGTGGCCGACGGGAACGGCCGCACCTCGGGCGCACCCGCGAAGGCGGTGTCGAGCGTGGCCCGTTCACGAGCCGCGCACACCGTCCGGGTGAACGGATGATCCCCGTCGGTGCGCCCGCCGGGATAGTGCATGGGCCAGTCGATGCGCGGCGGGTTGGCGCGCAGCCAGGGGTCCTGCTGCGCGATGCCGGTGATCGTCTGCTCGATCTCCGACTGGATCTCGGCCACCGGCGCCGCCGGCGGATAGAAGATCGCGTAGTCGAGGGTGGTCTCGTCGGGAATGAACGCGACATTGCGGCTCCCGCGCGCACCGCCGTCGATCACATCGAGACCGATGGTGAACTGGCCCTTGTCGAACAGCGGATCGACCCGGCTCACTACCCACTCGTCCTCCAGCCGGCGCAACCCGTCGTGGATGCGCAGGGCCGCGTCGATCGCGCTGGCGGCAACCGGTTCGCCGGGATGCCCGGCCCGCATCCGGGACCGCATCGACGCGTGCGCCGCACGCCCGGTGACCGAGATGCGCATGACCAGCACGCCGGGAGTCGCGGGCATGACGGTCAGCGGGACGCGGGCGCCGGTGGGCTCGGCGATGATCGCCGCGTCCGCGCTGAAGCCACGCTCGAGAACCGCGGAGGTCCCCATGTGGTGTTCGAGATTCTCCTCGCCCGCCACGCCCTGCAGGATCAGGTCGCCGCGCAGCCGCACCCCGGCCTGCCGTAATGCCATGGCGGCGAAAGCCTGCGCGATCAGTCCGCCCTTCATGTCCACCGAGCCCCGGCCCCACACGTGGGTGCCGTCGACGAAGGCGGTGAACGGGTCGTGCGTCCACTGCGCGGTATCGTCGGCCGGAACGACATCGACATGACCGTTGAAGATCAGCGACCGCCCGCCACCACTACCCCGCAGCACCCCGACGACATTGTCGCGTCCCGGAGCCTTGCCGAACAGTTCGGTCTCCGCCCCGGCCTGCCGGTACAGTCCGGCAAGCAGCCCGGAGACCGCCGATTCGCCACCGACCAGGTCGTCGTAGTCCTGGTCCGGATAGCTGGGGTTCACGCTGCGGATGGCGATGGCCTCGGCGAGCGCGGCCACCAATTCGTCACGCAGGCCGTCGATCCGAGCGAGCACACGATCCGTTGCCCGGGCGTTCACGCGCGCACCTCCTGGGTCTCGGCGGCTGCGGCGAGATCGCCGCTGTCGTGGACGACCGTGCCGCCCAGATAGGTGCGCAGCACCTTGGTGCCCCGCAGATCGTCGATCGGGCATGTCACCGGGTCGCGGTCCACGATCACCACATCGGCGTGGTTTCCCGGTGCGAGAGAACCGATTCCGGGCCAGCCGAGCACCTTCGCCGCACCCGTGGTCCACATGCGCAGCGCGTCGACGCGGGACACCTTCTGGTCGGGTCCGTCATTGCGGTGGTCGCTGCCGGCGAAGCGGTGAGTGTGCGCGAGTTCGATTTGCTCCCATGGGTTCTTCGGTCCCCAATCCGATCCGCCCGCCAGGTCCAGGCCGCATTCGGTGAGCCGCTGCAGCGGTTCCAGGTCGCGCCAGACGTGCTCGCCCATCCGCTCGCCGTACATCGCGCCCTTCCCCCACGCGAAGCCCGCACTGGTGGTGACCTGGAAACCGAGGTCGGCGTAGCGGCGGGCCTGCCGCCGCGTGATCGTCATGGCGTGCTGCAGAATCCAGCGCCGGTCGCGAAAATCGTGTTCGCGCACCACGCGTTCGGCGATATCGAGGAAGTCGTCGTGCTCGCGGTAGGCGCCGAGGCACAGGTTCGCGCGAATGTCGTTGGCGGCGCAGAACCTGACGAACGCCTCCTCCTTCTCCAGCGACACGAAACGCACACCGCGCGTGGGACGGCCGAACGGGTCGGAGTAGGTCTCGTAGGTGGCGAAGTAGCCCGAGAAGCAGGGGCCGCCGGGGCTCAGGGTGAGTCCGTCGACGCGCAGCAGATCGTCGTCGAGATCCGAGGCCAGCTCGGCGAGGTGGCGTAGCCGGTCGTCGAACTCGGCGCCGGTCAGCGGATCGAACGGATAGAAGATGACCGACTCGGCATCCAGCGTCGCCTGGACGCGCAGGGTCAGCGCATCGGTGGCGCGCAGATGCCGGTACAGCGCAAGGTGTTCCGGTTCCATGGCGTGACCCTCGTACACGCTGGTCACCCCCTGCGCCGAGTAGCGGGCCATTTCCGTGGTCGTCCCGGCGACCGCGTTCGCCAGGTCCGGCGGTGGCAGTTTGGTGAGGATCTGACCCCAGAAGGGGTCGTAGGTGTAGTAGTTCGTCACGGGTCCGCGCAGGATTCCGGTCAGGTCGCCGGATTCGTTCTTCTCGATCTCGACATCGCAGACCCGGTCCGGGATGAACGCGGTGAGCCCGACGGCACGCAGCCCGGCGGTGTTGAACGCCACCACATTCGGCATGCGGGGCGCCCAGGCCTGGATGAGCACCGGATGAGCGTCGGTCGCGGTGTCGAGGGTCCACCGATCGGGCAGGCGACGCTCGAGCAGATCCCGCTCGGAACGGCGGATGAAGTAGTGCGGCTCGCCCACCGGCGTGCACATGATCCACTGCCCCGGCGGCGTGTCCGCGGCCTTGGCCCGGATCCGCGCCACGATATCCGCGTGATCGACCGCGTCGGTCAGATCCACCAGCCCGCCCGCCAGCATCCCGAAGTGCATGACGTGCGGGTGGGTGTCGATGAGTCCGGGCAGCACCACGCCGTCGCCGGCCTCGACGTGCCGGGCGTCCGGCCCGGCCGCCGCCCGCATGGTGTCGCGGTCTCCCACTGCCAGAACGCCTCCCCCGGACAGCACGAGTGCCTCGGCCTCCGGGGTGTTCGGATCGAGCGTGTGTACCCGCCCGGTGATGATCGTGTTGGTCATAGCCGTCCTCCGCTGCCAACCGTTGTGTCTACTGCGCATACCGTACCTCGAGTTTTCTCCATTTGGAGAAGTTTCGTGAATCGAAGTCGACGGTACGATGACCTCCATGACGACGTCCGTGCGCGAGCCGCGGATGGCCCGGGGGGCCGCCCGCCGCGAGGCCCTGCTGGAGGCCGCGATCCGACTACTGGCCCGCGAAGGCGCCCGCGCCGTGACCCACCGCGCCGTGGCCGCGGAGGCGGGAACCACCCACGGCAATGCCCGCTACTACTTCGGCACACTCGACCAACTGCTCGACGAAGCCCTGCGTCAACTGGCCGCCCGGCAGATCGACGAGGTCCGCGCCCTGTTCGACGGCTTACCCGATGTGGATGTCCCCCAACGAATTTCACGCCTCGTCGACTATGTGACCGGAACCCTGGCGGGCGACCGCGATGCCGCCGTCGCCCGCTACGAGTTCTTCCTGGAAGTCGCCCGCCGCCCCACCCTCCGGGCCAGCCTCGACGAATGGGGAGCCACCCAGCGCGCCGCCTTCGCCGGCGAACTCCGCGGCGCCGGAGCCGCCGACCCCGAGGCCGCCGCCGCCGATCTCCTCACTCTCGTCAACGGCCTGATCCTCGAGCAACTCGCCCTGCCCGCCGATGATTTCGAATCCGCCCGACTCCGACCGGCAATCGCCCGCTTCTTCCCCTGAGGCCGTGCGCCTTTCCGCGAGATCCACCGGACCAGCCTGAGTTTCCGCCGCCCCCGCGCGACCATGCACGCCCCAGCCGCGGTGAACTGATCGAGCTGATCGATCTCCTGCACGAGAGTGTCCTCGAGATCGCGACCGGTCGCGACGGAGGCCCGGAAGCGTATCGGCGGTCGGCGGCGGGCACGCTGGGCGGCTGCACCGTCATCGTGCCCCGATACCGCCGCCTGCGCGGGCTACCGGTCGGCGGTCAGATGGACGGGCAGCGAGGCGTGTCCGTTGGAGATGAAGCTGGGCAGCGCGGGGAGTTCGTCCACCGGGACGGCCAGGCGCAGGTCAGGGAAGCGGTGGAAGAGCTGTGGGAGTGCGATGTTCGCCTCCGGGCGGGCCAGGGGTGCGCCGAGGCAGTGGTGGACGCCGTGACCGAAAGCCATGTGGCTCTTGTTCTCCCGGGTGACGTCGAAGTCGGTGGCGGTGTCGCCGTGCACCTTCACGTCGCGGCCGGGGGCGGCATAGCAGACGATGATGGGGTCGCCCTTCGGTGAGCAGCAGTTCGAGCAGGCGGGTATCGGTGACCGATCACGCGCGCACCCCACCGGGCAGCTCCACCAGGGTGGCGGGCCCGCGCTCGCGGAGCCGGGCGATCTCGCCCTGGGTCTCGACGCCGGTGGGGTCGAGGGTGATGGGTTCGGCGGTCATTGGTGTTCTCCCCAGTTCACGTGCATGGGCAGGGTCGGCGGGAAAACGACGGGGAGTGCGCTCAGCGCGCGATGGAAAGGCCCCGGCCGCCAGATCAATTCGGCATCGGCGACGGCGAGCCGCAGTTCCGGCAGCGCGTCGAGCAGCTGGTCGATGGCGTCCTGGGCGATGAGGTAGGCCGGTGACCGGGCCGGGCACGCGTGCGGTCCGACGCTCCACGCGAGATGCGCGCGGTTGTCGGTGAATTCGCGCGCGCCGACCGCGGGATCGTTGTTGCAGGCCGCCATGCTCACCACCACCGGCTGATGCGCGGGCAGCCACACGCCGTCGACGAGAATCGGATGCCGCGGATAGCTGACGCAGTAGTTGGCGCCGGGCGGGTCGGTGAACAGCACCTCGTCCAGGGCGCCGCGGGTGGACAGACTGCCGCCCAGCAGGTTTCCCGCGAACCGGGGGTCGGTGAGCATGAGCCGCAGGGTGTTGACGATGAGGTTCTGCTCGGGTTCGATGCCCGCGCCGTAGAGGGTGACGATCTGGTGGATCATCTCCTCGTCGGTGAGCTCCGCCGGGTGCGCGACCAGCCGCGACACGACGTCGTCGCCGGGCTGGGCGCGTTTGAGCACGACCAGCTCCAGTACGGCCGAGGTGATCATCTGGTTCCCGGCCTCGGCGTCGACACCCTCCCAGATCGCCGCCTGGCCGGCCGCGATGCGCTGCCCGATAACCGGCGGGCAGCCCAGCAGTGCGTTGACCATATGAAATGCGAGCGGAAACGCGTACTGCGACACCAGATCCGCGCTCCCGTCCGCACAGAACGCGTTGATCAGCGGTATCGCGACCCGTTCCACGGTGGCGTGCAGGGCGTGCGGATCCACCGCGTCGAGTGCGGCCACATTGACCGTCCGGTACCGCCGGTGATCGGATCCACTGCTGCGCAGCGCATTGGGCCGCCATTCGAGCATCGGCATGACCGGGCTGTCCGGCGGCGCGGTGCGCTGCCACACGCGCGGATCGGCGGGAAAATGCTCCGGGTCGTTGAGGATTCGCAGTGCGGTCCGGTACCCGATCACCAGTGTGGCCGGCACTCCCGGCGCCAGCTCCACCGGTGCCAGCGATCCGAATCGCGCCCGCAGCTCACGATAGATACGATGTGGATCCGCCGCGAACTCGGCCGAGTACAGCGGCACACGTGATTCTCCACCCACGGCCTGTGCCCCGTCGGCAACGCCGCCATGCGTCATAACCAGTCAATTCTCTTGTGCTCCAGCCGATCCCGGAACCGGCCTTGGCCACCGTAACAGAGGAAACGGTCTACACGACGGCAACGAGCCAGAACGGCGAACTCACGCTCGGCGCGGGCCGCGAGGTGGCCGTTTGCCCCGCCTCAGCCGATGATCATGTCGGCAGCGGTGCGCAGTCCCACCGCCGCGAATTCGGGGATCCGGGTGTCGTCGAGTGCGGTCCCGATCAGCGTCCGGCGCTGCCCGATCATCCGCTCCACTTCGAAACGTGCGGTGACGGACAGGATGTCGCGGCAGAGCGCCGCGCCGGACTCGTCCAGGCGCGCGTTGCCGACGAGCCCGGTCAGGTGGTCACGGCGCTCGGGGGTGGCATGGCGCAGGGCCAGCGCGAGCAGGACGGTGTGCCTGCCCTCGCGCAGATCCTGCAGTCCGGCCTGGCCGACCGGCTCGACATCGTGGAAGACGTTGCGCAGTTCGTCCTGCAGCCGCGCGGCCTTTGTTGCACAAACCAATAGACGCACCCATGGTCGTCCGACCGTCGAATCCCGCGCGTCACCGGACCAAGCGTCCGGAACACGAACGGACGGGGCGGGTCGGCACCCCCGATCGCCGATGTGCAGAATCGGACATATGCCTCACTCAAATCCGATCAGCGCCTGGAAATCTCTTCGCGAAGGTAACGAGCGTTTCATGCGGGGCACCCAGGTCCACCCCAGCCAGGGCGCCGGTCACCGCGCCGAGCTGGTCGGCGGCCAGCACCCCACCGCCATCCTGTTCGGCTGCGGCGACTCCCGGGTCGCCGCCGAGATCATCTTCGACCAGGGCCTCGGCGACATGTTCGTGGTCCGCACGGCCGGGCACGTCATCGACAGCTCGGTGCTGGGTTCCATCGAATACGGCGTGCAGGTGCTCAATGTCCCGCTGATCGTGGTGCTCGGCCACGACAGCTGCGGCGCCGTCAAGGCCACCCTCGACGCGCTCGACGGCGGGGCGGTCCCCGGCGGATTCATCCGTAGCCTCGTCGAACGCGTCACCCCGTCGATCCTGCTCGGCCGCCGCGAGGGCCTGAGCACCGTCGACGAGCTCGAGGCCCGGCACGTGGCCGAGACCAGCCGCGTGCTGATGGAGCGCTCGCAGATCATCTCGCACGCGGTCGACTCCGGCCGCTGCGCCATCGCCGGCGTCACCTATCAGCTCGAGGACGGCCGCGCCCACCTCAACCAGGTCATCGGCAATATCGGCGAACAGCCCTGAAACCTGCCGCGCGCGGATTCGACACCCTGGCAGGTTCCCGAACCCCCAGCGCTGCAGCCCTTCTCGACGTCACGGGTGCACGCCGACCGCCTGCACCCGGTCCTGACGGCGCGCGAGCACCGCGATGAGCGCGACCATGGGGACCGCCGCGGCGAGGGTGACCCAGCCGGTGCCCAGGTTCAGGCCGTCGCTGCGGTCGGAGGCGAGCCAGTCGGTCACCGACGCGCCCAGCGGGCGGGTGACCACGTAGGCGGCCCAGAAGGCGAGCACCGGATCGATCCCGCCCCAGCGCCAGGCCACCGCCGGCACCGCGATCGCGACGGCGAACAGCAGTGACGACACCAGGTAGCCCAAATGCAGTGTCGCGGCGGTGAAGTCGCCGGCGACGGTGCCCAGCGCGAAGGTCACCACGACCGTGGTCCAGTAGAAGCCTTCGCGGCGGCGGGTATCGATACTGTGCACGTCCAGGGTGCCCTCGACGCGATACCAGAGCAGCAGCACGCCCGCGAGCAGGGCCAGGAACAGCGCGGTCGAGATGCCCAGCGGAATTCCGACCACGAAATCCACGATGTCGGCGACCATGGTGCCGAAGATGGCCACCATGACCACGGCGGTCCAATAGGTCCAGACGCGGTAGCGGGGTGCACGGATCTGGGCGGCCAGGCCCAGGGTGAAGAGCACCAGCGCACCACCGACCGCCAGCAGCGGCGGCAGGTGCTTGACGAGGAAGTCGGAGAAGGTCTCTCCCATTCCGGTGGAGAGCACCTTGATCATCCAGAACAGCGCGGTGATCTGCGGGACCTTGACGGGTAGTAGCCCGGACCGGGCCGAATCAGGAAGTGTCACATGGTTTGTCACGCCGACACTGTGCCGTCCGGCCGCTGAGAAACCGCTGTGAAGACCACCCTCCCGCCGCGGCCGCGGGCGTCGGCCCGCGGCCCCGAGGGCCTACGCGTGGTAGGGGTGACCGCCCAGCGAGGCGGTGTAGACCGCGACCCGGGAACGGGCGATGCGCAGGTTGGCGCGCTCGGATTCGGTCAGGTGGTGGCACGCGCGGACCCGCCGCGCTGAGTCGCCGAGCACCGACAGGACGGTCAGCGGGGTACGGATACGCGGAAATGCGATGACGGCCATGAGAGAACTCCTTCGGAGGATCGGCCCGCCACGGAATTCCGAGTGCTTCAGGAAGCGCTCAGTGCGCGGCAAGCCGGGTACGACAATGGTTTTCGAACCGGACTGGGATACGGACTATCGCCGGAACTCATTCGTCCCTCACCTCCTTACCGCCGGGACGCACGCGCGTCGACCACATCTACGGGTGTCGCACCCGGCGGAGGGGAGAAACAATGTCACGACCAGTGACATTGCGGGCACCCCTCTCGTCAGAGCTTCGGCACTGCACGACGTATCCCTTCGCGGGAAGCCACTTCGGATCACCCCTTAATCCGGGGAGATCTGTCCTAACCCTGGGCGTCTCTCGACGTCGTCGGATCAGTGGCCTGTGTTCGTACAGGAGCCTCGCCTAGCGAGGTGCTGACGAGCCCATACTGAACCTGGGGACACGACCGAGTCAAATCACTCGGCGCTCGAAGTCATCGATTTCACCATCCCACAGCTGGGCCGGCTTCCCCTCGAACCCACCGGATCCGTTCCATCGCAACAGGACTCGGCCAGGACCCGGCTCCTTCCGCCGCGCCTACCAGCGCCGGCACGGCCACCCGCCGGCGGCCCTGGATGCCGCGTCCGCACCTCCGGAAGCCGCGACGGATGGGACGTGATCTGACCCACATCGTCAGCGGAGACCCGCGTAGGCTCGCTACCCTGATCGAGACGCGGCGGTGGGGCTCGCCGCTCCGATTTACGGAACAACCGCAGCCACCGGCCGCCAACAGTCCCTACCCCACAATGACACCCTCGGGGTGCGCTGGAGTAGGAGACGCGTGTGAGCAGTGAGCTGGATTCGACCCATGGTGTCGAGACCTTCGAACCGATCGACCCCGATGTCGATCTGCATCAACCCGGGCAACCACAGGAACTGTCGCGATCGCACGGTGCGATCCTGGCCGTGATCTCGATCGGCGGGGCGCTCGGCGCACTGGCCCGATACGGGCTCGCGCTGAAGTGGCCCACCCCGGTCGCCGGGTTCCCGTGGGCCACCTTCCTCACCAATGTGGCCGGCTGCTTCCTCATCGGCGTGCTGATGGTGATCGTCACCGAGACCATCACCGCCCACCCGCTGGTACGCCCGCTCCTCGGCGTCGGCATCCTCGGCGGATTCACCACCTTCTCCACCTACGCCAACGAAACTCGCGGACTGCTGCAACCGGGCACGGTCGCAACGGCATTCACCTACATGGCCGCCACCCTGGTGTGCGCGTTGCTGGCGACCCTGGTCGCGGTCCGTCTCACCCGCGCGGCCTGCACCCACCAGATCGCCCGACGCCGGGAGGCCACCGCATGACCGTGCTGCTCGTCATTCTCGGCGCGATGGTCGGCGCCCCGGCGCGGTATCTCACCGACCGCGCCATCCAGACCTGCCACGACAGCGTCTTCCCCTGGGGCACACTGACGGTCAACCTCACCGGCTGCCTGATCCTGGGCTCGCTCACCGGCGCCGCGGTCTCGTCTCCCACCTACGCGCTCGTCGGCACCGGATTCTGTGGCGCACTGACCACGTACAGCACGTTCGGCTACGAGACCATTCGGCTCGCCGAGCAGCGCTCGTATCTGTACGCCACGCTCAATGTCGCCGTGAGCATCATCGCGGGGCTCGGCGCGGCACTGCTCGGATACACCACCGCCCACGCACTGGGGTAGGGCGGCAAGACATCTCGACCGACCCGGCGGGTAGTCCACGCCTGCGGAACTCGTCGGCCTCTGACCTCGGCTGCACCATTGCCCGACGCCCGCCGGTCACGGCGTGTTGCCGATTCCGAGGGAGTCCAGGATGTCGGCCGGACGCTCGACGAACAGCAGGTGGCCCGCGCCGGGCACGAGGTGCAGCCGGGCGTCCGGGAGCGCCGCGGCGAGCCGCCGAGCATCGTCGGCGGGGACATTGCCGTCGGCCTCACCGTGCCAGACCTGCACCGGCACGGTCACATCGGACAGCCGGAATCCCCATTCGCGAGTGAAGACCAAGCGAATGTCGGAAGCGAAACCACGGCTGCCCTGCTCGAAACTGCGCCGCAGATTGGCCTCCAGCTTGCCGGCCAGCTCGGGATCGCCCTCGACCCGCTCGCGATCCACATCCGCCATCTGCGCGACCAATCCCGCGACCCCCTTCCGCCGACGGATCACCAGCGACATCTCCATCGCCATCGGATACACCAGAAAAGGGGCCCGCCGCAGGACATTCAGCCCACGCCGACGCCGGCGCGCCACCGGATCGAGGTCCGCGGCGTCGGCCTGTTCACCGAGCGGCGCGGGCGCGGAAATGAGCGCCACACCCGTGACCCGGCCGGGCAGCCCGGCCGCGACGGCCAGCGCGAAAGGCCCGCCACCACTCACCCCGATGACCCCGAATCGCCCCAGCCCCAGCCGATCCGCCAGCGCGGCCACCGTGCCCACCCAGTCCGCCACCCGCTCCCCCGCGGGCAACGACGATTCCGCCATTCCGGGCCGGTCGACCGCGATGACGCGAATTCCCGCCGCCACCCCGGCCGCATCGAAAGCCTCACCCTCCAAATGTGTTCCGGGCACGCCGTGGCAGTACAGAACCGGTATCCCGTCACCCGCACCGTACTCGGCATAGCTCACCCGGCAGTGCGGCAGAGCAATCGTTCGCGACGCAGCGGCACTCACGCCGAGCAGCCTAGGCCAAACCCGACCCCCACAGGTCGAGCAACCATGTTCCACACCTGCCGGGTCGCGGCGGCATCACCTGGGCTCGAGAAGGACAACCGGTATCACCCGCTGTCCCGCCTGCCGCTGATAGAACGCGAAATCCGGCACCGCCGTCACGAACTCCGGCCACAGCCGATCCCGTTCGCCCGGATCGGCCACCCGAGCCCGCACCGGCAGCACCTGGCCCCCGATCTGAATCACAGTGTCCGGATTGGCCTCGAGGTTGTGGAACCAGGCCGGATGAACGGGCTGCCCAGCCTTCGACGCCGCGATCGCCACCGCATCCCCGGCCTCCACATACATCACCGGGGACGTCCGCCGCACACCGCTCTTCGCCCCGACATGATCGAGCAGCAGGATGCGCGCGTCGCGGCGGCCGGGCAGGTGCCCGCCCAGCCTCCCCCGCGACCACCGATAAACGCGGAACCTTCGTGGATCGACGACCGGCGTAGACGCCCCGGCGGTTCGCGAATTGCGCAACGGCGGAAACCATTCGAGCGAACAGTGCCATGACGCCAGTAAACACACCTGACGCCACGCGCGCAGACAGCGCACACGAAAGACGGGTCGGCACCGCCTCGGGCCCCCGATCCGAACTCGTGCCCGCGTTTCTCTACGACGCCGCGAACAGACCGGTCAGGTGCCTGCCCCTGCCTTTTCTGCGGCCGCTGACGGCCGGGGGGACGGTGCACCGCTGGGAGGCGCTGACTCCCCTGGCGCTCACCGTCGCCGAACTCGCGGCCCGGCGGCCTTGCAGCGATCCTTCCGGCCCCGCTGGGGCGGATCTTCGGCCTCGAGCGATCTCCCCGCTACAGATTCACGACGTCTGACCTGCGCTGTTGCCAGATCTGCGGAACGCCTGGACTATCGAAGGGGACGGGCTCGACGTGGTCAAGAAGTGTTGGGGCAGGGTGGCCCACGAGTGCCATGTGGTGAAACTCGATGGACTGCCCCGTGTGTCGCTCTTGGGACACCGTGCCGGACCGACCCACAGCGACATGGTCGCCGCCGAATGAGCGAATACATGGCAATCACTATGTGGTGCCGTTGCGCCGTCTCGCTCTGCACCCGGCACCGAGCCCGGCAGTGGAATTCGGCACGGAAGGATCGAAGGCGATGACCGACATGATGATCGACCCGGCGGCCGCACGTAGCCAGTTCGCCCGCCCCGGGGCAGCGGCACCCGCCCCGATACCGGCGCGCGGCGAAATCTCCGGCCCGGCCACCGTCTGGCAGCAGGCGAAAACGGTGCTGGTGACGCGGACCACCGGCCCGCGCCGGCTGGTCACCGTGCCGCGGCTGGTGGTCCCCATCGGTGACAACGGTCTCGCCTTCCGGACCTCGTCGTTCTCCACCGAGGCCGAGCAACTCGCCGAGGACGGCCGGGTGCTGGTGCAGCCCGGCGACTGGCGCGGCAATCCCGCACTCGGTTCCCGCCAGCTCCAGGGCACGGCCCGCCTGCTGAGCACGGGCACTTTCGTGCCCCGGGTGCAGGCCGAGATCGAGGCCAAGTACGGGTGGCGCACCGCTCTCGCCCGGGCCGCGCACCGCCTCGCCAACGGGAACGCGCCCTACGGCAACCTCATCGTGCTGGTGACCGTGTTCGAACCCGGCCCGCTCGCCCTGCCCCCGATCGACTAGCCCACTGCCGCACGGGGTTTCACGACCGACCACTGGGTCACCGGCAGCTGTGGCCGCCAGGCGGTGAAGCCGCCCAGCGGCTCGGCCCGATACACCTGGAAACGGCGCAACGCACCGCCGTGCCGCTCGGCCAGGCGCAGTAGCAGCACATCGGATTCGGCGGTCACCGCGCTCGCGACCAGCCGGCCCCCCGGGCGCAGCCGCTCCCAGCAGACGTCGAACATGTCGTCCTGGGTGAGCCCGCCGCCGATGAACAGCGCATCCGGCGCGGGCAGCTCCGCGAACGACTCCGGGGCCGCGCCACGCACCTCGACACCCGGGACACCCAGGACCGTGGCATTGGCCGTAATCTGCTTGCGGCGGCTCTCCATTCGCTCGAAGGCGACGGCGCGGCAGGCCGGGTTCGTGCGGCACCACTCGATGGCGATGGTGCCCGAACCGCCCCCGACATCCCACAGCAGCTCACCCGGTGCGGGCGCCAGCGCCGCGAGCGTGAGCGCCCGCACCTCGGCCTTGGTGAGCTGGCCGTCGCCGCCGTACACCTCGTCGGGCAGGCCCGGCATCCGCGTCAGGCGCGGCGAAACCCGGTCGGCGACACCATCGATGGCCACGACGTTCAGCGCATCTCCGGCCGGGTGGTCCCACCGCGCGGCGGTGCCGCGCACGATCCGCTCGTCCGGCCCGCCGAGCTGTTCCAGCACGGTGAGCGCCGACCCGCCGAAGCCATTGCGCGCCAGCAGCTCCGCGACCTGCGCCGGAGTGTGCTGATCGGAGCTCAGCACCAGCACTCGGCGCCCGCCGGACAATTCCGGGAGCACTGTCTCCACAGGCCGCCCGACCGCGCTCACCACCGGCGTCTCGTTGAGTGCCCAGCCCAGCCGTGCGCACGCCAGCGACGCCGAAGACGGCTGCGGCAACACCCGCAGGGCCTGCGCCCCAAGCAGTTTCGTCAAGGTCACGCCGATACCGAAGAACATGGGGTCGCCGCTGGCCAGCACACCGAGCCGCCGCCCCGCGTACCGTTCCAGCAGCCCCGGCAGCGCGGGCACCAGCGGCGAAGGCCACGGCACCCGCTCCGCGCGCGCCGCCTCTGCGGGGATCAGCACCAATTGCCGTGCGGAGCCCAGTAATACCTCACACGCGGCGATCTCGCGCCGCGCCGCGCCGCCCAGGCCGTCCCAGCCGTCAGCACCGATGCCGATCACCGGAATCGGCAGCAACGGGCGTGAGGTTCCGGTCATCGCGGCATCCGCCGCCACACCGAGTACGGCACATACCGCATGGCCACGAACAGCAGCCGAATCCGCCGCGGCACCGCCACATCCCGCGCCCGCCGATACAGCCCCGCCACCACCGCGTCGGCCACCTGATCGGGTGTGCTCGACAGCGGCGCGGGCTCCATCCCGGCCGTCATGCGCCCGATGACGAATCCGGATCGGACCATGAGCAGGTGAACTCCGCTGCCGTGCAAAGCCATCTGCAACCCGGACGCGAACCCGTCCAGACCGGTCTTCGCCGAGCCGTACACGTAGTTCCCGCGCCGCACCCGCACACCCGCGATGGAACTGAACACCACGATCTGACCGTCGCCCTGCTCACGCAGCAGATTCGCCAGACTGGTGAGCACGCTCACCTGGGCGACGAAATCGGTCAACACGATCTCGACCGCGTGCGCCGGATCCTCCTCGGCCCGAGCCTGATCCCCGAGAATCCCGAATGCCACCACGGCCACGCCGATGCGTCCGTGCTCGGCGATGATCTTCTCCAACAGCGGCTGGTGCGACGCCATGTCGTCGGCGTCGAACTCGACGCAGTGCACCGCCGCCGCCTCGGCGATCAGCAACTCCTTCGTCTGTTCCTGTAGCTGGTCGCTGCGGCGCGCCGCCAGAATCACCACCCGGCCGGGCGACAGCCGTCGCGCCACCTCCAGCCCGATCTCACTGCGCCCGCCGAGCACCAGCACGACGCCCTTGTCGACGTCCCGCGATCCGAAACCCATGGCCCACAGTTTGCCACCCGGGCACCGCTGTCCGGTGCTCCCGAGGCCGGATTGCTAGCGTCGGATCATGACCAGCACCGCCGCACGCCCGGAACTGTCGCCCGCCGCCGCCGACTTCGTCACCGAACGCCACCTCGCCACCCTCTCCACACTGCGCGCCAACGGCACCCCGCATGTGGTCGCGGTCGGGTTCACCTGGGATCCCGAGGCCGGCATCGCGCGCATCATCACCAATGACGGGTCGGTCAAGGTCAACAATGTGCGGCGCTCGGGCTACGCGGCGGTGAGCCAGGTCGACGGCCCGCGCTGGATCACCCTCGAGGGTCCCGCCACCGTGCTCGACGACCCCGATTCGGTGGCCGACGCGGTCGAGCGCTACGCCGGGCGCTACCGACAGCCCCGGGAGAACCCGACCCGCGTCGTGATCGCCATCGCTGTGCAGCGCGTGATGGCCAGCAGCGTCTTCAAGGGCGACGCCGCCGGGCACTGACACCGATCCCGGCTGGTGCGCGACCGATTACTTTGCGGCACACGGCACGTCCAATCTCTCGAGTGCGCACCAGAGAGGGAGAGCCATGTCCACGCTCCGAGAAGTGTTGCAGGCACACGTCGACGACGGCGGTGTCCCCGGCGCGGTCGGCCTGATCGCGCGTGGCGACCGGATGCAGACCGCCGCCGTCGGCCTGGCCCACGCGGGCGGCACGGTCCCGATGGCCGCGGATTCGCTGTTCCGCTGGGCGTCGATCACCAAGCCGCTGACCGCCGCGGCCGTGCTGATGCTCGTCGAGGACGGGGTGATCGGGTTACACGACCCCATCGCCCCGTGGCTGCCCGAACTCACCCACCCGCGCGTGGTCCGCACCCCCGGCAGTCCCCTCGACGAGGTGGTGCCCGCCCATCGCCCGATCACCGTCTTCGACCTGCTCACCTCCCGGGCGGGCTACGGCTGGGCCTCCGATTTCGAACTGCCCGCCGTCCAGGCGGTGTTCCCCGTCCAGCGCGACGGCCGGGAACCGCAGAGCTACCCGTCCATGGACGAATGGCTGGCCGAGCTGGCCGCACTGCCCATGCTGGCCCAGCCGGGCACCGCGTGGCTCTACGACACCTGCTCGGTCCTGCAGGGCGCACTCGTCGCCCGCGCCTCCGGCCGGACCTTCCCCGACTTCCTGACCGAGCGGCTGTTCGAACCGCTCGGCATGCAGGACACCGGTTTCACCGTCCCCGCCGCCCACCGCGACCGCTTCACCAGCTACTACCGCCGCGGCGACACCGGCCTCGAACTGGCCGACGCCCCCGACGGCCAGTGGAGCACTCCCCCGGCCTTCCCGCTCGGTCACGGCGGCCTCGCGGGCACCGCAGGCGACTGGCTCCGCTTCGCGCGCCTGCTGCTCGCCGACGGCGTCACCCCGGAGGGCCGGAAACTGCTGTCCGCCAACGCGGTTCGCCTCATGACCACCGACCACACCACTCCAGCCCAGCGTGCCCACGGCGATCTCTTCCTGGAGGGCCAGGGCTGGGGCTGCGGCGGCACGGTCGACATCGCCCACCTGGAACCGTGGAACGTGCCGGGCCGCTACGGCTGGGTCGGCGGCACCGGCACCTGCGCCCACATCATCCCGGCCACCGGCACCGTCACCATCCTCCTGACCCAGGTCGGTGCCGACAGCCCGACCCCGGATACGACCATGCGCGACTTCTGGCGCTACGCCGCCACTTTCGACGCCGACGCTGCCTGCTGACCCGGAATCGGGTGGGGGTGGAGCTATAGGCGGGTCAGTCCGTGGGGGCGGTTGTTCATCGACTCGCAGCCGTCCTCGGTGACGATCACAATGTCCTCGATGCGCGCGCCCCAGGCCCCCGGGAAGTAGATGCCCGGCTCGATGCTGAAGGCCATACCCGGTGCGAGGACCAGGTCGTTGCCGGACACGATGTAGGGCTCCTCGTGCACCGACAGTCCGATGCCGTGGCCGGTGCGGTGTACGAAGTAGTCGGCCAGATCTGCAGCGGCCAGCACGTCGCGGGCGGCGGCGTCGATGGATTCGGCGGTGACGCCGGGGCGCACGGCGGCCACCGCGGCGGCCTGGGCGCGTTCCAGTTCGGTGAACTGCGCGGCCACCTCCTCGCTCGGCTCGCCGAGTACGTAGGTGCGGGTGGAATCGGAGAAGTAGCCGGGCTCGACCGGACCGCCGATATCGATCACCACCACGTCACCCGGCTCGATCACCCGATCCGACACCAGGTGGTGCGGGTCCGCGCCGTGCGGGCCGCTGCCCACGATGACGAAGTCGGCCTCGGTGTGGCCCTCCTCGACAATGGCGGCCGCGATATCCGCGCCCACCTCGGCCTCGGTGCGGCCGGGACGCAGGAACTCGGCCATGCGGGCGTGCACCCGGTCGATGGCCGCGCCGGCCCGGCGCAGGGCCTCGATCTCGCTGGGGTCCTTCACCATTCGCAGCTCGCGCAGCAGCGGGGTGGCCGAAACCGGTAGCGAGCCAAGCTGATCGGCGATGGGCAGCAGGTGCAGGGCGGGCATGACATCGGTGACCGCCACCCGCGCACCGGCATTGAGCACGTTCCGGACGATGCGATACGGGTCCACCCCGTCCACCCAGTCCACGATCTGCAACCCCAGCTCACCGGCCGCCGATCCCTTCAGCGAGGCCAGCTCCAGCTTCGGGATCACCACCGAGGGCGTCTCCCCGCTGGCGGGGATCACCAGGCAGGTCAGTCGCTCGAAGGACTGCGCCCGCGACCCCATGAGGAACCGCAGGTCAGCACCCGGTGTGATGAGCAACGCGTCGAGATGAGCGTGGCGCGCCAACTCGGCCGCCCGCTCCAACCGTGACCCGTAGACCTCCGCCGCGAACCGTGACTCGTGATGAGCGCTCATGCCCACCGACGCTACTCCCCAACCCCGCCACCCTCCAGCCACTGTCGAACTTCGCACCCCACCACCGTGTGCCACCACCGGACAACACCCCGAGCCCCCTGCCGCTCAGCACTTTTCGGCCCACATACGAACCAGTGCGGCTTCGACCGCACCAGCGCGCCGGCACACCGGGTCCACCGAGCCATCCCCCGGCGGCGCCCGCACGGGTCGACGACCGACGGACACGCGGCGCTGCACGGACCTGTCGGCCGGTCCCGGTAGGGTCGACCGCTATGAGCACCCCTGCCACCGGTCCGTTGTTGCTGCTCGATGGGGCCAGTCTGTGGTTCCGGGCGTTCTATGCGATCCCGGAGAAGATCACCGCACCCGACGGGCGGCCGGTCAATGCGCTACGCGGGTTCACCGACATGGTCGCCGCGCTGGTCAAGCAGCATGCGCCGAGCCGGCTGGTGGTGTGCCTGGACCTGGACTGGCGGCCGCAGTTCCGAGTGGACCTGCTGCCGTCGTACAAGGCCCATCGGGTGGCCGAGGACGCCGGCGAGCCGGGCGCCGGGGTCGTGGCCGAGGAAGTCCCGGACACCCTCACCCCGCAGGTCGACATGATCATGGACGTGCTCGAAGCCGCCGGCATCGCGACCGCCGGGGCCGAGGGCCTGGAGGCCGATGATGTGATCGGCACCCTGGCCACCCGAGAGGGCACCGACCAGGTGATCGTCGTCAGCGGCGATCGGGATCTGCTGCAGCTGGTCCGCGACACCCCGGCACCCCCGGTGCGGGTCTTCTACGTCGGCCGCGGCCTGGCCAAGGCGGAGCTCTGGGGCCCGGCCGAGGTCTCTGCCAAATACGGTGTGCCGGAAGAGAATGCCGGCCCCGCCTACGCCGATATGGCCACGCTGCGCGGCGACGCCTCCGACGGCCTGCCCGGCGTCGCGGGCATCGGCGACAAGTCCGCCGCCCAGCTCATCTCCCGTTTCGGCTCGGTGGAGGCCCTGCGCGCCGCGGCCGCCGACCCGGACTCCGATCTCGCCAAGGGTGTGCGCGCGAAACTCGTTGCCGCCGACGACTATCTGAAGGCCGCGGCCCCCGTCGTCCGGGTCGTCCGGGATGCCGACGTCGCACACTCGGGCCCGGACCTGCTGCCCATCACTCCGGCGGACCCGGATCGCCTCGCGGAACTGGCCAGCGTCTACAACGCCGAGAACCCGGTCAAGCGGCTCATCACCGCCATGGCCAAGCGCTGATCAGTGTCGTAGCGGGCCCACGGGCCAGGTCTCGGGCTTGCCATCGAGATCGGTGATGGCGGCCTCGGTGAAATAGCCGTCCTGCGGATTGCGCAGGGTGATGTGGGTGGTGCCGGTGGCGGTGTTCCCGGCGGCGCAGCTCGGCCGGCACACGCGCCGGTACTCGGTGCCGTCGCCCTCGGCGGTGTCGGGACCCCAACTGCTCCAGGTGATGTCGCGGACGCTGAGCCCGCCGTCGCCACATGCCAGCACCATGGCGGCAGGCTGCACATCGGCCTTGTTGGTAATGCAGTCGTTGACCGCGGGACCCGCCGCCTTGGCGCCCGCGAACGGCGCGGACGCCAGCCCGGCGCTCACCACGGCCGCCACGGTCGCGGTCCAGCCCACGATACGAACAGTCGATTTCATCTTGCCCCCCGATCACGATCAACGAGAAGATTTCGGCCCACTGTACTCGTCAGCGACGATCAGACAATCCTTGGCAAACGTGAGGGCCCGACCATGATCGTCCGATCACGCCCGGGCCCAACACAATTGGCCAGTTCCCCCGCCCGAAAAAATCAGCTAGGGCGGCCGACCTCGTAGGTGCCGTCATCCTTGGTGATCTTGATGGTCACCTTCTTGCTCTCGCCACCCACCTTGAGGGTGCAGTCGAAGGTCTTGTCGACCTCGACCTTCTGACCCGACGGGCAGCTCACGTCCTGGACGTCGTCGATGCCGTAGGAGTCCTTGAGGACCTTCTGCACCCCGGACTGCACGGCCTTGTTGTCCAGCTGGTCCTTGCTCAGCAACCAGGCCAGACCACCACCGGCCGCGGCCAGCACCACCACGACGGCGACCACGATCCCGATGATCAGACCGGTCTTCTTCTTGCCGGCGGGCGGCTGCTGCGGCTGCGGCCACTGCTGGCCCGCCTGCTGGTTCCACTCCTGCTGCCCCGGCTGTCCGGGCTGACCCTGCTGCGGCCACTGCGGCTGCGGCTGCCCCCACGGCTGGTCGCCCTGCGGCTGCTGCCACTGCGGCTGGCTCTGCCCCCACGGCTGCTGCACCGGCTGCTGCGGCTGCGACTGCCCCCACGGCTGCTGCGGCTGGCCCTGCCCCCACTGCTGGGCCGGCTGCTGCTGTTGCGACGGGTCGCCCCACTGCGTGGTCGGCTGCGCGGGCTGCTGGCCACCCCACTGCTGAGTCGGTCCGGCGCCGGGCGCGGGCTGCTGACCGCCCCACTGCTGCGTCGGATCGTTGCCTCCCCCTTGACCAGGGGCGTCATTCGGTCCGTACGGGCCGCTCATCTGCTTGCCTCCAATAGCAATCCGTTGTACTCACGCTAGCCCCCCGAGCGGGAACACGCTCGTGTCCCCGCTGCGGTCGGTACATCCAAGAATCAAAGCACAGTCGTATCTACTACGCCGCGTCCACGGCTACGACACCCCGGCGGATGGCCCGCACCGCCTTGCTCGCGGTGGCCGCCACCTCGAGGTCGTCGGCGGTGCTGTGAATCTGGTCCAGCAGATCGATGACCTGGCGGCACCAGCGCACGAAATCGCCCGCGGAGAGCGGGTTTCCGCGATCACCGCTGGCGAGCAGCGCATCGGCGAGATCGTCGCCGCGGGCCCAGGTGTAGACACCTGTGACGAAACCGAGGTCGGGTTCCCGGGTGGGCTGCACCCGGTGCCGGGACTCGTCGGCGCGCAACTGCGACCACACCCCGATGGTGGCGTCCACGGCCCGGCGAATCGGCGCGGTCGGGCCCGAGGCGCCCAGGTAGCCGCCCTCCTGCCGGGATTCGTACACCAGGATGGACACCACCGCGGCCAGCTCGGCCGGGCCGAGCCCGCGCCACAGTCCCTGCCGAAGGCTTTCCGCCACAACCAGATCCGCCTCGGCGTAGATGCGGGCCAGGCGGCGGCCGTCCTGGGTGACCTCGCCGTGCTCGACGTAGCCGCGCTCCTCGAGCAGCCCGAGGATCCGGTCGAAGGTGCGTGCCAGGGAGTTGGTGGTGGCCGCCACCTGCTGGCGCAGGTGCTCGGTCTCGCGCTCGACCCGGTTGTAGCGTTCGCCGATACGCGCCAGCTGCTCCCGGTCCGGGCGCGAGTGCGCCGGATGATTGCGCAATGCCCGCCGCAGGGTCTGCAGCTCGCGGTCGTCGGCGGCCTTGGACTTGCCGCTGCCCTGCCGCCCGCGCCGGGGCACGGTGATGCCGGTGCTGCGCAGTGCGGACGCCAGGTCACGGCGCACCCGCGCGGTGCGGTGGTCGACGTGCTTGGGTAGCCGCAGCCGGCCCAGCGATTCGGCCGGGGTCGGGAAGTCGGCGGCCGAGACCCGGCCCGCCCACTTGTCCTCGGTGAGCACCAGCGGACGCGGGTCACCCGGTGTCGCATCGGGTTCCAGGATCACGGCCAGACCCTGTCGGCGTCCGGACGGAATCGCCACCACGTCCCCGCGCCGCAGCGCGGTGAGCGCGGACACCGCGGCCTGTCGCCGGTCCGTGCGGCCCTGCCGTTCCAGGTGCCGCTCCCGGTCCCGGACGCGTTCGCGCAGCTGGATGTATTCGAAGAAGCTCTCATCGCCGAGCTGCGAGCGCAGCTTGCGGAGCTGGGCCTCGTTGCGTTCGATGCCCCGCACCAGGCCCACGACCGACCGGTCGGCCTGGAACTGGGCGAAGGACCGCTCCAGCAGCGCCCGCGACTCCACCGCACCCATGCGATCGACCAGATTGATCGACATGTTGTAGCCCGGCCGGAACGACGACCGCAACGGATAGGTCCGCGTCGAGGCCAGACCCGCCACCGCGCTGGTATCCACCTCCGGCTGCCACAGCACCACCGCGTGGCCCTCGACGTCGATCCCGCGCCGCCCGGCCCGCCCGGTGAGCTGCGTGTACTCCCCCGGCGTCAGCTCGGCGTGGCTCTCGCCGTTGAACTTCACCAGCCGCTCGAGCACCACGGTCCGCGCCGGCATATTGATGCCGAGAGCCAGTGTCTCCGTGGCGAACACGGCCCGCACCAGCCCGCGCACGAACAGTTCCTCGACCGTGTGCCGGAAGGCGGGCAGCATGCCCGCGTGGTGCGCGGCGAAGCCGCGATGCAGCGCCTCGCGCCACTCCCAGTACCCGAGCACCTCGAGGTCACTGCGCGGCAGATCCCCGGTGTGCTTCTCGATGATGGCGTCGATCTCCGCGCGATCGTCCTCGCGCGAGAGATCCAGCCGCGAGCGCACGCACTGTGCCAGGGCCCCATCGCATCCGGCGCGGCTGAAGATGAACGTGATCGCCGGCAACAGCCCCTCGTCATCGAGGCGGGCGATCACCTCCGGCCGCGGCATGGGCCGGAACGAGCGCCGCGGCCCGCCGCGACCGCGCCCCGGCACCGCCCAATTGTCCATCCGGTCAACGGCTTCGCGGTGCTTGATGTAGCGCTGCAGGTCGCCGTCCACGATCACCTTGGCATCGCTGGACTTCGGATCGAACAGGTCGAACATGCGCCTGCCGACCATGACGTGCTGCCACAGCGGCACCGGCCGGGTCTCGTCCACGATCACCGCGGTGTCACCGCGCACGGTCTCCATCCACGCGCCGAACTCCTCGGCATTGGAGACCGTCGCGGACAGGCTGACCAGGCGCACCTCCGGCGGCAGGTGCAGGATGACCTCCTCCCACACCGCGCCGCGGAAGCGGTCGGCCAGGTAGTGCACCTCGTCCATGACGACGTACGAAAGCCCGCGCAGCGCATCGGAACTCGCGTACAGCATGTTGCGCAGTACCTCGGTGGTCATCACCACCACCGAGGCGTCGGGGTTGATGGACTGGTCGCCGGTCAGCAAGCCGACCTCGTCGCGGCCATAACGTTCGGTGAGATCGGCGAACTTCTGGTTCGACAGCGCCTTGATGGGCGTGGTGTAGAAACACTTCCCGCCCGCGGCCAGCGCCAGATGCACCGCGAACTCGCCGACCACGGTTTTGCCGGCGCCGGTGGGCGCGCAGACGAGCACACTGTGCCCGCCCTCGAGCGCCTCACACGACTGCCGCTGGAACGGATCGAGCTCGAATTTCAGTTCGGTGGCGAATGCCGCCAGTTCGCCAGTAAGCGACCTTGATGTCACTTTTCAGAGAGTATCGGAGTAATCCGACACGCCTCGCGTTGTTTTCTCGAGCGGTGCGGCAACCACGGGTTCCGCGGTCGGCACCGGAGTCGGGGCGTCGACACCGCCGGGCGTGGTGTCCAGCGGGGACGCCTCGTCGTCGGCGAGCTTGTCCCAGGCCTCCGCATTGCGGGCCCGGCGCCTGTCGTTGAGGCGCGCGAACTGCACCGCGATCTCGAACAGCAGCGTCAGCGCGAGCGCCAGCGACAGCATGGAGATCGGGTCCTGCGGGGTCACGATGGCCGCGAACACGAACAGGCCGAAGATCAGCCCGCGCCGCCACTTGGTGAGCCGCTGATAGGTCAGCACCCCGAGGAAGTTCAAACCCACGATGAGCAAAGGGGTTTCGAAGCTGACGCCGAAGATGACCAGCAGCTTGATGATGAAGCTGAAGTACTGCGCACCGCTCAGCGCGGTGATCTGCACGTTGTTGCCGATGGTCATCAGGAAGCTGAGCGCGTGGGCGACCACCCAGTACGCCAGCACCGCACCGGTGACGAACAGCGCCGCGCCCGCCGCCACGAACGAGATCGCGTACTTGCGTTCCTTGGCGTACAGACCGGGCGTGATGAACGCCCACAGCTGATACAGCCAGAACGGGCTGGCCACCACCACACCCGCGGTGGTGCCGACCTTCAGGCGCAGCGTGAACTGCTCGAAGGGCGCGGTCGCCAGCAATCGGCAGGCGCCGTCGGTGCTCAGATTGGCCCGCGAGGAGGCGGGCAGATCACAGTAGGGACCACGCAGGATCTCACCGAGACTCTCGATCCCGAAGATCGAATGCGAGTACCAGAAGAACCCGAACAGGGTGCCGATCGCGACCCACGCCAGCGCGATGAGCAAGCGCCTGCGGAGCTCCGAGAGGTGCTCCACCAAGGACATGGTGCCGTCGGGGTTCGTGCGGCGCTTACTGCGCCGGGGATCGAACGGGATGCGCATGTGTGTGTGACTGCCTCCGCCTTGCGGCCAAAGAAGACGCGGGCGCGACTGCACGCCCCTGAAGATCCGGAGTAACCGGACCCGGACAACGCCTCATCCGGGATGAGCGGCGCTCATCCCGGCTGGTCGTGGCCTCAGGCCTTCTGCTGGTCGTTCGGCTGCGGCGTAGGCTGCACCGGCTGGGCGGGCGGCAGCTGGGCCGGCGGCTGCACCGGCTGGGCCTGGGCCTCGGGAGCGGCCTCGCCCGTCTTGCCCTCGTTCTGCATCTGGCTGACCTCGGTCTTGAAGATGCGCATCGAGCGACCCAGGCTACGGGCCGCGTCGGGCATGCGCTTCGAACCGAAGAACAGCAAGAAGATCAGCACGACGATCAGCAAGTGCCACGGGCTGATGGCGCCTGTCATTCCATTACCTCCAAAGACTCTGGTGAGTCCGATGCTACCGGACCCGCATATCGCGAAGCTTGTTGTCAACCCTTGTTCGCCGCGCCGTCACGCGCGGCGTCGGTGAGCTGTTCCAGCAATTCCGGGCCCGACCAGGTGCGCCGGTCGCCGTTCTCCGCAGCTGACACGAGTTCGATCAGCTTCTGGTTCACCGGCGTGGGTATTCCTACCATGGCCCCGAGACTCACGATTTCACCGCACAGCCAAGGGATTTCGGTTCTGCGCCCGGCGGCCAGGTCGTCGGCCATGGACGAGCGGGCCACCGGATCGACTGCCAGCACCTTTCCGGCAACCCGGCGGAAGACGCCGTCGGGCACGGTCAGCAGCCGGGCCATCATCTCCGGTGGCAGCGGCGTGAGCCGGGCCGGGCGGATGCGGGCCGCCGCCATCACGTCCAGGGCCTCCCGCTGGGCCAGCGCCAGACAGCGGCGGTAGTCGCGGGTACCGAGCTCCTCGCGCAGCGGGCGGCCCGACAGCGCGTTGATGGGGTTGTTCAGGTTCAGCAGCAGCTTCGCCCACTGGATGGGCAGCAGATCGGCATACCGTTCGAAGCCCAGACCGGACTTGGCGAAGACCGCACCGAACCGGTTGAGCACCGGGTCGTCGGCGACGTCGACCGTGCCCGCGGTGCCGCGGTGGAAGCGGCCCTGACCGTGATGAACGACATTGAACATGACCATCCCGGCCAGCACCACGCAGGTGGGCAGGAGCTCGCGGATGACCGCGTCGTTGCCGATGCCGTTCTGCAGGCTGATCACCACCGTGCCGGGCCGCAGCAGGCCGGCCAGTTCGGCGGCGGCGGTGGCGGTGGCCGCGGATTTCACGGTGATCAGCACCAGATCGGCGTCACCGGCGGGCTCGGTGACCGCGCGGAAGGCGTCCGGTTCGACCCGCGCGTCATTGCCGTCCAGATCGGTGAGCCGCAGCCCGAAGGTGCGCAGCTCCTCCACCACGCGCGGCCGTCCGACGAAGGTGACCTCGGCCCCGGCCGCGGCGAGCCGACCGCCTACGTAACAGCCGATGCTGCCCGCCCCCAGCACCGTCACACGGAAACTCAAGCGGGACCGACCCCCTCGAACCCGGCGTAGGCGGCCAGCGCCGAGCTGGACCGCTCGCGCACCGCGGTCACCAGTTCGGCCGGGCCGAGCACGGTGACGCCGGCGCCGAAGCCGAGCAGCAGCCGCGCCATCCAGTCCAGGGTGGCGAAACGCATGGTGGCCTCGACGCTGCCGTCCTGGTGGGCGGTGACCCGGTGCATCGGGTACTGCTCGAGCACCCAGGCGTAGTCGGGGCGAATCAGCAAGCGCGCCAGCGGGACCGCGGGATCGTCGACGAACAGGTCCAGGGCGGCGGTCTCGTCGGCGGCGGCCTCGGCGGGCGGGCGGGCCGGCTCGTCGAGCTCGGTGGCCTCCTCGATGCGGTCGAGGCGGAACAGGCGCACGCCCTCGGCCTGCCGGCACCACGCCTGCAGGTAGCTGTTGTTGTCCACCAGCACGATTCGGATCGGGTCCACAATGCGCTCGGAGACCACGTCGCGGCTGGCCGAGTAATAGACCAGGCATAGCGCGTGATCGTGCTCCAGCGCGGCCCGGACGGTTGCCACGGCGGGGGCCTCGATCGGCACGGGGAGCGGCGGTCCGGCGAATTCCCGGCCGGTAATGGCGGATTCGATCTTCGCGATAGCGGCGTGCGCCGCGCTCGGATCCACCATGCCGGGCAGGTCCGCGATGGAGCGCAGCGCCACCAGCAACGCGGTCGCCTCCAGGGAGGTGAGGCGCAGCGGCCGGTCGATGCCCGCGGAGAAGGTGACCTCGATGCTCTCCTCGGAGAACGACAGGTCGATGAGATCGCCCGGACCGTATCCGGGCAGGCCGCACATCCACAGCTGGTTGAGATCGGTCATCAGCTGCTTGGTGGACACGCCGAGTTCGGCCGCCGCCTCCGCCGCGCTGATGCCCGGATTGGCCTGGAAGTACGGAATCATGTTGAGCAGCCGGGCCAGCCGGGTCGAGAGCCGGCTGGTGCTGGCCGCCGCGCTCCCCCGCCGGTCCTTCGCACCATCGGAAGCCCGTGCGCCGTCACCGGTTCCGCCCCGGCGCGCGCCGCCGGCGTCGATCACATTGTCTCCCCGGCGTTTCCGCGACGCAGCCTCGCTCATGCCGACACCTCCGTCCGCTCCAGCACCGACTTCAGGCGCGCGATCACATTCTCGCGCAGGTCTTCCGGGGCGAGCACCAGGGCGTCCGCGCCGAGTCCGGTGATGAGCCGGGCCAGCCAGTCCCGGGATCGAATGGGCACCTCCACGATCGAGCCGGAACGTCCGCCGAGCGTGCGCTCCTCCATGACCGGCCCGAGGCGGCGGATCTCCTGCCCGCGGCCCTCGGCCACCCACACCGTGGCCGAGCCGCTGATCGGGGTCTGCGCGGTGACCTCGGCGACCACGGCCCGCAGGTCCAGGTCCTCGGGCTTGTGCACCGCATTGGCCGGGCCGTACTCGGTGACGTCCTCGTCGATGCGGGAGATGCGGAACACGCGCTGCGCGTTGCGGACATTGTCGTGCGCGACCAGATACCAGCGGCCGTGGTGGGTGACCACACCCCAGGGCTGCACGTCCCGTTCCACCGGATCCCCGTGGGACTGCCGGTGTTTGAACGTCACCGCCCGTCCGGCGTCGATGGCCGCGAGCAGTTTGCCGAGTACCGGTTCCGAGCCGCGGGTGCGGGCCGGGACCGCGGGCACCGCCGACACCCCGGCGTCGGGCTCCACGTGAATACCGGCCGCGCGCAGCTTGAGCAGTCCGCCCTCGGCGGCCGCGGCCAGCTCCGGGGACTCCCACAGCTGCACCGCCACCGCGACCGCGGCGGACTCCTCGCTGGTCAGATCGATATCGGGTAGTTCGTACGCATCCCGGTTGATGCGGTAGCCCTCGACACCCGAGTACCGGCTCACCGGACCGATTTCCAGGGGTATGCCCAGATCGCGCAGCTCGTTCTTGTCGCGCTCGAACATCCGGCTGAACGCCTCGTCGCTCGCGGACTCCTCGTACCCGGCGACCGACTCCCGGATACGCTCCGCGGTCAGAAACTGCCGGGTGGACAGCAGCGCGATAACCAGATTCATCAACCGCTCGACCTTGGATATCGCCACCCCGTAGAGAGTAGTGGACTGGGTTCGATTTGCCTCCGCTGCGCTCCGGCAGGGTTCGCGGGCAGGCACGGGGAGGCGGAGCCGTGAAGGTCTCGTTCTTCCCTCCCTCCGCTCCTCCGCTTCGCACCCCCGCTCCACTCAGTCCAGAACGAGACGGGCCGCGAACCTTCGGGCGTCCTCCGAAATCGGAGAATCCGAGTGTTCGCGGCCCGTGATCAGGAAAAACAGCTCACATGGAGGCGATGAGGCGATCCACGCGCTCGTCGACCGAGCGGAACGGGTCCTTGCAGAGCACCGTGCGCTGAGCCTGATCGTTGAGCTTGAGGTGGACCCAGTCGACGGTGAAGTCGCGGCCCGCCTCCTGAGCGGCGGTGATGAAATCGCCGCGCAGCTTGGCGCGGGTGGTCTGCGGCGGCGTGGTCACCGCCGCGTCGACCGCCTCGTCCTCGGTGATCCGCTTGGCCAGACCCTTGCGGGCGAGCAGGTCGAAGACGCCGCGGCCGCGCTTGATGTCGTGGTAGGCCAGATCCAGCTGGGCGATCTTGGGATCGGACAGCTCCATGTTGTAGCGGTCCTGGTACCGCTGGAACAGCTTGCGCTTGATGATCCAGTCGATCTCGGTGTCCACCTTGGCGAAGTCCTGCGCCTCGACGGCGTCCAGGGTGCGGCCCCACAGATCTACCACGGCGTCGACCTGCGGGTCGCGGTCGCGGTTGCGCAGGTGCTCGACGGCGCGGGCGTAGTACTCACGCTGGATGTCGAGCGCCGAGGCCTGCCGGCCACCGGCCAGCCGCACCGGACGCCGGCCGGTCAGATCGTGCGACACCTCGCGGATGGCGCGAATCGGGTTGTCCAGAGCGAAGTCTCGGAACGCGACACCCGCCTCGATCATCTCGAGCACCAGCGAGGCCGTGCCCACCTTGAGCATGGTGGTGGTCTCGGCCATGTTCGAGTCGCCCACGATCACGTGCAGGCGCCGGTACTTCTCGGCATCGGCGTGCGGCTCGTCGCGGGTATTGATGATCGGCCGGGAACGGGTGGTCGCCGAGGAGACGCCCTCCCAGATGTGCTCGGCCCGCTGCGATAGGCAGAAGGTGGCCGCCTTCGGCGTCTGGAGCACCTTGCCCGCACCGCAGATCAGCTGGCGGGTTACCAGGAACGGCAGTAGCACGTCGGAGATCCGGGAGAATTCGCCGGCGCGGACCACGAGAAAGTTCTCGTGGCAGCCGTAGGAGTTGCCCGCGGAGTCGGTGTTGTTCTTGAACAGGTAGATATCGCCGCCGATACCCTCCTCCGCGAGCCGCTGCTCGGCGTCTATGAGCAGATCCTCCAGGACCCGCTCGCCGGCGCGGTCGTGGGTGACCAACTGCACCAGGCTGTCACATTCGGCCGTGGCGTACTCCGGATGGGAACCGACATCGAGGTAGAGCCGGGCACCATTACGAAGGAACACGTTCGAGCTACGGCCCCAGGAAACTACCCGGCGGAAGAGATACCGGGCCACCTCGTCAGGACTCAACCGACGGTGACCGTGGAACGTGCACGTCACCCCGAATTCGGTCTCGATCCCCATGATTCGTCGCTGCACCCTATCGACATTACAGCGGAGTTGTCGCCGGTAACGGGCTTGTCGGACAGCTGATGCAAACGTATTCACAACGATTTAGCACGGGATGCAACGTGGCACGCTCTCTACCCTGCGAAAAAGCAAGGCTCCTTTGCACTCTGCTATTGAGAGTGCAAAGGAGCCTTATCCCGAATAGCGGGATTTGCCTACGCCGGCGCGGGCCCTATGACGGGTCCCCGCTCGACGGCTTCTCGGCCTCGGCCGCCGCGTTCGCGGTCGGCACCGTGCCGGTCACCAACTCCTGCAGCGCCGCGCCCTGGATGCGGCGGAACGCCCGCCGCGGCCGGGACTGCTCCAGGGTTGCCACCTCGAGCGAGCCGGAACCCATGGAGCGCTGCTTGTCCTTGTCGCCCTCGGGGACGGCCTTCTGCAGCGCGGCCACCGCCATGGCGATGGCCGAATGCAGGTCCATGCCCGGCTGGTAGGAGTTTTTGAGGGCGGTGGTGATCGGCTCGGTGTTGCCGCCCATCACCACGAATTCCCGCTCGTCGACGATGGATCCGTCGAAGTTGATGCGGTAGAGCACCGAGTTCGAGGACTGCTCCGGATAGCCCACCTCCGCGACGCAGATCTCCACCTCATAGGGCTTGAGCTGGTCGGTGAAGATGGTGCCGAGGCTCTGCGCGTAGAGGTTGGCCAGGAAGCGGCCGGTGACATCGCGGCGGTCGAACTGGTAGCCGCGCAGATCCGCCTGCAGGATGCCCCCGCGGCGCAGCGCCTCGAACTCGTTGTACTTGCCGACCGCGGCGAATCCGACCCGGTCGTAGAGCTCACTGATCTTGTGGAGGGTGGCCGAGGGATTCTCGGCCACGAACACCACACCCTTGTCGTACACCAGCACCACGACACTGCGGCCCCGTGCGATGCCCTTGCGCGCAAGTTCGGTCTTGTCGCGCATGATCTGTTCGGCCGACGCGTAATACGGCAGTGTCATGCTTCGCCGATCCCCTCTGCCGCCAGCGCGGCCCGCTCCTCCACCATCGCCCGCGTGATCTCCTTCAGGCGCTCCTCGGTCACTTCCTCGGAGCCCTCGGCGTCGATCACGATCGCGGTCGGATAGATGTTCCGCATCGTGTCGGGCCCACCGGTGGCGGTGTCGTCGTCAGCGGCGTCGAAGAGCGATTCGATCGCGATCCGCAGCGCCCGGTCCTGATCGATCCCGCGCGCGTAGGTCTTCTTCAGCGACGACTTGGCGAACAGTGAACCCGACCCCACCGCGGTGTACCCGAAGCGCTCTTCGCTGCGGCCGCCGACCACGTCGTAGGACACGATGCGCCCGGACTTGTCCGGGTCCTGCGCGTCCGGGTCGAAGCCGACCAGCAGCGGCACCACCGCGAGACCCTGCAGGGCCGCGGGAAGGTTGTCGCGCACCATCTTCGACAGCTTGTTGGACTTGCCGTCGAAGGTGAGGGGCACGCCCTCGATCTTCTCGTAGTACTCGAGCTCCACCGCGAACAGGCGGATCATCTCGATCGCCATGCCCGCGGTGCCGGCGATGCCGGCCGCGGAGTAGGTGTCGGTGATGTACACCTTCTCGATGTCACGGCTGGCCAGCAGGTTGCCCTGGGTGGCCCGGCGATCGCCCGCGATCAGCACACCGCCGCGGTAGCTGACCGCGACGATGGTGGTGCCGTGTGGCGCTATGTCCGACGGCACGCCCGGATTGGGGTGCGTGCCGTCGGGTCGGATTCCGTTGCCGGGCAACATTTCCGGAGCGTGCAAACGCAGGTACTCGGAGAAAGAGGATTGGGCGAACCCCAACTGGAGCCGCAGGGGGTCACCTTGGGTCACTGGCCGCCCTTCTGCACGTATGCGCGGACGAAGTCCTCCGCGTTCTCCTCGAGCACGTCGTCGATCTCGTCGAGCAGGTCGTCGGTTTCCTCCGCCAGCTTCTCGCGACGCTCCTGTCCCGCCCCGCCGTCGCCGACCGGGCCCTCGTCCTCGTCGCCGCCACCGGCGCGCTTGGTCTGCTCTTGTGCCATAGCAGCCGACCTCCTCTGTGATCATCGGCGAGCACCGGAGAAGATCCGATGCTCGTCCCCCAACACTACCCACCAGCGGGGACAACATGCCGGATTAAGCGTCATTGTGCTGTTGCCGCGATCTCCCCGCCGCCATGTCGCGGACACGAAAAAGGGGTACGGGATTCAGTTCCCGTACCCCTTCCGCATGGGCCTAGTGGGTCAGCTGCTGGACCAGCTCCGAGGCGGTGTGCACGCCGTCCAGGAGTTTGCCCACGTGGGACTTGGTGCCACGACGGGGCTCCAGGGTGGGGATGCGGACCAGGGAGTCACCGCCCAGGTCGAAGATGACCGAATCCCAGCTCGCGGCCGCGATATCCGCGCCGAAGCGGCGCAGGCACTCACCGCGGAAGTAGGCGCGGGTGTCGGTGGGCGGGTTGGTCATGGCGTCGGTGACATCCTGCTCGGTCACCAGGCGCTGCATGGAGCCGCGGGCCACCAGGCGGTTGTAGAGGCCCTTGTCCAGGCGCACATCCGAGTACTGCAGGTCGACCAGGTGCAGCTTGGGGGCGGCCCAGGACAGGCCCTCACGGTTGCGCATGCCCTCGAGCAGGCGCAGTTTGGCGGTCCAGTCGAGCAGGTCCGCGGTTTCGAGGGGGTCACGCTCGAGCAGGTCCAGCACGTGGGCCCACTTCTCGATGACGTCCTTGGTGCGCTCGTCGTCGCTTCCGGTGCGGTCCATGAACTTCTCGACCCGGTCGAGGTAGATGCGTTGCAGCGCAAGGCCGGTCAGTTCGCGGCCGTCCGAAAGCGCAACGGTGGCACGCAGAGTCGGGTCGTGGCTGATGGTGTGCACGGCGGTGACCGGGCGGGCCAGCTGCAGATCCGAGAGGTCCTCGCCGGCCTCGATCAGGTCCAGCACCAGGGCGGTGGTGCCGACCTTGAGGTAGGTGGACCATTCGGCGAGGTTGGCGTCGCCGATGATGACGTGCAGGCGGCGGTACTTGTCGGCGTCGGCGTGCGGCTCGTCGCGGGTGTTGATGATGCCGCGCTTGAGGGTGGTCTCCAGGCCGACCTCGACCTCGATGTAGTCCGCGCGCTGCGACAGCTGGAAACCGGGCTGGTCACCGGACTGGCCGATGCCGACCCGGCCGGAGCCGCAGATCACCTGGCGGGACGCGAAGAACGGGGTCAGACCCAGGATGATCTGGTTGAACGGGGTCTCGCGGCTCATGAGGTAGTTCTCGTGGGTGCCATAGGAGGCGCCCTTGCCGTCGACGTTGTTCTTGTACAGCTGCATGCGCGGGGCGCCGGGGACGCTGGAGGCGAAGCGGGCGGCGGCCTCCATGACCCGCTCACCGGCCTTGTCCCAGATGACCGCGTCCAGCGGGTCGGTGACCTCGGGGGCGGAGTACTCCGGATGGGCGTGGTCGACGTAGAGGCGGGCTCCGTTGGTGAGGATCATATTGGCCGCGCCGACCTCGTCGGCGTCGATCACCGGCGCGGGCCCGTTGAGCCGGCCGAGATCGAAACCGCGCGCGTCGCGCAACGGCGATTCCACCTCATAATCCCAGCGTGTGCGCTTGGCGCGCGGCACGCCCTCGGCCGCGGCGTAGGCGAGCACCGCCTGGGTGGATGTGAGAATCGGGTTGGCCGACGGCTCGGTAGGCGTCGAAATGCCGTACTCGACCTCGATTCCGATGATGCGCTGCATGCGATCGAGCCTAGGCGAAAGGCACACCCGGACGCGGGTGGACTGTCCGGGTTGGCGTCATTCGCTGGTCGTAGCCGGGGTCGTTCTCCTGGGCGATCCGCGCCGAACCGTGGCGACGGCACAATGACCGGCATGGTCGAATCGGCTTCCGCCCCGCGCCCGGCGCTCGCGCCCACTCCCGCCGCGGACCCGAATCCCGTTTCCGCGCAGCCGCGTTCGGGGCGGCTGGCGGCACTGGACGTGCTGCGCGGCATCGCCATTCTGGGGACGCTGGGCACCAATATCTGGATCTTCACCAATGCCGAAGGGCTGCTCGGCTATATCTCGCGCAGTGACGAACCGCACGGAGCCTGGTTGTGGACCGAGCGGCTGCTGCAGCAGCTGGCGCAGGGGAAGTTCCTGGGCTTGCTGACCATCATGTTCGGCATCGGGCTGGCTATCCAGCAGCGATCGGCGGTGCGCGGCGGCCGGGCCTGGCCGGGCGGATATCCGGTGCGGGCCGGGCTGCTGCTGCTCGACGGGCTGGTCAACTTCTTCTTCGTCGCCGAGTTCGACGTGCTGATGGGGTACGCGGTCACCGGGCTGGTGGTGGCGTTCATCCTGGCGACGAGCCCGCAGGCGCAACGGCGTTGGCTGATGGTGGCGGCGGGCATCCACCTGACCATGCTGTCGCTGATCGCCGTGGCGATCGTGCTGGGCCCCGCGGGCGGAGACGGCGGGCACCGGCCGCTGGACCCGAATCCGTATGCGGACGGCTCGTTCTGGGATCTGGTGGCCTTCCGCTGGGATCACGTGCTGCTGTTCCGGCTGGAGCCGATCTTCATCCTCCCGATGTCGATCGCGCTGTTCCTGGTGGGCGCGCGGCTGTTCCGGGCCGGGGTGTTCCGGCCCGAGGGCGCGCGAATCCGCAAGCGCCTCATGATGATCGGGTTCGCGGCCGCCGCGCCGGTCGATCTGGTCCTGGGCCTGACCGGCGGCGACCTGATCCTGGTGACCCGCTATGGCACCGCGCCACTGGTCTCGCTCGGCATCCTGGCCCTGGTCGCGGAGTGCTACGCGCACCGCCCGGACCCCGGGTTCGTCGCGCGCCGCTTCGCCGAGGTGGGCCGAATGGCGTTGAGCTGCTATATCGTTCAGAATCTGGTGTCGGGATTCCTGTGCTACGGCTGGGGTCTGGGGCTGGCGAGCCTGGTGTCGGCGAATGCGCGGGTGCCGGTCACCGCCGGGATCTATGTGCTGGTCTGCGCGCTCATGCTGGTATTCGCCCACGTCTGGCTGCGCCGCTTCGACCGCGGGCCGGTCGAGTGGCTGTGGAACCGCAGCTACCGCCAGCTCACCGGGCACGGGAGCCGCTGACCACTCAGCGGCCGTCCGAGTCACTCAGCGGCTGTCCGAGCCCGGCGCGGAGGCAGGCGAAGCGGATTCGGCCGTGCTGGTTACACCACCCGCGCGGCCTCCGCGCGGGACAGCAGTTCACTCACCACGGTGTCGCGGGTGAGCGGGACGTCCAGGCTGCGAGCGTTGCCCTCGAGCAGCGCCAGGACGGATTCGGTGAGGATGCCCTCGACTTGCTCGGAGGACAGGGTGGGGGCGGCGCGCCAGCTGTTGACCACGCCGTCGACGAAGCCGACGGTGCCGAAGGCCATGGGGCGGGCCCGATTCCGGTCGATGCCGAAGCGCTCGAGGGCGTCGGCGAACAGGTCGGCGAGCCGGCCGCCGATGCGGTCGCGAGCGCCGGCCAGAGCGGTCGCGGCCTCGCCGTGCGGGTCGCCGGTGGCCAGGAAGCGGTGCAGTTCCGGGTGGCGTTCGACCCAGCCGACGTAGCTGCCGACCGCGCCGCGCACCAGATCGCGGACGGTACCGTCGGGGTGCAGGCGCGGCAGTAGTTCGGCGGTCAGGGATACCAGGATGTGGCGGCGGATGGCGTCGTCGAGGTCGGCGCGGCCGTCGAAGTGCCGGTAGACGACCGGGCGCGGGACCTGCAGGCGGTCGGCGATCTGCTGGACCGAGACCTCGGTGCCGTTCTCCTCGATGACGGCCAGCGCGGCATCGAGCATGGCGGCGCGGCGCTGCGCCTTGTGGCCATTCCAGCGGGTGCTGCGACCGTCGGCCGCCCGCTCTCGATCCCGGAGGGAGGGCTGCGCGGGTCTGCGTCGGGTGCCGGTCACGGGCCTCACGATACTCACCTCACCGTTGACCGAGACAGTATGTAGCACTAATCTGAGTGTAACAGCCTGTATCAGTAACGAATCAGGAGCTGTCATGGGCGACAACGCTGTCTCCGCCCCACGGCCGCCGCACTGTCCGGGCGGGAGTCCTTCGCTCAGCGCTTGCTGACCGGATCGGTCAAGAAGTCCTACGATCCGGTAGTCGACATGGACTGGGACGCCCCGCTGGATCCGGACAAACTCTTCCTGCCGCCCGAGGTCGTCTCGCTCTACGCCACCCCGCTGTGGGAGGGCATGACACCCGCGCAGCGCCGCGAGCTCTCCCGCGAGGAGCTCGCCAATGTGCTGTCGGTCGGCATCCGGTTCGAGAACGTGCTCAACCGGCTGCTGCTGCGCGAGCTGATGGCAAGCGATCCGACCTCCCGGCATGCGCACTACACGCTCACCGAGATGGGCGACGAATGCCGGCACATGATGACGTTCGGCAAGCTCATCGATCGAATCGGCACACGGCCCTACTGGCCGAACCGGTTCGAGCGCTGGACGATCAGCGCGCTGCAGCTGTTGCTGCGCACTGCTGGACGCCCCCGGTGCCGAGGTGGCGGTGCGCGTGGCATTGACCGGGCATCTCGATCCGATCGACGGCCAATTCCATTGGCACGGGCGGATTTCCGCAGCCGACGGGAACGAACTGCCCGATCCCGGCCGCGGGCAGGTGTTCCTGACCGTGCCGGGTAGTGCGCCCGCGCCCGGCGTGCTCCAGGAGCGGGACCCGTGGGGGAATCTGCGGATCGCCGGGATCGGCGCGCCACCGTTCCCGCTGTAGCGCACCGAGGTTCGAGTGTTACTCGGTGAGCCCGATGAGGTCGGCCATGGTCTCGACCGAGTAGGCGAAGAACGGCCCGGCCGGGTCCATCGTGTTGTCCAGCTGCCCGAACAGCTCGAAGGTGACCACGCCGAACAGCTGGGTCAGGCCCACCATGGCGCGCGCCACCGCCGGTTCGGGCATACCGGAGTTCAGGAATGCCGCGATCAAGGCGGATTGGGTCTCGAGTTCGGGGGTGAGGGTTTCCGCGGGCGTGGCCAGGGTACCGGACTGCCAGGCCCGGTGGACGATGCCGAGCGCGGCGAGGGGTCCGCGCGACGCGGGTGCGACGGTGGTCTGCGGGGCGCGATAGCCCGGCACCGGTGATCCGTACACCAGCGCGTACTCGTGGGGGTGCGCGATCGCCCAGTCCCGCACGGCATTCGACAGGGCCCGCCACTGAGCGCGGGGGGTGGTCTCGGTCGCGACCGCGTGCTCGACGGCATCGCCGAGGGCGTTGTAGGCCTCGATGATCAGTGTGGTCAGCAGTTCGTCGCGACTGGGGAAATACCGGTACAGCGCCGAGGACACCATGCCCAGTTCACGGGCGATGGCCCGCAGCGAGAGCGCGGGTGCGCCGGATTCGGCGAGCTGCCGGCGCGCGGCGTCGGTGATCTCGCGGGTGATCTCGGCGCGGGCACGGGCACGGGCGGTACGGGGCACGCTCATTCCGACAGTGTGCCACGAATCGGATCACCGACAAATTTCGAGAGCACTGCTCTTGACAGCCGGAGCGTCATGCGCGCACACTGATCACATCAGAGAGCACCGCTCTCGCAAATCGAAGGAGTGCCTCATGGACGCCCACACCGCCGCCACCCGTTACCTCGGCCCGAAGGGCCTGGACCCCTACATGAACCGCTTCTTCAACCTGTTGCCCAAGCTCGGCATCAGCATCGCCGGCTCCCGGCTGCTGGCCGTGCGCGGCCGCAAGTCCGGCGAGTGGCGCACCACCCTGGTCAATGTCCTCACCACCGACGACGGCGCCCGCTACCTGGTCGCCCCGCGCGGGCACACCCAGTGGGTCCGCAACCTGCGCGTCGCGGGATCCGGCGAACTGCGCCTGGGCCGCAAGGTCCAGACCTTCACCGCCACCGAACTCCCCGACGCCGACAAGATCCCGGTGCTGCGCGCCTACCTCGACCGCTGGGGCTGGGAAGTCGGCCGCTTCTTCGAGGGCGTCACCAAGCACGCCACCGACGCCGAATTGGCCGACATCGCCCCGGGTTTCCCCGTTTTCGCGCTGGCCTGAGGGTCAGCGGAGTTGGTCGAGGGTTTCCTCGTCGCGGGCCAGATAGGCGCGGCCGTCGGCGGTGAGGACGATGGGGCGCTGGATCAGTCGCGGATGCGTGGCCAGGGCCTCGACCCAGCGGTCGCGGTCAGCGGGGGTCCGGCCCCACGCCGAGACGTCCAGTTCCTTCGCCTCGGGTTCGGCGGCGCGGGTGATGTCCCACGGTTCGAGGCCGAGTTTGGTCAGGGCAGCGCGGATCTCGTTGGCCGAGGGCGGGTTGTCGAGGTAGCGGCGCTCGACATAGTCGGTGCCGGTGTCGTCGAGCACCGCCTTGGCGGTACGGCTCTTGGAGCACTTGGGGTTGTGCCAGATTTCGGTCGCTGCCATGGGTTCAGCCTAGGCGGCGGCGACCGGGCCACCGCTCACCGGCACATCAGACCCAGTCGACGACCCAGCGGTAGGGACGCATCCAGTACAGGCCACCCTCGGGAACGGGCGCGCCCCAGCGCTGTTCGGCCTGGGTGAGCTGCCAGCGGTATTCGGGGGCGGGCTCGCCACCGTGGATCTCGTAGAGGTGACGCCGCCAGGTATTGATCATGGCGGGGACGGCCTGCTGGTCGTTCTCGTAGGCCCACTCCAGGTTTCGCATCATGAGGCTGTCCACGGCATGGTTGGCGGCATTGGGGTCGCCGCTGCTCAGCGAGTGCAGGAAGGCCGCGACCAGGTTGTAGGCGATGGCGTCGTGGACCGAGGTCTGGCCGTTCTCGAGCGACCAGATACCCAGGTAGGTCGGACCCTGCTCGTCGATCCACACCGCGTGCGCCTCGCCGACCCGGTTGTCGAAGATGAGCGCGGTGAGCAGGCCCAGCGTGGACTTGCCCATGATGAGCGGATCGGGACTGCCGCTGGAGAGGGCGTCGTCGATGAGCGCCCGGTAGGCGGCCGCGGCGATGCCGGGCCGGTTGGCGTCCATGAGGGCGTCGGCGGTCTCGCCGCCGGCGAGCTGCGCGGCCGGCGGCTGGGACGGGCCGGAGACCGCCTGCGGCACGCCGTCGCCGACCTGCAGGAACTGGGTCTGCATGGCGTCGGGGGCAATCGGATCCGACAGCGGCACGCCGTTGCCCAGCGGGTCGTCCAGATCCAGGTTGACGGCGAGGGGTTCCTGCAGGCTGGGCGCGGTTTGCAGGTATTCCAGTGCCACCCGGGCGAATTCGTTGTCCTGACTCTCCAGCCATTCGCGCCCGGCGCGCAGCGTGTCGACGAGATGGCCGCCGACGCCCTGTTCGATGGCGGCGCACAGCGCGTAGTAGCCGTAGCCGCGGTAGTTGTCGTGGCCGACGCCCTCGGTGATCAGCAGCTGCGCATATCTGCTTGCCAGATCGTGTCTTTCGAGATCGCCGAGCAGCGTGCACGCGGTCATGGCGGCCATCAGCACCTCGGCGTGTTCGCCGTGGGCGCGCCGCAGGTCGATACAGCGGTCGGCCATGACGACGGCGCTGTCGGGCAGGCTCTGCTGGGTGGCGGCCTCGACGGCCATCGAGTACATGGTGGCCAGCGTGGCGGGCGGGATGTCGGCCGGGTAGCGGGCCGGGCCATGTTCGGCCAGGCGCAGGGCCTGCGCGTAATCGCCCGCGGCGAAGGCCGATCGGAAGCGGTAGGAGACGATCCAGCCGTACTCCTTGGGATCGGGCGCCGCGTCGAGCCCGTCATCGAACGCCGACAAACGGGCCAGCGCCTCGTCGGCCCGGCCGCCGTCCAGCATGCCGCTCGCCTCGTTCATCACCTCGACGAACGCATTTCGATCCATGGCCTACTCGCCTTCCCGCATATGTCAGCCCCGGATCGTATGACCGTGCCACCACAGTGCGTGGCCAGTGAGGTCAAGGTCATAGTTTGACTCCACCCCACATGACCACGCGTTGTCATTCGCGTGGCACGTTGTGTCACAACGATATTCCCGCACCCCGACGCGAACCCGCCTCCCTGCGGGCCATTCTCGCGTCGCGGCCGATCCGTCCTGACCACAATCTAACGACAACACGCCAACCCGCCCCGCAACCCCGCTCGGCGCGTCGGGGCTCGGGATTCGCTCATCGGGGCGGCGGTGGCGCGACGAGGATATACTGTCGACACAATGCGTATATCCCCTCGGGAGGTGGCGATGCCGAAGACCCTGATCGATATTCCGGACGACCTCATGGAACAGGCCCGCAAGGTGACCGGCGGCGCCACCAAGACCGAGACCGTCCGCACCGCCCTGCGACTCCTGGTCCGCCAGCGCCAGCAGCATGACGCCATCGCCTGGTTCGCCGATGCGGCGCCGTTCCTAACCGGCACCGAACCGACCGAAGGGACCGATCCCGCTCAGCCGCGGTGATGGGCCTCGGCACGAACCGCGCTCTGTATCTGGCCGACCACAGCGCGGTGTCGCGAATTCAATGCTGCCCGCAGGTCCGCGCGGCATTCGACCGTCTCAACGCCGACGCCGGGGTGCTGTGCTCGAATGCCGTGACGCTCGACGAAGCGTGCTACAGCGCCCGCGATTCCGAGGATCTGGATCGCATCATCGGGATCTATACGGAGGTTTTCCATTTCCTCCCGATGGACCCGGCGATCGACCGACTGGTCAGTGCCATCCGGCGGCAGCTGTGGGCCCACGGTCACGGGCGGTCGGCCCAGGCCACCGATGTGCTGATCGCGGCGACCGCGGTGCACTACGACGCCACGGTGCTGCACTACGACAAGCATTTCGACCTCATCGCCGAGGCCTTCCCGGCCCTGCGCCAGCAGTGGGTGGTCCCGCGCGGCTCGGCGGACCGACCCGGTTGATCAGAGAACGGGGAGGATGATGCCCGGGTCGGGGGTGAAGGTGACGATGCGCTGGCGGGGGTCGCCGGGGAGTTCGAGGTTCTCGTAGGAGAAGCCGAGGTCGCCGGAGTGGGGGTGGCGGACGAGTTTGCCGCCGTGGGTGCGGCGCTCGACATCGCCGACGCGCCAGAGCGCGGCGAATTCCGAACTGCCGGTGGAGAGTTCGTCGACGAGGGCGATGGTGGCGGGGTCTGCGGGGTAGAGACCCGCGACGCGGCGCAGCTGGGCGACGGTCGCGGCGGCGACATCGCCCCAGTCGCGGTAGAAGTCCCGGGCGGCGGGGTCGGAGAACAGTGCGCGGGCCATGTTCTCGTCGGCCATGCGGCCGAACACGTAGTGCGCCAGCGGGTTCGCGGCGAGCACGTCGAACAGGTCGGTGATGACCAGGGCGGGCGCCTTGTCGATCAGGTCGAGCATCCGCAGCAGTTCGGGACGCGGTGCGGGAGCGGCGGTTTCGGCCGTGCGGGGCGGGCGGGCCAGCGTGTGCAGGTGCTCGGTCTCGACCGGGTTGAGCCGCAGCGCGGAGGCGAGGGAGTCGAGCACCTCGGTCGACGGGTTGGCGGCGCGGCGCTGTTCGAGGCGCTGGTAGTACTCGACGCTGATGCCCGCGAGGTGCGCGAGCTCGGCGCGGCGCAGGCCGGGCACCCGGCGCAGACCGGACGGCGGCAGGCCCGACTCGCGCGGATCGACCCGCGCCCGACGGGACTTCAGGAACTCCGCCAGGTCCGCGCGCACTGCCATGCCCGCAGTCTGGCACAGGGCGGCGGTGGGTGGCCCTGAGAGTACGAGGCACGGCGTGCACTGGTTACGTCCTGCCGTGGCGAGCAGGCTCGGTCTCGTGAACGAGAGATTCGGGCGGGGAACGGCCCGCCAAGCCCAACTCGGTGGGAGCGGAGACGTACGCAGCCGGGTCTATGACGAGCTGGCCGATATCGCACCGGATCTGCACCGGTTCGCCGTCGAATTCGCCTATGGCGACATCCATTCCAGGCCGGGCCTGGATGCCGGGCGGCGCGAGCTGGTGATCCTTGGTGCGCTCATCGCGCTCGGGGACACCCGCCCGCAGCTGGAGGCGCACCTCGGTTCCGCGCTGAATGCCGGTGTGGCGCCGGGCGAGATCGTCGAGGCGATCCTGCAGGCCCTCCCCTACGCGGGTTTTCCGCGTGTTCTCTCCGCCATGAGCCTGGCGCGCGGCGTGCTCGCCGGTCGCGATCTGCTCCCCGTCACCACCGATTCGATTGCCCAGTAGGAGATCTGCCATGACTGCCACCGCTCAGCAGCGTGCCGACATCATCGACGCCGCCACCCGCCTGTTCTGGTTCATCGACATTCGCGACTGGGACGCCTTCCCCGGTGTCTTCGCCGACGAGGTCACCCTCGATTACTCGAGCATCTGGGGCGGCGAGCCCGCGACCGTCACCCCGGAGCAGATCCGCGCCGACTGGGAGAAGCTGATCGGCAGCTTCGACGCCACGCAGCATCTGCTCGGCAATCACCTGGTCACCGTGGACGGCGAGCGCGCGGAACTGACTGCGGTCTTCCAGGCGGTCCACATCCTGGCCAATCGATTCGGTTCGCCGCGGTGGACGCTGGGCGGCACCTACCGCATCGGCCTGCACCGGGTCGGGGGCGAGTGGAAGGTGGATTCGATGGTGATGACGGCCCAGTGGGCCGACGGCAACAAAGACATCCTGACCCTGGCCTCGGGCGGGCAACGCCCTGCCGCGGCCTAGGAAAACCCGGATGCGGCGCAGAGGAATTCGGGAGAGGAAGAGGAAGGAATGGAAAGAATCGTCGTCCTTTCCCCTTCAACCATATAACACAGTGGGGGACTTGCGGCAAGGCCCCGGTATTGGCGCACAATCGCTGGCCGAGGGCTGCAACCTGCGCGAATGGGCGCGCGGGCGGGCAGCGGGGAATGGCCAGGCGGGAAGGTGTGGTGCTGGTGTCGGACCAGGGGTACGAGAAGGAACTGCTCGCGGAGCAGGAGTATGTGACCGGGCTGTACGCGCGGCTGGACGCCGAGCGGGCCCGGGTGAAGGGCCGCTACGGCGAGACGCTGCGTTCGCGTGGCACCACCCTGGTGGAGCGGGATGCGGAGGTGCGGGCGCTGGGCAAGGAGGTCAAGCGCCTCGAGGTGGCCGACAACGGGCTGTGCTTCGGGCGGCTGGACAGCGTGACCGGCGAGCACTCGTATATCGGGCGCCTCGGGATCTTCGACGAGGCGAACGAATTCGAACCGCTGCTGTTGGATTGGCGGGCGCCCGCGTCGCAGGCGTTCTATATCGCGACCGCCGCGAGCCCGGAGAACATGCGGCGCCGTCGCCAATTCCACACGCGCGGGCGGCTGGTGGCCGATTTCACCGACGAGGTGTTCGGCCATCCCGGTGACGGCGAGCGCGGTGACGCGGCCCTGCTGGCTGCGGTGAACGCGCCGCGCGGCGAGGGCATGCGCGACATTGTGGCCACCATTCAGGCCGAGCAGGACCGGATCATCCGGCTCGATCACCCGGGCGTGCTGGTGATCGAGGGCGGGCCGGGCACCGGCAAGACCGTGGTGGCGCTGCACCGGGTCGCGTATCTGCTGTACACCCAACGTGCGCAGATGGAACGCAACGGCGTGCTGGTGGTGGGCCCGCACACGGCCTTCCTCAGGCACATCGGGCGGGTGCTGCCGTCGCTGGGCGAGACGAACGTGGTCTTCACCACCACTGGCGATCTCATGCCCGGACTGAGCATCACGGCCGAGGACGGACCGGAAGCGGTGCGGCTCAAGGGTTCCCTGCGGATCCTCGACGTGCTGAAGGCCGCGATCGCCGACCGTCAGCGGGTGCCGCAGGAGCCGGTGCCGATCGAACTGTCGGATGTGACGGTGCGCATCGGCGCGGATATCGCCGGCTGGGCGCGGGAGGAGGCGCGCGGTAGCGGGTTGCCGCACAACCAGGCTCGCGCGACCTTCCTCGAGGTGCTCACCTGGGCGCTCACCGAGCGGGCCATCAAGCGGATCGGCGAGGGCTGGCTGACCCGCGACGACCGTGAGGCCTGGGAGAACATGCGCACCGATCTGCGCACCGAACTCGCCGAGCACGACGGATTCACGGCGCTGATGGACGAGCTGTGGCCCACGCTGACACCGGAAACGCTGCTGGCGGAACTGCTTTCGTCCACCGACCGGCTGCGCGCGGCGGGCGCCGACGAGACGCTGTGGCGAGCGGACGGTGCGGCGTGGACGGTGTCCGATGTCCCGCTGCTCGACGAACTGGTCGATCTGCTGGGCCGGGACACCTCCGCCGAGGAGGCGGCGGCCGAGCGGGAACGGAAGGCCCAGGCCGCGTACGCCGAAGGCGTGCTCGACCTGCTGGTCGGCCGCGCCGACCACATGGACGACGAGGATCACCTGTTCGCCACCGACCTGCTCTACGGCGACGACCTGGCCGAGCGCTTCCTGGAACGCGACACTCGGGAACTCGCCGAACGTGCTGCCGCGGACCGGGATTGGACCTACCGGCACATCGTGGTCGACGAGGCGCAGGAGCTGTCGGCAATGGACTGGCGGGTGCTGATGCGCCGCTGCCCGAGCCATTCCTTCACCGTGGTGGGCGATCTCGCGCAGCGTCGGTCCGCGGCGGGCGCGACCTCCTGGGACGCCATGCTGGAACCGTACGTCCCCGGCCGCTGGGCCTACCGCTCGCTCACGGTGAACTACCGCACCCCGGCGGAGATCATGGCCGTGGCCGCCGCCGTCCTGACCGGCTTCGCACCCGAGGTGACGCCGCCGGAGTCGGTGCGCTCCTGCGGCGTGCAGCCGTGGGCGCGACAGCTCACCCTCGGCGAGATGCCTTCGGCCATCGAGGAATTCACCCGCCACGAGGCGGGCCGCGAGGGCACCAGCATCGTGATCGGCCCGCCCGGCATGCCGGGCACGGTCCCCGCCTCCGAAACCAAGGGCCTCGAATTCGACGCGGTCCTGGTGGTCGAGCCCGAACACATCCTCGCCGACGGCCCCCGCGGCGCGGCCGAACTCTACGTCGCCCTCACCCGCGCCACCCAGCGCCTGGGCGTCCTGCACGAGGGCCCGCTCCCAGCGGCCCTCGCCGGTCTCTACACGTCGAAGTAGAGCTCGGCCTACATCCTGGACGTTTGCGGTAGGTAGATGGCCGTATCCGTTGCCTACCTGCATGTTCGATGTCGGCACCGTTGGCGGGCCCGGGCCTCGGCGAGGTGCGCTGCGGACGGACCGCGGACGGTTCCGGGCATTCGCGCAGAGGTTGTCCATGCGCTGACGTCCGGAGTCTGTCGGACCGCTCGCCTACTATCGAAAGTTTGTTCGACTCGAGGTAGTCTTGCGATCATGCCGGAACTGCCTCGCCTGGAATGGGCACGCATGAACCTCGACCAGGTGCGTGCCCAGCTGCTCGCCGCGGCCTCCCGCGGTCGGTTCCTCACGCCCGAGCAGCTGGAGAATGCGGCGGGCAAGATCGAAGAGGGTTTGCGGGTCTACGAGGAGGAGACCGGCCACACGGCGCCCGAGCCCCGGCCGGACAGCCCGCGGCCGATCTGTTCGAACCCTCGCCGCCACCGCAACCGTTGAGCAGGACGAGATCCTCGTCCCGGCGCGAGGAATCGACGATGACCTATGCTGAAAGCCCAGGTCCGCTGGGGTTAATGGTGGTACCCACCAGTCATTGGAGGTCCGTCATGTCCATATCGCCAACCGTGCAGCAGTGCCTGACGGATGCGGGCGCCGAGTATGAACTCGTACCGCATCCACACAGCCACAACAGCTCAGAAACCGCCGAAACCGCCCATATCCCTGGCGACCGGCTCGCAAAGACAGTCCTCCTGGAAGACGAGCAAGGCTACGTCGCCGCCGTGCTGCCCTCCACCTACCACCTACGACTCGCGAAGCTCTGGTCGCAAACGGGTCGGCGGCTGGTGCTCGCCAAGGAATCGAACTTCCGGGAAACCTTCACGGACTGCGAGGTCGGCGCAATCCCGCCCATGTGCACCGCCTACGGCATGACGACACTGATGGACGAGAGTCTCACCACGCAGCCGGATATCTATTTCGAGGCCGGTGATCATGAGACGCTCGTCCACCTGCAGACCGACCAGTTCATACGCCTGATGGAACGGGCCGAGAAAGCACACTTTTCCCACCGCTCGCAAACCACCCGCCACTGAGTTCCCGCAACCGCTGATGCAGAAGCGTCAACCCTACGGTTGACGGCGATGCCCCCATGCCGACTTGCATGAGGGCCCGCTTGCGCGAAATCAGCCCTCGCGCAAGACATCTGGATTCATTGCCAGCTACTGCCCGGCAGCCGTTCGCCCAATAGCGGCCCACCGATTGGCCGAACCGGTGGCCGAGGATGTCAACCCGACTGCCGAGGACGGCGACGGGGCGGGCCGGTTCGGCTGTTCGCGGTACTGTCACGCCCCCCGCGGGTGGCTGCCATCGCGTATTGCTGTTCCCACAGGTCCGTACCTCCCCGAGCCATCTCCTCGAGCCCGGGTTTGGGCATGTTTCGTCGGCTTTGCGTACTGGTTGCTGAAAAGTTACTACCGCGCGGTGATGGATTGGGCAGAATGGCACCGGTCACACGAGTTCTTCCCGCAACAACCTCAGTGTCTCAATCCACACATCGTTGAAAGGGAGCTCGAACATGGCACAGGAAACCAGCGGCTCTGCGACGGCGGAAGCTCGACGCGACATCGACGTGCAGGCGGAAGTGGAATTGCTGCGGATGCGGATGGACGAAGCCCGGCAGGAGGCGCAGAGTGCCCGCCAGTACGCGATGCAGGCCTCGGGTCTCGCACGCCAGGCGCAGGCGCAGGCACGGCAGGTGCAGCATCAGGCCCAGCATGCGCAGCAGGACGCCAACCAGGCCAACCAGCAGGCACAGCAGGCCCGCCAGCAGGCGATGCTGGCCACCAACCAGGCCCAGCAGGCCCAGAGCGAGGCCGACCGGGCGCAAAGCCAGGCCCAGCAGGCCCAGGGCGAGGCCAATCAATCCCAGCAGCGGGCCAGCACCGCTCAAGAGCAGGCCGACCAGGCCACCCAATTGGCGCAGCAGGCCGAGGACCAGGCCAACCGGGCACAGGACCGCGCCGGTCAGTGGGAGATACAGCTCCACCAGATCCGCCAGCAAGCCCGCCTCCAGCAGGGCCGCTGACCCGGCGAGGATGACGCAGTGACCACAGTTCTGGCGGTCGGCCACACCGGGCACCCGGTGTGGCCGGTTCGCCGGCCCTGCTATCGAGGAGGTTCGCGGTGAGTGGCCCGGTTCCGCCGCCCGCGGACGAATCCGATGTCGACGTCGAGGTCATCGTGCCGGAGACCGTCAGTGCCGGCGTGTACGCCAACGGGTTCACCTGCTGGTACAACCGCACCGACTTCACCCTCGATTGCCTTGTCTACCTGCCCACCGAACCGGGCGCTGTCAACCCGGCCGGTCAGCCCACGATGCGACAACCGGTGCAGGTCACCTCCCGGGTGAAGTTCCCACCCGCGCTGATCTTCCGGCTCATGCAAACCCTCAACGACAGCATGAGCAACTACGAACGCCAATTCGGCCCCATCACCCACCTCGGCGAATAGCCTGTCCACGGAGAAATGCATGCAGACCCCGAAATCAAGCCCCATCACCATCATCGCCGGCCCAGCTGACCGCCCCGTCGTCTGCGACCCAGCCGTACGGTACCGGCCCCAGATAATCCCGGGCCGCCACTACCTCGTCGCCCCCGCCGCCCCGCACCCACAACCCGAACCCTCCTGAATATGACGGACGGGTGTTGTTGTTTTGCGGGCTTGCAACATCATTGGCGTCTCCCGCCCATCACGCGCAGTTACGGCGGTCTCCTTACTGCCGGGCAAGGAGACAAGCGCGGTTGCCGAAGGGGACATACAGCACACGAAGCGGCGGTGGCCATCATTCACTGATGGCCACCGCCGCTTCGTTTTCCGACCACTGCGTACCGAGCCCGGGAATCAGTTGTGTTCGTGCAGTTCAGGTTTACACGTCGAAGTAGAGCTCGAACTCGTACGGGTGGGGGCGGACGTTGATCTCGGCGATCTCGGCGTCGCGCTTGAGGCGGATCCAGGTGTCGATCAGGTCGTCGGTGAAAACCCCGCCCCGCGTGAGGTAGTCGTGGTCGGCCTCGAGCCGGTCGATGACCTGTTCGAGGCTGCCGGGGGTCTGGGTGACCTCGGCGCTCTCCTCCGGGGTTAGCTCGTAGAGGTCCTTGTCGACCGGCAGGGCGGGCTCGATCTTGTTGGTGATGCCGTCGAGCCCGGCCATCATCATGGCGGCGAAGGACAGGTACGGGTTGCCGGAGGAGTCGGGGCAGCGGAATTCGAGGCGCTTGGCGCCGGCGCTGGTGCCGGTCACCGGAATGCGCACGGCGGCGGAGCGATTGCGCTGGCTGTAGACCAGATTCACCGGCGCCTCGAATCCGGGCACCAGGCGCTTGTAGGAGTTCACCGTGGGGTTGGTGAAGGCCAGCAGGGACGGCGCGTGGTGCAGCAGGCCGCCGATGTAGTGGCGGGCCAGATCGGACAGGCCCGCGTAGCCGGCCTCGTCGTAGAACAGCGGTGAGCCTTCCTTCCACAGGGATTGGTGCACGTGCATGCCGGATCCGTTGTCGCCGAACAGCGGTTTGGGCATGAAGGTGACGGTCTTGCCGGACTCCCAGGCGGTGTTCTTGACGATGTACTTGTAGAGCATCAGGTCGTCGGCGGCGGCGAGCAGGGTGTTGAACCGGTAGTTGATCTCCGCCTGCCCGGCGGTGCCGACCTCGTGATGCCCCTTCTCCAATTCGAATCCGGCGCGCTGCAGATGGGTGCACATGCGGTCGCGCAGGTCCACGTCCGCGTCATACGGGGCGACCGGGAAATAGCCGCCCTTGGGCCGGACCTTGTAGCCGCGGTTGGGGGTGCCGTCGGGATTCGTGCGCCGGCCGGTGTTCCAGTCGGCCGACGACGAATCCACCTCGTAGAAGGCCCCGTTCATGGCGGTGTCGTAGCGCACCGAATCGAAGATGTAGAACTCGGCCTCGGGCCCGAAGTAGGCGGTGTCGGCAATACCGGTGGAGCGTAGGTATTCCTCGGCCTTGCGGGCCACATTGCGGGGATCGCGGCTGTAGGCGGCACGGGTGTGCGGGTCGTGGACGAAGCAGCTGATGTTGAGGGTCTTGGCGGCGCGGAACGAATCCAGTTGCGCGGTGCGCAGATCCGGTAGGAGCAGCATGTCGGACTCGTGGATGGCCTGGAAGCCGCGCACCGACGAACCGTCGAAGGCGATGCCGTTCTCGACCAGATCCGCGCCGAACATGCTCGCCGGGATCGAGAAATGCTGCTGGATACCGGGGACGTCGCAGAATCGGATGTCGACGTATTCGACTTCCTCGACGTCGATATAGCTCTGAACTCCGTTGATGGTAGGGGTGATCACCGCTCGCTCCTCGGGCCACGCACGCCTACCCGATCGGACGGCCCGGTCGGGGTCCGGCGGTCCTGTTCGTGCTAACACGATACGTCGCAGGCATTCGGGGATGGACGCGAATGAGACTGTGTTACCAGAGCACTGCCGCCTCCCCGAGACTTCAGCGCACCGCAGAGAGCCGTCGAACGTCCTGCACGCGTGCCGGCGGTCGGGCTGTGGCCGAATTCCGGACGTACCCCCGGAGTTACCCACATCTTGCGAAATCATTCGGCGGCGGCTCCCCCGCCGACAAGGTGGTCTCCTATCTGCCCGACGCGCACGCCGCCAATCACTGGTTCGCGCACTACCTGTCCATGCTGACCGGCGGCGAGATCACCACCTGCCCGGATCCGCGGCAGGTGGCGGGCGCGCTCACCGAGGTGCGTCCGACGGTGTTCCTGGCGTGCCCCGGGTGTGGGTGAAAGTCAAAGCGGCACTGGAGGAACGGGGCGCCGCCGAGACCGGCCCGCTGTAGCGGCTGCTCATCGGCTGGGCCATCCGCACCGGCCGGGCGTGAGCGCGGGCCGCGTCGGACGGCCGCGCGCGGAGCGTGCTCGACACCGTGCGGTCCCGGCTCGCGGATCGCCTAGTGCTGTCCAGGATTCACGCACAGCTGGGCATGGACCGCATCCGGATCGCCGTCACCGGCTCCGAGCCCATCCCGCGCGGCACCCACGAGTTCTTCCTGGGCCTGGGCCTGCCGCTGTGCGAGGGCTACGGCATGACCGAGTGCGCCGCGGGCGCGACCGTGGACCGCCCCGAACGCATCAAGATCGGCACGGTGGGCCGGCCGCTGGCCGCCGCCTTGGCCGAACGCCATCAGCTGACCGATCGGAGTCTGCCGGCCCTGGCCGCGCACCCGCGGGTGCTGAAATCCCTGCAGGAGGGCATCGACGCGGCGAACAGCAAGCTCTCGCGAGTCGAACAGATCAAGAGGTTCGCGGTGCTGCCCGAGGTGTGGACCCCTGGCAGTGATCACCTCACGGCCACCGGGAAACTCAGACGCAAACCGATAGCTACCACGTACGCCGCTACTATCGACTCGCTGTACGGGTAGTAGGAGAGTGATGCAGGCGCGATTGCGGGACCGAACGCTCGAGGAGCTGTACCGGCGCGCGGTCGTGGCGCGCGCGGAGGCACCGGCCTCGATGCCGCGCTACCGCACCCTGCCCGAACCTCTGGTGGCCGGCGGTTTCGAACGCGGCATCAGCCTGAATGTGGATCTGTTCTTCGAGTTCATGCGCTCCGGCCGCGCGCCCTCGCCGGAGGACACCCAGGAGGTCGTGCAGATCGCGCTGAGCCGGGTCCACGACGGTGAATCCCTCGAGCAAGTGCTGGGCCGCTACAGCACGGGCGCGGAATACCTGTGGTCTCGTCTGAAGGACACCGCCTCCGAGCTGGAGCGGGAGCTGCTCGAGGACGCCGCGGTGTCGCTGCTGCGGTACATCACGCTGCTCACCACCCGCATCGCCACCGCGTGCGTGCAGCGCGCGCACGATCCGCGCTGGGAGTTGCTGGAACGCCGCCGCGCCATCGCCGACGCGCTGCTCGCCGGCCGCGACCCGATCGAATGGGCGGACGAACCGGCCATCACGGTGCCGGACGCGTTCCTGGTCGCGGCGTTCCGGCTGGGCACGACCCGCAGCGCCGACACCGGCGAGCTGCGGCATCGCATCGAGTCCATTCCGGGTGTGTTCCTGCGGCTGGACAGCGGTGGCTGGACCGCGCTGCTGCCGCTGCAACCCGGCGACGACGGCACCGCCACACTGACCGCACTGACCAGCCGCCTGCCCGGTCCCGCGCGGCCCACGCCACAGCCCGAGGCGCCGCTGTCCCGGATGGGCCCGCCCGCACCGTTCTGGGTGGGCGTCGCCACCGCCGCGTCGCACGCGGAGGTTCCCGCGGTCTTTGCCGAGGCTCGCCTGCTGGCCGAGCTCGGCCGCTGCCTGGACCGCCCCCAGCCGGTCTGCCGCCGCCCGGATCTCATGTTCGAATACACCGTCGCCGCAGGTGGTTCCGCCCGCGCGGGGCTGGCGGCCGTGCTCGCGCCGCTGGATTCCCAGCCGTTGCTGGCGGAGACCCTGGAGGTCTTCGTGGACACCGGCTTCAATCAGCTGGCCACCGCCCGGCTGCTCACCATCCACCGCAATACCGTCACCTACCGGCTGGCCCGGGTGCACGAACTGACGGGCCTGGATCCGCACCGCCCGACCGACGCCATGACGCTGTCGGCCGCCCGCATCGCCCGGCGGCTCGAAATCGCCTGCTTCGCACCGTAATCCCCCCGAACCGGCCCGCGACGCATCCTCGTTGCGGGTCTGCATGATTCACCGGCCCCGCCGCTTGGACATATGCACAGCCGCTTGGACATATGCACAATGGCCTGTGCCACGGTCTCGGCGATTGCCGGTAGCGGCGCGCGGGCGCAGTGCGGTCTGCTGAACTCCGACGATGAGGTCGTGCGGGACGCCGGAGATCCGGCGGACCCGACCGCGGCCTCCCGACCATCCGCAGAGGTAGATCGTTGAGTAGCTTCTTCCGGCCGCTTCGCTGCCGTCTGGCCCCGTGGGCCGTGGCCGGTTTCTCCGTGCTGGCCATGACCGTCACGTCCAACCACCCCTGCCGGGGCCGCGCCGGTATTCTGTGCGGTGCCCGACGCGGGTGAACTTCGGACTCCGAGCGGCTATCAGCCGACTCCCGAGCGGTACGGGGTGGGTTATCAACTGGGACAGGTCGTTCCGCTCTCCGATGGCACCCAGCTGCAGGCCGTGGTGCGCTACCCGACCGATCCGGCGACCGGGCAGCGGGCGGCGGGCGAGTTCCCGGTCGTCGTCAACTTCACCACCTACGGGGCGGTGACCAGCGCGCTCACCGCCGCCGTCACCGGCGTCATCGACGACCTGCACATCCAGCTCCTTCGGCGCTGGTGGTTCCACTCGGATCGGCGGACTCGTTCACGCACTGAACCGGACAGCCGAGGGCGCAAGGTCGGCGCTGCGCCGATTCGGCGGGCGCGGCTTGCGGACGCCGCTGCCAGCCCGCGAAGATCGACCCCCGTGACACGCTGACAGACTCGAGGTCTGCCGCTCGGCGAGGGGCCCGCGCCCACGGTCGTCCCGCTGCGCGCCGCTACAGGTGCATCCAGTTCGGCCACACCTGTGACCACGGCTGCTTCGGGCCCGTGCACTTCCAGATGGTGACGTCCTGGGTATTGCCCTTGAAGCCCAGCCTGGTGTCCACCTTGCCGACGGGTTCGACGTGCCCGAACTGGCTGCGCAGCACCGCCTCGGAGCTGCCGACGGCCAGCACCACGGTGGCATCGCCGGGCGGGGCGCCGAAGTAGCCGAAGCCGCGACCGGGGCTGTACAGCGGCGGTAGCCGGTCTCGGCCGAGCTCGTCGAGCGCGCTCGCCTGCCAGTAGGTGTCGGTGATGATGACCGCGTGTGCGCGCTCGGCCGGGGTGAGCGCCCGGTAGGCGCGGGTCACCTCGTCGGTGAGCTCATGCCACCCGAAGGAGCCGTACACGCCGATACTGATGGCGGCCTCGGCGTCGTCACGGGGCGGATGCACCTGATCGGCGGGCCGCCACGGGGCCGAGTGGAGCGTGAAAACCGTTGCGCCCAGCGCCAATACGGCCACGCATACGGTGAGCGCCCGGCGCCAAACCAGGCCGATCCGCTCGGCCGTGCCGACCACGCCGACCGCGCCCGCCGCGATCAGCACCCCGTACATGCCCGCCGCGTAGTAGATCCGCCCGCCAGCGATCAGGAACGCCGCGTACAACAGCAGCAGGGTGACACCCAGAAACCGGTAGGGCCGCAGCACATCCCAGCGCAACAGCACCCACAGTCCCCACAAGAGCAGCAGGGCGCCCAGATATCCCGCCAGGCTCACCGACATCGGCACGAACAACAGCCGGCCGCCCAGGATCCCCTGCTCGGATCCGATCACCCCGCCCATCTTCAGCTGCGGCCAGGAGTGCCGGGCCTGCCAGATCAGTTCCGGCACCGTGGCGGCCACCACGATCGCCCCGCCCACCCACAGCAGCGGCCGCCGCACCAGCTCGCGCGGCCCGCACAGCAGGCTGCTCGCCGCGACCGCGATCCAGAAGAACGGGATCAGCCACTTCACCTGCATATCCAGCGCGGTGACCAGGGCGGCGGCCAGCAGCAGGCGGTCGTCGCGGGTCCGCACCCAGCGCACCACCAGCCAGGTGATGATCACCCACAGTGCGGTGTCGACGGCATTGGTGGTGAGCATGGTCCCCTGCAACAGCAAGAACGGCGAGCTGGCGTATCCGATCGCGGCGAGCAGCTGCGCCCACCGGCCGCCATCGAATTCCCGCGCGAGCATGGCGCAGAGCACGATCGCGGTCACCGTCAACGCGACCGAAGGCAGCCGCAGCACGAAGAACGATCCGGGCGCGAGGCTGTCCATCAGCCACGCCAGCAGCGGCAGCACCGGCCCCTGATCGGCGTACCCGAACGCGGGCCGCCGGCCCGCGGCCAGGAAGTACAGCTCGTCCCCGAAATACCCGTACCGGCTCGCCGACAACAGCAGCACCACTGCCGCCGGCACCGCGACAGCCGCGACGGTCCACCGCGCCATGGGCGGGCGTTCCTCGGCCTTGGCGTGCCGTCCGGCACCGAGCGGCCGAGCTGGGCGATTCATCACATCGGTCAACGCGCACTCCTCGCCGACGGGTCATGATGCGAACACTCCGGAATCTACAGCTTATTTCCAGCAAATTCCGGACACGGCGACACGAGATCTATACTCGATGCCGATGTGACTGCCGCACAACGCGTTTCAGCGAAGGAGGACGGCATGACCGACCGAACCCCCGAGACCAATCCCTACGGGACCCCGACCACCACCGGGCCGGAGACGATCCCGTCCTATCAGAACCTGCTCAATACCTTCATTCGCGGCCTGCTGCGAGTGCCGGTGCTCTCCGCCCAGGTCGGCAAGCGGCTGTGCGTGCTGCATGTGGTGGGCCGCAAATCGGGCAGGCACTACGACGTACCCGTCGCCTACACCCGCCACGACGGCGACATCCTGGTCGGCACCGCCAAGCATCCGTGGGTCAGCAATGTCCGCAAGGGCGTGCCCATCGAGGTGTCCTTCGGCGGGACCAGGCACACTGCCGACGCCGAGGTGGTCACCGATGCCGAATCGGTGGTGCGGCTGTCGGAGGTCATCGCCCGCGACAACAAGCAGTGGGCCAAGTTCAACGGCATGGGCGTCGACACGGCGGGCAATCCCAACCTCGCCGATGCCTACCAGAGCTGGCAGCAGGGTTGTGTGATCATTCGGCTCACCGTGCGCTGATCCGCCCACTCACGTGTGCCGAGCCGCCTGCCGGGTGTCAGTCGGCGCGCCGGGCCTGGACATAGTCCTCGGCGTTCAGGCCCACCAGTACCTGACGCACCAGCGGCGGGGCCCACGAGGCGGAGGCGTCGTGGCCGACCACCGGATCGGTGAGGGTCATCGTGTGCCCGCGGGTCTCGAACTCGAAGGTCCCCGCCGCCCGAATGTTCTTCAGCCAGTCCACGTCCCGTCCGTAGGTCAGGGCGATGCGGTAGCCGCCGTCGCGCTCGAAGACCATGACCGGGGACCGGTAGACACGCCCGGACCGACGACCGCGGTGGATCACGATCCCGAAGAACGGCGCCACCCGGGCCCCGACCCCCAGGACCGGGTTGCTGACCCGCCGATTGATCCTCGCGAGTACCTGCGGCAGCGGCATGATCTCGTCCTCCCTGACGAAAACGGTTGCGCCCCTGAGGCTACGCCGGTAGCCGGGAGCCCGCGCGGCATCGCTACTGTGCACAGCAGGGCGCCGGGTCCCGCGGCGCGGCAGGAAGGAGAGCCCGGTCCATGCCGGAGATGATCGCGGTGTACGACGCCGCCGGTCGTGAGATCGGCGCCCAGGAGCGCGCGGTGGTGTACGCCGAGGGCCTGTGGCACGCCAGTGCGGGCGTGCTGGTCCGCTCGGGCGACGGATCGAAGGTATACGTGCACAAGCGGACCGATACCAAAGCCGTTTTCGCCGGCATGCACGACTGCCTGGCGGGCGGTGTGCTGGATCCGGGCGAGGAACCGGCCGCCGCGGCGGTCCGGGAGCTGGGCGAGGAACTGGGCATCCAACTGGGCCCGCACGACGATCGGCCGCTGCCGCTGGCGAGCGCGTCCTGGGACGGCGAGTGGGCGGGGCGGCCGATGCGCTGCCATCTGTTCGCCTACGAGCTGCGCTACGACGGGCCGATCCGGCATCAGCCGGAGGAGATCGCCGACGGCTGGTGGTGGTCCGACGAGGAGCTGCGGTCGCATCTGGAGAACCCGGCGTGGCCGTTCGTGCCCGACACCCGGGTGCTCATCCCGGACCTGCTGCGCTGAGCCCACGAACGCCGACGGCCCACCGAATCCCGCGCGATTCGATGGGCCGTCGTGCTACAGCGGTTTCAGGCGGTCGGCGTGGTGCCGCCGGCACTGCCGCTGAACAGACCCTGGATGGTCTTGATCAGAACCTGAGCCAGGAAATCCGAAGCGGATCCGGACACGGGGTACTCCTCATCTTTCAAATGACATGTCGGGCATGTGAATCATGCACGGTTCACATTCGAGGGGAACCCATTTCCCGGGGAAACATTTTCCGAACCCGACGAGAGCTATACGGTAGAACGTGTTCCACCTGGGTTTATATCGGTTTGATAAAATTGTGACTTACGCCACATAATGGACGGAAGGCGCTACTTCCCGCCCTCGGCGAGGGTGACCGGCTGTGCGACGTAGGAACCACCGGTGACATCGACACCCTGGGACTTCAACTGGTCCAGGGCCTTCGTGACGTACTCGACGCTGTACGCGGCGGCGTCGGGATCCTTGGTGAGGACCGTCTTACCCTCCTGGTTACGGGTGGTCTTCGCGATCGAGACGGTGCGGTCCCACGCCGCCTGGTCGATCATCCCGATTCCGCTCGGAGACGGCCAGATCAGCTTGTTCACCTCGGTGATCTGCCACTGCTGATGACTCGCGCCCAGGGTCGACCCGGCGGCCACGGTCAGATCGCGGCACTTGTCCACGTTGTCGCGGCAGAAGGCCCAGCCCTTCAGCGAGGCGGCGATGAACTTCACCGTCTGATCGGCGTACTTGGCGTCCTTCAGCTTGTCGGTGTTGGCCCAGATGGCGTCCTGGAGCATGGCCACACCCTGATCGTTCCAGTCGATGGTGGCGAAATCGTCTGCCGTGTACAGCTTTCCGGTGGCGGGGTTCTTCACCTCGAGCAGTTGCGCGTACTCGTTGTAGGACATGGCCTGGGCGGCGTCGATGTCGTGGGCGAGGAAGGCGTTCATGTCGAACTGCTGCTGGACCAGGGTGACGTCCTTGGCGGGGTCCAGGCCCGCCTTGGTCATGCCGGCGAAGAGTTCGAATTCGTTGCCGTAGCCCCAGTTTCCGACCTTCTTGCCCTTCAGGTCGGCGGGGCCGTTGATGCCCGCGCTCTTGAACGACACCTGCTTGGTGCCGGAGCGCTGGAAGATCTGGGCGACATCGGTGATGCCCGCACCGGCCTCCCGGGAGGCCAGGGCCTTGGGCACCCAGGCGATCGCGTAGTCGGCCTGTCCCTGGGCCAGGACGGTCTGGGGCACGATATCGGTGCCGCCGTCGAGGATCTGGACGTCGAGACCCTGCTCCTTGTAGTAGCCCTGGGACTGCGCGGCCAGGTAGCCCGCGAACTGGCCCTGCTTGAACCATTGCAGTTGCAGCTTGACCTTGGTGAGCCCGTCGGCGGTGGTCGGGGAATTGTCGGTGGTGCTGCATCCGGACAGTGCCGCCACCGCCAGGGTGGCGGCGGCCAGCACGGCCCGGATGCGGAATCTGCGGGTGGCACTTCTCATTTCGATCTCCCAGGGATGGTGCGGGGTCTGCGGGTGAGCTGTTCGAGCAGCAACACGGCGGCCAGGAACACCAGGCCGAGGATCATGGCGGCGACCACGTAGGCCCAGGCGCGCGGATAGGCGGTATTGGCCGCCGCGGAGGTGATGCGGCTGCCCAGGCCGTGCTGCAGACCGCCGAAGTATTCGGCGATGATCGCCGCGATCACCGCACCGGGCGCCGCGATGCGCAGACCGGTGAACAGGTACGGCAGCGCGGCGGGCAGGCGCACGGTGCGGGTGATCTGCCAGCCGGTGGCGGCGTAGGCGGTCATGAGGTCTTCGTGCACCCGCGGGACCTGACGCAATCCCCGGGTGGTGCTGACGAAGACGGGGAAGAACACGACGATGGTGGCCACCAGCCGGCGCGGCAGGTCGGTGGTGGTGGAGTACATGGAGTTCAGCAGCGGCGCCAGCGCCACGATGGGCACCGCCGCCGCGCCGGCCGCCAGCGCGCCGAGCACCCCGTCGACCACCCGGAAGCGCACGGCCACCGTGGCGGCGGCCATGCCGAGCACCGCACCGGCGAGCAGGCCGGCCAGCGCGTTCTTCCCGGTGGCCAGGGCGGCCTCCAGGATGGCGCGGTGATTGTCGGCGAACACCTGGCCGATGGCGCTGGGCGCGGGCAGCAGGAACGACGGGACGCCCGCCGCGACGGTCAGCACCTGCCACAGCACCAGCAGGGCGACGCCGAAAAGCACTGGCGGCAACCAGGATCGGAGCACGCGGGTCATCGCATGTCCCGTCCGGCGGCGCTTTTCGGCGTGCCTGCGCCGCCGTGCCCCTCATGCAGGGCGGCGCGGACCGCGGCCACAGCGGTGAAGAATTCCTCGCTGGACCGGACCTCGTCATCGCTGTGGCGGTCCCGGCCGCCGGTGGCCAGCACCTCGGTGATGCGCCCGGGACGCGGGGTCATGACCACCACGCGGTCGGAGAGGAAGACCGCCTCCGGGATCGAGTGCGTGACGAAAACCACTGCGGCGCCGGTCTCTTCGGCGATGCGCAGCAGTTCGCCCTGCATGCGCTCGCGGGTCATCTCGTCGAGCGCGCCGAACGGCTCGTCCATGAGCAGCAGCGGTGGTTTGCGGGCCAGCGCGCGGGCGATGGCGACGCGCTGCTGCATGCCGCCGGACAGCTCGGCCGGGAAGCGCCGCGCGAATTCGGTCAGGCCGGTGATCTCGAGCAGTTCGGCACTGCGGGAGCGCCTTTCGGCCCTGCGCACCCCGTGCAGCTGCAACGGCAGTTCGACGTTCTCCTGCACCGTCCGCCAATCCAGCAGTCCGGCCTGCTGGAAGGCGATGCCGTACTCCTGATCGAGCCGGGCCTGCCTGGCCGTCTTCCCGTGCACCACAACGGTTCCCGAGCTCGGCTGCTCCAGGTCGGCCACGATCCGCAGCAGCGTCGACTTGCCGCACCCGGACGGGCCGATCAGGGAAACGAATTCACCCGCCGCGACGCGCAGGCTCACGTCCTCGAGCGCGGTCACCGCGCCGGCGGCGAATATCTTGCCGACGCCACGCAACTCGACGGCGGGTATGGCCGCGGCCACCGCCGGTTCCGGTGCGGCCGCGGATGTCTCGACGGTCACGGGGTACCTCCGAACGAACGAACGGGTAGAGCGATGGTCACCGGGTCGCTCCCGCGGTGTGGCCGGGCCGGGCATAGCGGCGCAGCAGCACCTCGGCGAGCGAGACCAATCCGGTGAGCACCACCCCCAACAGGGCCGCCGCGATCACCGCGGCGTACAACCGCGCCGCATTGCCGGTCGACTGCTGGGAGAAGACGATGATCTGGCGGCCGATCCCGCCCGCGGTGCCGGTCGAGATCTCGGCCACCACACAGCCGATCACCGCGGCGGCGGCGCCCAGCCGCAGGGCGGGCAGGATGTGCGGCACCGCCGCGGGCAACCGCAGATGTATCAGGGTGGCCCACCATCCCGCCGCGCAGCTGTGCAGCAGCTCCACCGAAGCCCGTGCCGGAGACTGCAATCCGCGCAGCGTGCCGATGGCGACCGGGAAGAACACGAGGTAGGACGCGATCACCACGATGCTCATCCACGGCTGCCACGGCCGGCCCGCGATGACGATCTTGCCGCCCCACCCCGCCACCAGCGGGGCAAGCGCGATCAGCGGAACGGTCTGCGAGACGATCACATACGGCAGCAGCCCGCGCTCGACCCACGAGAACCGCTGCATGAGCACCGCCAGCGCGACACCGACCACCGTGCCCAGCGCCAGCGCCAGCAGCGCGAGTTCGAGCGTGAAGCCCGCCGTACGCAACAGGGTCGCGCCGACGGTGGTCTTCCCGTCCCGTTCCCCCAGCACGGTCAGCACCGCCCAGGAATGCGGCAGCGCGCCGTCGGAGGTGCGGGGCAGGACGCGCTGGTTCCCGATGCTCACGCCATTGGCCGGAACCAGCGCCTTCACCAGCTCCCAGATCGCGATGAGCAGGGCGAAGGCCACGATCGGATACAGCAGCCGCCATCCGCGCCCACGGCCCGCGAGGGTGGTGCGGGTGAACGAGAATTCCTTCGGCTCGGTACTGCTCGGGGACGGTAGGTCGGTCGTCGTCACGCTCACGATCCGGTCACCGTCGCCTCGATCGGATGCGCCAGGCGTGGCAGGACGGCTTCGCCGTAGGCCTCGAGGGTGGAGGTCTTGGCGTCGTGTTGCAGGTAGACCGCGAACTGGTCGACACCCAGGGCCTCGAGCTCGCGCAGCCGGGTCAGGTGCTCGTCCGGGGTGCCGAGAATGCAGAAGCGGTCCACGATGTCGTCGGGAACGAACTCGGCGTGCACGTTTCCCGCCCTGCCGTGCACGTTGTAGTCGTAGCCGCGCCGCCCGGCGATGTAGTCGGTCAGCGCCTTGGGCACCTCGGAATCGGAGCCGTAGCGGGCGACGATGTCCGCGACGTGGTTGCCGACCATGCCGCCGAACCAGCGGCATTGCTCGCGTGCGTGTTTCAGCGATCCGACGGTGCCGTCGGTGATGTAGGCGGGTGCCGCCACGCAGATGGTCACCTCCCCCGGGTCTCGGCCCGCGCGTTCGGTGGCGGCCCGGACGCGGGCGATGGTCCAGGCGGTGATGTCCGGGTCGGCGAGCTGGAGAATGAACCCGTCGGCCACCTCGCCGGTGAGATCCAGGGCGCGCGGACCGTATCCGGCGACCCACACCGGCAGCCGGGAGTCCCGCGCCCACGGGAAGCGGACGGTGGTGTCGCCGAAGTGCGCGCTGCGGCCGTTGCCCAATTCCCTGATGACGTCGATGGATTCGCGCAGGGTCGCCAGGGTGGCGGGCCGCCCGCCCAGGGTGCGGACGGCCGAATCGCCGCGGCCGATACCGCAGATGGTGCGGTTGCCGAACATGTCGTTGAGGGTGGCGAAGGTGGAGGCGGTGACGGTCCAGTCACGAGTGGACGGGTTGGTCACCATCGGGCCCACCATGACCTTGCGGGTCGCGGCGAGAATCTGGCTGTAGATGACGTAGGGCTCCTGCCACAGCAGGTGCGAATCGAAGGTCCACACATGCGAGAACCCGTGTGTCTCAGCGATTCTCGCCAGTTCCACCACCCGCGACGCGGGCGGCGTGCACTGCAGCACCACACCGATGTCCATGCGGCACTCTCCCCTCGTAGCTCGGGTTCGTCAGATGAGGTTCTGGGACAGGCCGCGTTTGACGTACCGGCCGTGGCCGGCACTGCCCAGGTACTGCCCCGCGTCGACGATCACCCGGCCGCGCGAGAGCACGGTGTCCACGTGCCCGTCGATCTCGAAGCCCTCGTAGGCCGAATGGTCCATGTTCATGTGGTGGGTCTTGCCCAGGCCGATGCTGGTGTGCCCGTGGGGGTCGTAGATCACCACGTCCGCGTCCGCGCCGGGGCTGATGACGCCCTTGCGCGGGTAGAGCCCGAACATGCGGGCCGGGACGGTGCAGCACACCTCCACCCATTTCTCGAGGGAGATGCGGCCGTCCTTCACGCCCTGGAACATCAGGTCCACGCGGTGCTCGATGCCGCCGATCCCGTTGGGAATCTTGCTGAAATCGCCGAGGCCGAGCTCCTTCTGATCCTTCATGCAGAAGGGGCAGTGGTCGGTGGCCACGGTGCTGACGTCGCCGGTGCGGATGTAGCGCCACAGCTCGTCCTGATGACCTTCGGCACGGGCCCGCAGCGGTGTCGAGCACACCCATTTCGCGCCCTCGAAACCCGGTGCGCCCAGGTTCTCCTCGAGCGAGAGGTACAGGTACTGCGGACACGTCTCGCCGAAGACGTTCTGGCCCTTGCCCCGTGCCTGCGCGATCTGTTCCAGGGCCTGCTTGGCGGAGACGTGGACGACGTAGAGCGGGGCGCCCGTCAACTGCGCCAGCATGATCGCGCGGTGGGTGGCCTCCGCCTCCATCTGCCACGGGCGCGTGAGGCCGTGGTAGTACGGCGCGGTCTCACCCCGCGAAAGCGCCTGTTCCACCAGCACATCGATGGCGATCCCGTTCTCGGCGTGCATCATGAGCAGGGCGCCGAGCTCGCCCGCGGTCTGCATGGCGCGCAGGATCTGGCCGTCGTCGGAGTAGAACACGCCCGGGTAGGCCATGAACAGCTTGAAGCTGGTGACACCCTCGGACACCAATTCGCTCATGCCCTTGAGGGATTCGGCGTCCACCGAGCCGACGATCTGATGGAACCCGTAGTCGACGGCGCAGTTTCCGGCCGCCTTCTCGTGCCACAGCGCCAGGCTGTCCTGGACCCGCTCGCCCGGCTTCTGCACCGCGAAGTCGACGATGGTGGTGGTACCGCCCCACGCGGCGGCGCGGGTGCCGGTCTCGAAGGTGTCCGACGCCTCGGTGCCGCCGAACGGCAGCTGCATGTGGGTGTGGCCGTCGACGCCGCCGGGGATCACATACTTGCCGGTGGCGTCGATGACGGTGTCGGCGGTGGCGGCCAGGTCGGCGCCGAGCGCGGTGGATCCAGGCTGCACCACCGCGGCGATGGTCTCGCCGTCGATGAGGACGTCGAGAGACTGGGATCCGGTGGCGGACACCACGATTCCGCCGTGGATGAACGTCGTGCTCACGGCTCCACCAGCTTTCCGTAGGCATCCGGACGCCGATCCCGATAGAAGGCCCAGCGGTCGCGCACCACATTGATCAGTTCCATGTCCAGGTCGCGGACCACCAGCTCGGGGGCGGTGTCGGAGGCGACCTCACCCACGAACTGTCCCTCGGGGTCGACGAAGTAGCTGGTGCCGTAGAAGTCGTCGTCGCCGTACTCCTCGATGCCCACCCGGTTGATGGCCCCGATGAAGTACTCGTTGGCCACCGCCGAGGCGGGCTGCTCCAGCCTCCACAGGTAGCTCGACAGTCCGCGCGAGGTAGCCGAGGGATTGAACACGATCTCCGCTCCGGCCAGGCCCAGCGCTCGCCAGCCCTCGGGGAAGTGCCGGTCGTAGCAGATGTAGACCCCGACTCTGCCGACGGCGGTGTCGAAGACCGGCCAGCCCAGATTGCCGGGGCGGAAGTAGAACTTCTCCCAGAACCCGTGGACCTGCGGAATATGGTGTTTGCGGTACTTACCGAGGTAGGTCCCGTCGGCGTCCACGACCGCCGCCGTGTTGTACAGCAGTCCCGGCTGCTCCTGCTCGTAGACGGGCAGCACCATCACCAGGCCGAGCTCGCGGGCCAGCGCCGCGAACCGCTCCACGGTGGGGCCCGGCACCGATTCGGCGTAGTCGTAGAACTTGGTGTCCTGGACCTGGCAGAAGTACGGCCCGTAGAACAGCTCCTGGAAGCAGATCACCTTGGCCCCCGCCGCAGCAGCCTGCCGCGCGTAGTCCTCGTGCGCTTTGATCATTGACTCTTTGTCGCCGGTCCAGCTCGTCTGCACCAGCGCCGCTCGAACAATCGCCATAGTTTGTGATACTGCACCTGAAACGAATTCGCTTGTGTTACAAGATGAAGGAAACGATTTCGTGACCGTAAAACCTCCGGCACACCCGTCGGAGCCACCCCAGTCCCGCTCGCACACTGAGTCTGTGACCGCCGAATCCGCCGCCGATCTCGCCGCCGCCGCACACGACCGCACCGCGGCCGGGATCGCGGCCGGAATCGGCCAGCGGATCCGTTCCGGCGCGCTGGCACCCGGCACCCGGCTGCCCACCGTGCGCGAGGTGGCCCGGGAGCTGAAGGTCTCCCCCGTGACGGTCAATCAGGCATGGCGGGCGCTGGCGGCCGCCGGGGCGATCGTGGCGCGCGGCCGGGCGGGTACCTTCGTCCAGGACGTGCCGCACGCCCCGCGCACGCCCGCCGCCGGACGCTATCAACGCCTCCACCCCCACTCCGACAGCGTCTTCCGCATCGACCTCTCACGCGGCACCCCCGATCCGGCGCTGCTCCCCGACCTCACCGCCGCATTGCGCGGTCTCGGCGACGACGGCCGCATCGACGACCTGTCGGCCACCTACCTCGGCGAGGCCGTGCTCCCCGAGCTCGAGGCCGCCGTTCGCGCGGACTGGCCGGCCCGCGCCGAACGGTTCACCATCCTCGACGGCGCGCTCGACGCCGTCGACCGCCTGCTCGCCGCCCACGTCCGGCTGGGTGACGCGGTGGCGGTCGAGAACCCGTGCTTCCCGCCGTTTCTGGACCTGCTGGCCCGGCTCGGGGCGCGTCCGGTTCCGATCGATCTCGACGAATCCGGTATGCGTCCGGATCGGCTGGCCGCCGCCCTGGCGGCCCGCTCCCCGGCCCTCGTGCTGCTCCAGCCGCGCGCTCAGAACCCCACCGGCGCCTCGCTGTCGGCCCGGCGGGTGCGCGAACTGGCCGACGTGCTGGCCGATGCCGCGGTCGTCGCGGGCGGCACGCCGGTCATCGTCGAGGACGACCACAGTTCGGGCATCACCCACGCGCCGCTGCGCTCCCTCGCGGCCCGCCTGCCGACCCGCACCGTGCACATTCGCTCCTACTCCAAATCCCACGGCGCGGACCTGCGCCTGGCCGCCGTCGGCGGCCCCGCCGACCTGCTCGACCCACTCCTCGAACGGCGCATGCTGGGACCCGGCTGGACCAGCCGGCTGCTCCAGCGGGTGCTCCTGCACATGCTCACCGACGACGCCGCCCGCACCACCGTCACCACGGCCCGCGACATCTATCGCGCACGCGCCGACGCCCTGCGAAAATCCCTGTCGCACCACGACATCCGTCTCCCCCGCGGCGACGGAATCAATCTCTGGTTCCCCGTCGCGGACGAGAACGCCGCCATGATCTCCCTCGCCGCCGCCGGCATCAAAGCGGCCCCGGGCGGCCCGTTCGAGGTGACCGACCACCCCCACATCGACCACCTTCGCCTCACCGTCGCCGCCCTGGCCGACCCCGTAATCCCCGAGGTGGCACGGCATCTCGCCACCGCCGCGGTGGCCGTGCCGACCTACCGCCGGGTCCGGCGGGCCTGACACCGAATCCCATCCAGTGGGCAATCACGGGTCACGCCTGCCCCGGACCAGTAGGAACGATCTCGACCCCGTCGTATCGAGGAGACCCCATGGACCAGCTGGAAACCCGACTCGCCCTGCGCGAACTGACCGAGCGCTACGCCTCCCACGCCGACCGCCGCCGCGATGCCGCGATCGCCGAACTCTTCACCGCGGACGGCACATTGGTCATCGAGTGGGGTGGCGAGCAGCCCACGACGACGGTGCGGGGACGCGCCCGGATCGAAGCGGCCATGCGGCCCCTCGACCGCTACCGCATCACCCGGCACGTGATCGCCAACCAGCTGCTGGACTTCTCCGGTGACGAGGTGCGGGGCGAAACCTATTGCACCGCTTCCCATGTCTACGACGACGCCGACGGCTCCCGGGTCTTCGTCATGCACATCCGCTACGACGACACCTTCACCCGCGAGGGCGGCGCGTGGCGGTTCCGGCAGCGCCGGCTCATCGTCGACTGGACCGAGGATCGGCGGCTGCGCGGCACTCGGTGATCACGGTCCCGGCGTGCGATTGCCTCCACCGCGACCATGCCGTCCGTTACAGTCGCCCGGCACGAACCGATGCTCTCATCGATGCGCACTGTCAATCGACGTTCCATGGAGGGGTACATGAACACGATCACCCGTAGCGTCACCGGCCTGGCCACCGCGGCCGCCCTCACCGGTGCCGTCCTCGGCCTCGGGACCGGCTCGGCGGCCGCCGACGACTGGCCGGTCCAGCAGGACCGCAGCCCCATCTACGTTTTCGAGACCCATGACTTCCTCACCCCCGGCGACCCCGACTTCTGGAACCCGCTGGTCAACCGTGCCCGCCTCACCTCGCCGTACGGCACCTCGACCCGCATCGTCTGCTCCGGCTTCCACGGTGTCACCACCAACTGCGTCCAGGCCGACGCGGACGGCAACCCGCACGCACTGAAGCGGCTGCCGTTCAACTTCCCGAACGTGAGCGGCTCCGGCGCTCCAGGTGGCGGTGTCTCGCACTGGGTCTACCCCGGCTTCATCCCCGGGATCAGCTGACCCGCACCGGCCTCCACGCGTGCGAAGGGGCTCGCATCCGAAAGGATGCGAGCCCCTTGGCTTTTCCGGCTTACAGGTACTGGCCGGTGTTCGACTCGGTGTCGATGGCGCGGCTGGCGCTGGCGTTCTTCCCCGTCACCAAGGTGCGGATGTAGACGATGCGCTCACCCTTCTTACCCGAGATGCGGGCCCAGTCATCGGGATTCGTGGTGTTGGGCAGGTCCTCGTTCTCGGAGAACTCGTCCACGATCGAATCGTAGAGATGCTGGATACGCAGACCCGGATTGCCGGTTTCCAGGACGGACTTGATGGCGTACTTCTTGGCCCGGTCCACGATGTTCTGGATCATGGCGCCGGAGTTGAAGTCCTTGAAGTACAGGACCTCCTTGTCACCGTTGGCGTAGGTGACCTCCAGGAAGCGGTTGTCCTCGGACTCGGCGTACATGCGGTCCACCACGCGTTCGATGGTGGCCTGCACGCACTTGCCGCGATCGCCGTCGAACTCCTGCAGATCCTCGCTGTGCAGCGGCAGCGTCTCCGTCAGGTACTTGGAGAAGATGTCCTGCGCGGCTTCGGCGTCCGGGCGCTCGATCTTGATCTTCACGTCCAGGCGGCCGGGCCGCAGGATCGCGGGATCGATCATGTCCTCACGGTTGGAGGCGCCGATCACGATCACGTTCTCCAGGCCCTCGACGCCGTCGATCTCCGAGAGCAGCTGCGGCACAACGGTCGTCTCCACATCGGAGGAGACACCCGAACCGCGGGTGCGGAAGATCGAGTCCATCTCGTCGAAGAACACGATCACCGGGGTGCCCTCGGACGCCTTCTCGCGGGCCCGCTGGAAGATGATCCGGATGTGGCGCTCGGTCTCACCCACGAACTTGTTGAGCAGCTCGGGGCCCTTGATGTTCAGGAAGAACGACTTGGCTTCCTTGGCGTCCTCACCGCGCGCCTCGGCGATCTTCTTGGCGAGCGAGTTGGCAACGGCCTTGGCGATCAACGTCTTACCGCATCCGGGCGGACCGTAGAGCAGCACGCCCTTAGGCGGGCGCAGCGCGTACTCGCGGAACAGATCCTTGTGCAGGAACGGCAATTCGACCGCGTCGCGGATCTGCTCGATCTGGCGCGAGAGACCGCCGATGTCCTCGTAGTCGACATCCGGCACCTCTTCGAGCACCAGGTCCTCGACCTCGGCCTTGGGGATCCGCTCGAAGGCGAATCCGGCCTTGGTGTCGACCAGCAGCGAATCACCCGGCCGCAGTTTGCGAATCGGACGATCCGGATCCTCGAGGTCGTCCACGTCGACCAGGGCGGTCAGCGGCCCGGACAACCAGACCACCCGCTCCTCGTCGGCATGCCCGACGACCAGCGCGCGGCGCCCGTCGTCGAGAATCTCACGCAGCGTGCCGATCTCACCGATGGAGTCGAAACCGCCCGCCTCGACCACGGTCAGCGCCTCGTTGAGACGCACGGTCTGCCCGTAGTGGAGGGTGGTGGTGTCGATATTCGGCGAACACGTCAGCCGCATCTTGCGCCCGGAAGTGAACACATCGACCGTCTGATCGTCGTACACGCCGATGAGGACGCCGTAGCCCGAGGGTGGCTGGCCGAGGCGGTCCACTTCCTCACGGAGAGCGACCAGTTGCTGGCGCGCTTCCTTCAAGGTGTCCATCAGTTTGGTATTGCGAATCGTCAGCGAATCGACGCGCGCTTCCAATTCCCGTGTGCGATCCGGCGTGTCGGCGAGTTGCCTCCGGAGTGCAGCGGCCTCGGCGCGTACTGCCTCGAGTTCCCTCCAGGCGGCCGAATCCGAATGTTCGATGGGGCTCATGATGCTGCTCCTCCCAGTCCCGGTCTATCAACGCTACCGGGCTCTAACCGTTCCCGCTTTCCGACATGGTTTCGTCGTGATCACATCTAGGCTGCGGCGTGCAGGCCGGACGGGCATGTTAGCCTGCCCTAACCTGTTTCCGGCGAGTTAAATCGCCGCACCGAGCCGAAAGGCGCCGTTGATGCTCCTTCCCACCAGTCGTACTCCTGGTATGCGCAACGTCACGCGGACGCTTCGTGTTTCCGTGGCTACCGTCGCGGCCTTCGCGGCCGTTACGGCAACTGTGACCGGCTGCGGCTCCGACGACAAGGGTTCTTCGTCCTCGACCACCACGGTGTCGGCCACCGCCGCCGCGCCCGCGCCGACCGCGGACGCCCTGCAGGGCGTGCTCACGGCCTTCGCCGACCCGGCGAAGCCGGCTGCCGACAAGGCCAAACTAGTCGTCGACGGCGACAAACGTCTCGGAAATATCGACACCATGAACCAGGGACTGGCGCATTACCAGGTCGGGTTCACCGTCGGCGAGATCAAGCAGGACGGGGCCAAGGCCGACGCGAAGGTGTCGGTGACCTCGCCGCACGGCACCATGCCCGACGTCCCGATGACCTTCCAGTACAGCGACGGCGCGTGGAAGCTCTCCGACGCCGGCGCCTGCACCATCCTCGGCATGGCCCGCGCGGCCTGCCAGTAACCACCCACCCCCTCGAGTCCCGAAAGGCCCGTTCGTTCATGCTCGCTCGTTCCGCTCGCCTGTCCCTGGCCGTCGCCGCGGCCGCCGTCGCCCTCACCTCGGGTGCGGGCCTCGCCGGCGCCGACACCCCCGCGCCCTCCGCCGACGAGTTGCAGTCGACGCTGACCCGCTTCACCGACCCGGCCGTACCGGCCGTCGACAAGGCGAACCTGATGGTCAACGGCGGTGCGCGCACCTCGAACATCGAGACGATGAACCGGGGCCTGGCCAACTACGGCAGCATCGGCTGGACGGTCTCGGGCGTGCAGGCCGACGGCGACACCGCCAATGCGTCGGTCGCCATCGTCTCCCCGCACGGCACCATGCCCGGCGTGCCGATGAGCTGGCAGCACACCGACGCGGGCTGGCAGCTGTCGGAGAACACCGGCTGCACCATCCTGGCCATGGGCAAGGCGCCCTGCTGACGCGGCGGAACCGCTTCGCGATCGGCTGAATACGACGACGCGCCCCCGCCGTTCCGGCAGGTTCTAGGGATCGTCGCAACACCTTCGATCGTGAGGGGTTGCGATGGAGTTCGAGATCCGGGCGGACCGGACGCCTCGAGGACAGCGGGG